>JACKEA010000001.1:1800000-2100000 GCA_020633235.1 Polyangiaceae bacterium | reverse complement strand
CACTCGTGAAAGGCGTGGCTGTCGAGCACGATCGTCGGCCCGCCGGCGCCGAAGAAGAACCGCACCTCCGGCGTGTATGTGACCGGCGCCGTGACCAAAGCATCGTCGTACTCTCTTGGCGGCAAGCCTCGGTCGGTGCTGTGCGAACCCCGCACGACCCCGTTCCGCGACTCCGCCCAGTACTTCTTCACGAACTTCACGGTCGGCAAGCCGCCCCACACACGAGAGCCGGACACGCCGACGGCGTAGAGCTTGTCCGGGTACTCTCCGTCGTAGAGCACCGGAGCGCTCCCCTCGCCTTCCTCCTTCAGGGTCGGGAGGTACTGCTGGTAGGCGTGCCCGGGCCAGAGCTCGGGCTTCTCTTCGACCTTGTCACCCTCGATGAGCCACACCTTCGGGGGCGGTCCCTTCTTGAAGACGCAAGGCGTCTCACACAGGATCGCGGCACTGCCCACGGGAAAGAACTTTCCGCTCGGGAACTCCTTGACCAGCCGAAACGGCGACGGCGGCCTTTCAACCCGGGCACTGGGCGCGAGCTTGGGGGCCGCGCTTTGGATGGGCTCAGCGCTCGCCGTCGTCGCAGGGCTCTCTCTCTTGGAACACGCCAGACAAAGCAATCCGACCCACCACCACGCATTTTGCATAGCGAAGCATGGTACCCCGGCAATTGTCGGCCTGGTAGAAGATAGAGCCATGGGACTCCGCACTCTTTCCATCGACATCGGCGGTACGGGAACCAAGATGCTGGTGCTCGACGCAGATGGACAACCCGTCACCGAGCGCATGCGGGAGAAGACTCCGCACCCGACGACACCGAAGGCGCTATTGCACACGCTTTCCGTGATGATCGCGGCACACAAGCCGTTCGACCGCGTGTCGGTGGGCTTCCCAGGGGTGGTCGCGCACGGCGTGGTGCGCACGGCACCGAACCTGGGGACCGAGCTCTGGGAAGGCCAATCCCTGCAGACCGAGATCGCCGAGCTCACGGGGCGGCCCACGCGCGTGATCAACGACGCGGACCTCCAGGGCTACGGCGTGATCCAGGGCACGGGCGTCGAGCTCGTGCTCACCCTGGGCACCGGGCTCGGATCCGGCCTGTACGTGGACGGCCGGCTGGTTCCCAACCTGGAGCTCGGCCACCACCCCTTCCGCAAGGGCGACACCTACGAAGAACGCGTGGGCGAGGCCCAGCTCGATCGCATCGGCAAGAAGAAGTGGACCAAGCGCGTGATGCGCATGCTCGCGCAGCTAGAACCCATCTTCAATTACGACCGGCTGCATCTCGGCGGCGGCAACGTGAAGAAGCTCACCGAAAAGCTGCCCGACAACGTGATCCGCTTCGACAACGTCAAGGGCATGATGGGGGGCATTCGCTTGTGGGAGGCGGGGGGCTGATGCGGCGCTTGCTCGGGGCGCTGTGCTTGGCGGCTTGCTCCCCCGCCCCGCCGCCCCCTGTCGCTCCCGTGACCGTCGCCCCGCCGCCCCGGAGCGCGCCCACCACGGCGGAAGCCCAGCTCCCAAAAGCTCCGCCGGCCGCGCCCCTCCCGGATCTCCCGGGCAATTGCCAGGGGGTAGCCCAGGAGCTCCATGACATCGTGGCGCGCGGGATCCCCGAGCGTGGGCAAGGGGAGTGCGGCGCAAGCGGCGAGCTCGCAGTGCTGCGCTGGCACTCCGGACCGCAGAGGGATCCCGCGCTCGCCGCGTTCGCCGCTCAGCACGGAGCCCAAGATCTCGGCTCGGGAAACCGCATCGGCTTCGAGTTCTCTGCTTATCGGGTGCAGGGCGCCCTGTGGGTGGAGCGCCCTTGCATGATGTGTCGCATGCCGAGCTACGTCTTCGAGCTCGCAGCTCCGTGGCGCCTTTCCGACGACGCGCTGGGTCGCTACCAACAGATGATGGGGCTCGACAAGGAGCCGCTGCTTCGAAGCCTCGGGGACTGGGAGGCAGCGCTCCGCCGTTAGGCGCCGCAGTAGGACGCGGGTATACCGCAGTTCTGCACCAGACACGGTGCGAGGGTTCCGCAGCCCGAAGACGAGAAACAGGCTTGGCACGCTGCGCTGCCTCCCTGCTGCTGGCACCCCTGCAAGCAGCTGCTCATGTCCAGGCTACAGCACTGCAGGATCTGATTGCACGCCGTGTTGCAGTCGATGCCGCCACCGCCGCCACCGCCTCCACCGCCACCGGTGCCGGAGTTGAGGCACGACCCGCTGCTGCACGACGCCGACCAGTTGCAGGTCCCGGAGGTATCGGAGCACGTGCCCGTCGCTCCGCTTGAGGTCAGAGAACCGCTGCAAGCACCGAACGAAATGGAGCTGCTGGTCACGGACCCGGAGTTCGTGTCTCCGCTGGGTGAGCAGGTCACCGTGATGTTGCAGCCGCTCTGGGAGATGGAACACGATGTATCCGAGCAGTTTCCCGAGATGCTCCACTCACCTGCGACGTTCGGGCAGCTGCCGTTGTTGCCTCCGGAGCTTCCTCCCGAGCTGCAACCCAAAACGGCGACGATCACGACCGAAGCTGCGATCAAAGTCCGCACACGCATGGCGTCCTCCTCGTTCGAAAGTACGTAAGCGACGCGCGGGAGCAACCTCCGTGCCACAGGGCGAATCTCCGTGGCGACAAGTCTTTCCTTCGCGATTCACGCGCACGCTGCCGCGACGGCGGCAAGCCTTGCGCACAAAATGTCACGAGGCGACCGTGAACCACGGTCGCCTCGTTGAGAAGACGGCGACTCAGTTGCTGCTGGTCGTCGCCCCCGCCGCCGCGGCTTCTTGCTGAGCCGCAAGGTACGCCTGCGACGGCTGCGGAACGCTCTCGAGGGCCGCTTCCAGCACCTCGTCGAGCTTGCTGACGTGGACGAACTCGAGCTCGTTCGTCACTTCCTTGGGCACCTCTTCCAGGTCGGCCTTGTTCCGATCCGGAATGATCACGCGCTTGATGCCCGCCCGATGGGCCGCGAGGGTCTTCTCCTTCAGCCCGCCGATGGGAAGCACGCGACCACGGAGCGAAATCTCGCCGGTCATGGCGACGTCGTGCCGCACGCGGATCCCGGTGAGCAGCGAAACCAGCGCCGTGAACATGGTGATACCGGCGCTGGGACCGTCCTTGGGCATGGCGCCCGCAGGAATGTGGATGTGGATGTCGCTCTTCTCCAGGAAGTCCTTGGGGATGCCGTACTTCTCGGCGTTGGTCCGCACGTAGGACAGCGCCGCATGGGCGCTCTCCTTCATGACGTCGCCCAGCTGTCCGGTGAGCTGCAGCTTGCCGGTGCCGAACATGCGCGTGGCTTCGATGAACAGGATCTCTCCACCCACGCTGGTCCACGCCAGGCCGGTGGCCACACCCGTCTCCTCCGTACGCTCCGCCACCTCGCTGGTGTACTTGGTGGCGCCGAGGAACTCGCGCAGGTCGTCCTCGGTCTTCACCTTGCGCGGGGTGTTGTCGCCTTCGGCGACCTTCACCGCCACACCGCGAATCACGCTGGCGATCTGCCGCTCCAGAGAGCGCACGCCGGCTTCGCGCGTGTAATGCTCGATGATCTCTTCCACGGCCTCGTCGGTGATTGCGAGCTGCTCCTCCGTGAGCCCGTGCTCTTCCAGCTGCTTCGGGATCAGATGCTGGCGCGCGATGGCGAGCTTCTCACGCCGGGTGTAGCCGGGGATTTCGAGGATCTCCATGCGGTCCCGAAGTGGCGGCGGGATCGGATCGGCGATGTTGGCGGTCGCCACGAACATCACGTTGGACAGATCGTAGGGGATCTCCAGGTAGTGGTCGGCGAACGTGTTGTTCTGCTCCGGGTCCAACACCTCCAGGAGCGCAGCGCTCGGATCGCCGCGGAAGTCGTGACCGATCTTGTCGACCTCGTCCATCATGAAGACCGGGTTGATGGTGCCCGCCTTCTTCATGCCTTGGATGATCTGACCCGGCAGCGCGCCCACGTAAGTGCGGCGGTGGCCACGGATGGCCGCCTCGTCGTGCACGCCACCAAGGCTGATGCGCACGAACTTACGCCCCAGGGACCGCGCGATGCTGCGCCCCAGGCTGGTCTTGCCCACGCCGGGCGGCCCGAGCAGACACAGGATCGGACCCTTCTTGTCCTTCTTCAGCTTGCGGACGGCGAGGTACTCGACGATGCGCTTCTTGACCTTGTCGAGGCCGTAGTGGTCCTCGTCGAGCACGCGCCGCACCTCGGCGATGTCCATGTTGTCCTCCGTGGAGTTCGTCCACGGAAGATCGAGGATCCAGTCCAGGTAGGTGCGCACCACGGTGTACTCCGCGCTGCCCACCTGCATGGAGCGCAGGCGCTTGAGCTGCTTCTTCGCGACGCTGTCTGCCTCGCTCGGCAGGTTGGCCTTGGCCAAGCGCTCCTCGAGACCATCGAGGTCGCCCTGGTCGCCTTCGTCCTCGCCCAGCTCTTCCTTGATCGCCTTGAGCTGCTGCCGCAGCACGTACTCGCGCTGGTTCTTGCCCATCTCCTCCTTGATCTGGGAGTTGATGCGCTCACGCATCTTGAGGATCTCCAGCTGGCGGGTGAGCAGGCGGAGCACCTTGCGAATGCGCTCCTTCACATCCACCGTCTCGATCAGCTGGGCCTTTTCCTCCACGGGGGCGTCCAGGTTGGCAGCCACCAGATCCGCCAGCGCGCCCGGCGCTTGGATCGAGTCGATCAGCGAACCGGCCTCCCGAGGCAGCTCGGGCATCAGCTGGATGACCTGCTTGGCGACGTCCCGAAGGCTCATGGCCAAGGCCTCGGCCTCCACGTCCTCCACCGGTGCGCCCTCCACGCGCGTCACCTTCGCCTTGAGGTAGGGCGCGCTGGACGTCATCTCGTCCATGCGAATGCGAGTCAGGCCTTGGAGGATCAGCGAGTAGTTGCCCGAGCTGTGCTTGAGTGCCTTCAGCACCCGCGCCGCGCAGCCCACGGGGTAGAGGTCATCCGGCCCCGGGTCGTCGGTCGAGGGGTCTCGCTGGGCGAAAATCGCGATGACGGGCGATGGCAGGTTGTGGACGTCCTCCACCAGAGCCACCGACTTCTCGCGCCCCACGTCGAAGGGAGCCACTGCCCCCGGGAACAGCACGGCGTTGCGAATCGGCAAGACGGCCAGCTCGTCCCCGAACTTGATGTCGTCCTCACTCGAGGGCGTCTGGGTGGCAGGCTGCGACTTCTTCTTTTCACTCATTCTTTTTTCCTCTTCGCCGACGCGAAAAACCCGGGGGAAACCGGCCCTCGGCTTTTCCGACGAACGGGCACGCGGGTCAAGCTAAGCACCGCCCCCGGATTCGTCCACTCCCCTGGCACGACCTTTGCGCGGGGACCCAGCCGAAGTACAAGCCTGGCCTCATGCGTACCGTTTTCTTTGGGACGCCGGCCCTTTCGGTCCCAGCGCTCCGCGCCTTGGCGGACAGCAGCGAGCTGGTGGGGGTGGTTTGCCAACCCGATCGGCGGAGCGGGAGAGGCTTGGTGCTCACCCCCCCGCCGGTCAAGTCCGTAGCCCTCGAGCTGGGTGTGGAGGTCCACCAACCGGTCAAGGTCAAGACCGGCAACCTCCACGAATGGTTGTTGGAGCGGCGCGTGGACGTCGCGGTGGTGCTCGCCTACGGCCGGATCTTGCCGGAGGCCGTGCTCGAAGCCCCGAAACACGGCTGCATCAACCTCCACGCTTCACTCTTGCCCCGCTACCGCGGCGCAGCCCCCATCAACTGGGCGATCATGGAGGGCGAGAGCGAGACCGGCATCTCGCTGATGCAAATGGACGTAGGGCTCGATACCGGGCCCGTCTTTTTCAGTCGTTCCTTGAGCATCGGAGCAGACGAGACCGCCGGGGAGCTCAGCGAGCGCATCGCCGAGCTGGCGGCGGTGGTCGTGCGCGAGGATCTCCCCCGCGCGGTGAGCGGCGAGCTCCAGCCAGTCCCCCAGGACGCCGCCCGCGCCACCCACGCCCCGCCGCTCACCCGAGAACACTGCCTTCTGGACTTCGATGGCAGAGCCGCGGCCCTCAAGAACCGGGTGCGGGGTCTCTGTCCCCGGCCCGGGGCCTTCTGCTTCGTGCGCGGCAAGCGCTTGCGCCTGACCCGGACCGAGGTCTCGGACCTGCCCGCAGCGGGCCCGCCGGGCCGCATCACCATCTGGGGCAAGGAGCGGATCCTGGTGGCCTGTGGCGACGGCACCCTCGAGATCCAGCGCGCTCAGCTCGAGGGTCGCCGGGAGCTCGATGCTCGGGACTTGGCCAACGGCCGCGCCTTGGAGGAGGGTGACCAGCTGGGTCTCGAATGAACTCGGACCTACCAGCGGGTATGGAATCTGAAGCCAAGGGCGTGGGTGCTAAGATGAGCGCCGGTGCTGGAGCCCCTCATCCAGGAAATACGGGAAGAATTTCCCACCTTTCGCATCGTGCACAAGAGCGGCGACAGCCTCAGCCGGGCGATCGACGTCGCGCTACGCGTGCTGACGCTGGGGCGAATGCGGGAGTACGTCAGCCACTACCACACGGTCATCGGCACCACCCTGTACGTGCCCGAGGGCTGGGACGAGACACCGGACCTCGAGCGAGTCATCACTCTGCGACACGAGCGGGTGCATCTGCGTCAGCGGCGGCGCTGGGGCCTCCCGCTGATGACGTTCTTGTATCTCATCCCCTACTTCCCCCTCGGGCTCGCCTATGGTCGAGCACGCATCGAGTGGGAAGCGTACACCGAAACCCTGCGGGCCACGGCGGAGCTCAAGGGTCTGGACGCCGCCAGGAGCCCGCAGTTGCGGAGGGAAATCCTGCGACGCTTCACCAGCGCGGACTACGGCTGGATGTGGCCCTTCGAGTCACAGGTCGGCCACTGGTACGATCGGGCCATCGAGGACATCGAGCACAGCATGACTTCGAACGACAGCGGCGGCAGCATCGCCATCGAGAGCTCGGCATGAGGGGCGAATCGCAATGGGAGCGGTAGTCGGTATCGACCTGGGCACGACCAACACGGTCGTGGCGGTGGTCAAGGACGGTCAAGCGGCGGCCCTTGCCGACGACGGCGGCGAGCGCCTGTTGCCGTCGGTCGTCTCCTTCCACCCGAGCGGCAACGTGTTGGTGGGCCGCGCGGCGAAGGAGCGCCGCATGGTGGACGCCAGCAACACCATCTACTCCATCAAGCGACTCATCGGTCGTAGCTGGGATTCCGAAGAAGTGCGCCGCGCCCGCGAGCGCTTCCCGTTCGAGATGCGCGAAGGGCCCGGCCAGGCAACGCTGGTGGTGGCGCGCAACGAGACCTATACGCTGCCCGAGATCAGCGCCTTCGTGCTCCGCCGCGCCAAGGCCATCGCGGAAGCGGCCTTGGGCGAAAGCGTGGAGCGCGCGGTGATCACCGTGCCGGCGAACTTCAACGACCTGCAGCGCGCCGCCACCAAGGTCGCGGGACGCGTCGCGGGGCTCGAGGTGCTGCGCATCTTGAACGAGCCGACGGCGGCGGCGCTGGCGTATGGCTACGGCAAGGCGGCCAACGAACGCATCGCGGTCTACGACTTCGGCGGCGGCACCTTCGACATCACGCTGCTCGATCTGTCGGAGAACGTCTTCGAGGTGCTCGCCACTGCCGGCAACACCTTCCTCGGTGGCGACGACATCGATCTCGCCGTCGCCGAGCGCATGGCGGATGCCTTCCTGGCGACCCACCGCTACGATCCGCGCACCGACAAGCAAGCCTTCGAGCGCCTCCGCGCTTCGGCGGAAGTCGTGAAGATGCGCCTGTCGGCGGAGCCCACGGTCACCATCACGGTTCCCGAGGTCGCCCACGGCAAGGGTGGGCAGCCGCTGAACCTCGAGTTTTCCATGTCCCGAGGCGAGCTCGAGGCCCTGGCAGGGCCCATCGCGGAGCAGACCTTCGACGTGTGTCGCGAGGCGCTCGGCATCGCGCGGCTCAAGCCCGACGACTTCGACCAGGTGCTGCTGGTGGGCGGCTCCACGCGCATCCCGCTGGTGCGCGATCGCGTGGAGGACTTCTTCCGGCGCCCGGTGCTCGGTCACATCAGCCCCGACGAGGTCGTGGCCATCGGCGCCGCGATCCAGGCCGCGGCGCTGACCGGCGCAGAACGACGGCGCGGCGACATCCCGGCGCCGCCGAAGCCCGCGTCCCGCGGATCACGCCCGCCGGGACGACCGCGTACGCTTCCTCCGGGCGAGCGTCCCAGCCGCCCGTGGGAGCCGAACACCGAGCCCTACGGCGGTCGTCCTCGCATCCCCACGTCTCCGGGCATCTCTCCGGAAGAAGCGACCCTGGCGGCGCCGCGGCGCCCCCTCGTGGTGCAGCCCCCGGGGGGCGCGGTGAGCCAGCCATCGCCGCACACGCAGGACCGCTCTTCGCGACCCCGCACTTCGCCGGGCATTCCGGGGGCGCCAGAAACCGTCGCCGGGCTCGGTGCCCGCGGCCGCATCCCCACCGGGCCAGGCCTCGGTCCCGCGGCCCAGGAAGCGCGCCGGAGGATGGCATCCGCGCCGGACACCACTCTGACCAGCGCCTCGGAAGCCGCGGCGCGCGCCCAGCGCGAGGCCGCGCGCAAGAGCGCGCCCTCCGTCCGCCAACGGCTCCCGAGCGTGGCGGACGCCGGCGTGCCGTTGCCCATCGTGGGCAGCGACGACAGCGCCGACGCCGATGAGTTCACCAAGCCCAACAACTTCGCCAGCACGCCGTCGATCGACGACGCCACGGCGGAGCGCCACGACGTCGCCGAGTCGCTGGCGCGCTTCAGCAGCCGTCATCCACAGGTCGAGGGCGATCGACCGGTGATGAGCACGCTGACCAGCGCGCGCGCGGCCGCCGAGAAGGCGAAGCAGACGACCGACGACAGCGTCGCCGTGTACGAGCTCGACGAGAGCGAGCTCCTGGACGACGGCAGCGTGGTCGCCCGCGGACCGAGCACGGCGCAAATCCGCTCGCTCGCTTCCCCGGCGTCCACGGACGAAGTCACGCAAGTCACCGGAGGCAACAAGCGCCGCACCGGTTCCGTCGTGGACGAGCACATGTTGCCGATCCCCGACGTGCCGGAGATGGAAGACAACACCGCGCAGTCCCCCGGCGCTGCGCCCGCGCCGAAGTTCGGCACCATGCAGCTCGGTGGTTTCGGCACGGCGCCGATGCCGGCCGTGCCGGAGCCCGCCGCGCCCCTGCCGCCCTCGCCCATGGCCGCCGCCGCCGCGCCACAAGCGCCTGCGGTGCCGGTCCCGGTGCCTGCCCCGGCACCGCTGCTCCCCGACCTGGGTCCCGCCCCTTGGGAAACGGCCGAGCCCGCCGCAGCACCCCATCCCGCCGCGGCGCCCGGCCCACAAGCACCGCTGCTCGTGGACGTGACGCCGCTGTCGCTGGTGGTGGAGACCGTGGGCGGCTATTGCGACGCGATCATCGTGCGCAACACCCCGGTGCCCTGCGAGGAAACGCGCTCCTTCGTCACTGCCGCGGACAACCAGACCGCCGTCCGGGTTCGCGTCAGCCAAGGGGAGAGCAACCACTTCTCGCAGAACACCCTGTTGGGCGAGGTCGAGCTCGGCGGCTTGCGCCCGGCTCCCCGAGGGCAGGTCAACATCGCCGTGACCTTCGCCCTCGACACCGACGGGATCCTCAACGTCCGCGCCCGCGACACCATGACCGGTCAGCAAGCCGTCACCCGCGTGCGCCTGGTCGCGGTACCGCAAGCGAGCGACGTGGCGGCGATGGCCGCGCGACACGCCGGCCACAACGTGGTCGGATGACCGACGCTTCGGACATCGATCGCATCGTCGAGTGGGATGACGTCCTCGACGACTCGAGCTACTACGAGATCCTCGGGCTCTTGCCCATCGCCGACGGTGAAACGATCCGCGTGGCGTTCCGCCAGTTCGCCCTCGCCTTCCACCCGGACATGCACCAAGGCCTCGACCAAGACGTCGAGCCGCGACTTCACCGGGTGTTTCAGCGCGGCGCGGAGGCGTATCGCGTGCTCAGCAATGCAGACCTGCGCCTCCGCTACGACATGGGTCTCGAGAAGGGCCAGCTCCGAATGCCGCAAGCGGAGATCCCACGTCATGCCTCGATCCCGGCACCGGTGCGCCCGCTGGTGGAGCTGTGCAAGAGCGCGGGGGCCAAGGCGTGCGCCAAGAAGGCCACGCTGCTGATCGACGAAGGCGACCTGGCCGGAGCCAAGCTCGAGATCGAGCGCGCCATCGAGTTCGACGGCTTCGCCACCCAGGAGCTTCGCGAACGCCTGGACGCCCTCGAGGTCGCGCTCTTCGCCATGGGAGGCTGACGTCCGTGGCGGGGGACGACGACCGCGCGCGGATCGCGGAGTGGGAGGACGTGCTCGACGACTCGAGCTACTACGAGCTCCTAGGCGTCTTGGAGCTCGCGGACAACGACGCCGTCCGCCAGGCCTTCCATCGCTTCTCCCTCGCGTTTCATCCGGATCGCCACCTCGACTCCGACCGCGAGACCCTCGCGCGCGTGACGCGCATCTTTCAGCGAGGCGCAGAAGCCGTGCGCGTGCTCACGGATCCCGAGCTCAGGATACGCTACGACATGGGCCTCCGCCGCGGCGAGCTACGCCTCATGCTGCGGAAGAGCACGCCGCCTCCGGGTAGCGTGGAGCGGGTCGCGCCGCTCCATGAGCTATGCCGCTCTGCCGGCGCGAAGCTCGCCGCCCAGCGCGCCGACAAGCTCCTCGCTCGCGGCGCGCTGGCGGACGCGAAACGCGAGCTCGAAACCGCCATGACATGCGACGGCGGCAGCAACGACGCCTTGGCGGAGCGCCTGGACGCGCTCAGCATCGCGCTCTACGCCCAAGGCGACTGAACGCTCGCGCCCACCCTGGCGAGCGCTCCAAGACCCTCCGCCTGCCTTCCTTTGTTGGTCCGGCGCGAACCCCGGCGCGAACTCCGCGTCGACGCCGCGCGTGCACGCACGGAAGCGTGCGTCACATTCCGTACTTCTGTCGCATCTCGGGGTCTCGCTGTGCGATCAGCGCGGCCATTTCGAGCATCACCTTGCACTGCTTGTAGGTGGCGTCGTCCTGCATCTTGCCGTCGACCATCACCGCACCGCTGCCGTCTCCCATGGCCTCGACCACGCGCTGGGCCCACTTCACCTCGTCCGGAGGCGGGCTGTACACGCGCTTGGCGATCTCGATCTGCACCGGGTGGAGCGACCACGCGCCCACGCAGCCCATCAGGAACGCATTACGGAACTGATCCTCGCACGCCACGGTGTCAGCGATGTCACCGAACGGGCCGTAGTAGGGCAAGATGCCGTTCGCGGTGCACGCGTCCACCATGCGCGCCAGCGTGTAGTGCCAGAGGTCTTGCTGTGCGGTGGCCCGCGGCGCGTCCGGCGCGCCGGCGTCCGGATCCGCGCGGACCAGGTAACCCGGGTGCCCGCCGCCCACGCGCGTCGTCTTCATGCGCCGCGAGGCCGCCAGGTCCGCTGGTCCCAAGCTCAGCCCCTGCATGCGTGGGCTGGCTGCGGCGATCTCTTCCACGTGATTCACGCCACTGGCCGTCTCCAGGATCGCGTGCACCAGCAGCGGCTTCTTCAACCCGTGCTTGGCCTCCAGCTGCGCCAGCAACTGATCCACGAAGTGGATGTCCCAAGGGCCTTCCACCTTCGGCACCATCACCACGTCCAGCTTGTCGCCGATCTCGGCCACCAAGCGCACCACGTCGTCGAGGAACCAGGGGCTGTTGAGGGCGTTCACCCGCGTCCACAGCTGCGTCTCGCCGAAGTCGATCTCGCGGCCGAGCTTGGACAAACCTTCCCGCGCGTCGATCTTCTTGTCGCTCTGAACGCCGTCCTCGAGATTGCCGAGCAAGACGTCGACCTTCTTGGCGATGTCCGGCACCTTCGCGACCATCTTCGCGTTGCTCGGATCGAAGAAGTGGATCATGCGCGACGGCCGAAACGGGATCTCCGTCAGCGGTTTCGGGGCGCCCACGGCCATCGGCTTGAAAAAGTCTCGCGCGCTCTTCATGCCCCCATTGGTGTCCCGTCACGCGGGCGAGCGCAACCACCAGACGGCGCAAAAATGTACTGAGCCCCCGTCCCGAAGGGCGGGGGCTCCAAAGGGCACACAAACTTTGCGCGCTTCTACTCGAAGCGAACGCCCACGCTGCTGGTGCCGCCGGCCTTGACGCTGGTGGAGGCCACCTTGCGACCGAGCTCGGGGTGGACGAACACCACCGTGTGGCTGCCTGGGCTGACGGACACGCCCATCTGCGGGGTCATGCCCAACGGACGACCATCGAGCACGACGTTGGCGCGCGGAATGGAGTTGATGTTGAGCTTCGCCTGAGCCGCGGGCTCGGGCTTGGTCGCATCGCTCTTGTCCGCCGCGCTCGCCTTCACCGCGCCCGGCTTCTGCACGGCCGCCTTGGCCGCAGGCGCCTGAGCGGTCTTCTTCTCCGCAGGCGCCAGCTTGTCCAAGCTGGTGGTGGAGACCTCGTCGTCGGCAGCCTTTTCCGGGGCGGCCTTCTCGGGGGCGGCCTTGTCGCTCGACGCCTCGGCCGCGCTCGGCGCCGATGCCTTGGGGGCCAAGTCGATGTTGAGCACGGCTTCGTTACCGCGCTCAACCGACACCGCGCGAGCGGCCGTCGCCTCGTAGCCCGGCGCCTCGGCGTGGATGAAGTGTGCACCCGCGGTGAGCCCCTCGATGCGACACGGCGACGTCGAGCACTTGACCGCGCCGTCCGCGAACACCTTCACTCCATCTACGGCCTTGCCCCCGGGTCCGGCCGCGGTGACCACGACGGTGCCGGTGTTGGCGCCACCGAAGCCGAGGGCCTTGCCGCCGACCACCACGCCGGCACCGATGAACGCCAGCGCGGCGGCCGCCACTGCGAACATCGGGAGCTTCGAACGCCGCGGGGGCGGCGGCAGCACGGATTCCGCCACGGGAGGGATGCTGCTCAGTCGCGCGCTCGACGACGCATCGGCGTTCAGCACCATCGGCTTGGGCGGGACCGGCACGCTCAACGCGGGTGCCGAAAGACTCGGCGACGACGTCCGCGAGGGCGGCGGCGAAGCGATGGGCGGCAAGCGCACGGCGCTCGGCGGCGGCGCGGGCACGCGGCTCGGCGGCGGCGCCAAGGGACGGCTCATCGGCGCGCGGCTCGGCGGTGCCACGGAGCGGCTGGCCGGCGGCGGCGCGGGCACACGGCTCGACAGCGCGCCGAGGGACGGCACGGGCGAGGACATCGGCGACGAGAGCGCGACCGTCGGGCTGTCGTCCAGATCCTCGTCGTACATGGGCACGATCGGCTTCTTCTCTTTGACGAGGGCGTCGAGGGAGCTACCGGTCGGCGTCTTGTCGTCTTCGGAGACTTTCGCGTTGTCGATCGCGCTCGGCAGCGCGTCGGCGACTTCCGTGTCGTCGATCGTCTCGGCGTCGTCGCTCACCTCGCGCGCGTCGAGGGTCTCGGCCTCGTCGCTCACCTCGCGCGCGTCGAGCGTCTCCGCGTCGTCGCTGACCTCGCGGGCGTCGATGGTCTCCGCTTCGTCGTCTTCTACGATGGCCGCGTCGAGCAGCTCGGGCTCGGGCGGCGCCTTCACCTTCACGGTGGACACCGGTCCCCGCAAGCTGGGCGGAGGTGGCGGCGCGCTTTTCAGTCCGGACGGACGCGGCAAGCTGGGCGGAGGCGGCGGTGCGCTTTTCAGCACGGGCGGACGCTGCACACTGGGAGGAGCGGGCGGCGCTGCGCGGCGCGAAGGAGGTGGTGCGACCCTGCGTGTCGAAACGGGACCCGATGCGGGTGGCCGAAACGGACTGTCCGCGGACTGCTTCTTCTTCGTGAGCTCGGGGAAGAGCGCGTCGTCGAGGGACGGCTTGTCGTGGGACGGGGCGGACTGAAGGTCGACCATGGCAGCTCCCTTTTGATGCTTGCGGCTCGGCCGGCGGGCCCGGCCGTCGAGATGCGGCACTTTACCCGGAATTTCTCTGAGTGCACGGTCCTTTCACGCAAGCGTTGCCGGAAGTGCACCCGCGTCGGCTGCTGTCGGAGGAATTTTTCGTCGAGGCCGGAGAGGGCGAAACGGCCGCGAGGTTCCGCGGCGGACCGACAGGAGGATCCGGACCCAGGCCTTTCGATCCCAAGGTCCACCGTGGTGGGCGGGTCGGACTTCGAGCAGCACCTCGCTCACCTTTCCGTCGCCGAGTTTGGAGCGTGGTGGACCGGCCCGGGGGATGATAAAACCCCCGGACTTGCTCGACTCTTAGACCGAAATGTGAACGCAAGCGTATCTCTTGGTAATATATGAAAAATCACTCTCGTGACTGCCCCGGAGCAACTGCTTGGGGGCCGACCAGGAAGGCCGAACTGTGAAGATCTCCTGCCCTTCGTGTGCGGCTAAGTACTCGATTGCCGACGAAAAGGTTCAGAACCGCCTCGCGAAGATCCGCTGCCGCAAGTGCAGCACGACGATCGTCATCGACGGCAAGGTCGACCCGCCGAACGTGTACGCGGCGGACGCGTCCATGCCTTCGCAAGCCGACGCTCCAGCCACGAGCGATCCGAGCGCAGCCGCGGCAAGTGCTGCCGCGCCCGCCGCAGCAGGTGGTGAGTACTCGGTGGACTTCGGCGACAACGATCAGCGCGCCATGCCGCTCGCTGCTCTGGTCGAGGCGTACAACGCCGGACAGGTGACCGCCGAGACCTTCGTGTGGGCCGACGGAATGCCAGACTGGCAGCCTCTTGGAGAGGTGCCGGAGATCGTGGACGCGCTGCATGCCGCAGCGTCTGGAAGCATGGCACCGGCGCCAGCACCATCGGAGCCAGCGCCCGCGCCAGAGCCGCAGGAGCCGGTGAGCGCTGCGGCAGCTGCTGCTCTCGCCGCGGGTGGCTCTCAGCCTTTCGCACCACAAGCGAGCTCGCCGTGGGAAGCGTCCGCGGCTGGCGTACGCGCAGCGACTGCACCTGGTGGTGGTCGCGGCTCGACGGCAGATCTGTTCGGCGGCTTCGACACCGCCGGCAGTGAGTCGGACGTCACGACCAGCGCGCCACAAGAAGCCGCCCCAGCGCCCGCTGCGGCCGCTACCGGCGCCCGGAACGAGTCATCGGTGCTGTTCTCCCTCAGCGCGCTCACGGCTTCCGCTCCCGCCACGGCATCCAAGCCTGCGGCGATGCCTTCGGCCTCGCCTTCCGCGTCGTCGTCATCATCCGGTTCGGCAACCAAGGACGACTCCGGCCTGATCGACTTGAAGGCCCTGACGGCCGCGTCGGAGGCTCCTGCCGCCGCGCCTTTGGCGCCTTCTCCGCTCGGAATCGCTTCTCCTTTGGGCGTCGCGCCGCTGGGTAGCCCAGCAGCAGATGCCGCTGCCGCGGCCATGCCGATGCCGCAGCAGAAGAGCAAGACGGGCATGTTCGTGTTCGCCGGCATCGCCTTCGCGGCGGTGGTGATTGCGGCCGCGATCATCATCACCAGCAGCGGCAAGGAACCCCCCCCCGCACCGACCGCGGCCGCCCCGACCGCCGCGCCTGCGCCCACTCCCGCTCCGACGCCCACCCCGGAAGCGACGGTCGCGGCCAAGCCGCCCGCTACCGGCACCGCGGAAGAAGAGCCCGACAAGGCACCGGAGAGCGGCAAGCCCAAGGCGACGGCTGCGGCGGTGCGCAAGCCGAGCGGCGGCACCAGCAAGCCGAGCGGCGGCACCAGCAAGCCGAGCGGCGGCACCAGCAAGCCTGCGACCAAGCCCGCCACCAAGCCGAAGAGCGGCGGGTGCGGGTGCGCGCCCGGCGATCTGCAGTGCGCCATGCGCTGCGCCGCAGGAGGCTGAGTCAACGCAGGAGCGGCGCCGGGACGGAGAGGGAAACCTCACCGCGCGGCGCCGCGATCTCGAACACCTGACCGCGGCGGTCGGTCAAACCGTAGCGCGTGCTGCCGTCCGACAGCACCAGAGCAAAGGGCGCACGCGGTACTGCGTCAGCCTCGCCCAGCGGAACGACGACGACGCTGATCGGCTCGCTACCTTTCGGCAATGGCTCCACTTCCCGAGCGCAAGCTGCAGCGACGACACCGGAATGGTCCTCCGCCGCGCAGCGCTCGAGCAAAGCGTGGTCCTTCTCGGGCTGACCACTTGGCACCCGTGCCACCAAGCGTGCCGCCCGGGCACGCACCAGCTCGGAGCGATCGGCCTCCAGCAGACCTCGCTCTGGTGCCTTTGCGCAGCGCACCTTGGCCAGCGCGAGGCCGTCCAGCGCACTGGCACGCACCGCGGCGCGCGGATCGGTGAGCCGCGGGCACAGCGCCTTTTCCGCGTGAAGCTTGGAGCGACGCGCGACGCGACCCAGGGCCGCGGCGGCGTTGGCAGCCACCGCGACGTCCCGGTCGCCGAGGGCGTGAACCAAGAGCGCTTCGTCGCTCCCCTGCCCGACCACGCCCAGCGACCAGATGGCGTTGGCCCGCACGGCCCCATCCACGTCCTTGGCGAGGCTGGCGAGAAGCGGGCGCGCGTCCTTCCGGCCGGCCACGGCCTCGGCGAGCTTGGCGCGATCTTCCACGCCGGCCTCTTCCTTCGCGAAGCGAACGAGACGCGCGAAAGTCTTTTCGCCGGGCGCGCGAGCGAACGCCTCCAGCAGCGCGTCGCGCTGCCCGCCGCGACTCGCGAGCACCAGCTTCTGCACGCGCTCCACGTCTGCGGGGATCTCGTCGTGGGCCATGGCGCCGGAGAGCGCCAGCGCCAGAGCCCCGCGGTCCTGCTCCGCGGCTTCCTCCAGTCGATCCAAGATCGCTCGCGAGCTCTTGCCCGAAGCGGTACGCCGGAGCGCCACGGCCGCCGCGAGGCGCACCTGTGGCTCGTCCGCGTCCAGTGCCTCGAGCATCACCGCGTCCATCTTCGCGCCCTGGATTTCGCCCAAGGCTTCCAGCGCGGCGACGCGCAGTCGTTCTGCGTCCGCCGCTTCCGCCAGCGGCGCGAGCACCTTCGCGGCTCGCGTCGAGCCCGTCTGCCCCAAGAGTCGGATCAGTGCGACGCTCTCGCCGGCGTGCCTGCGCGCCTTGTCTAGAGCGCGAGCTATCGGCTCGACGGCGCGTCCGTCGGGTTTCTGAGGATCCAACAGCGCAGCGCTCGCGTCGATGGCGTCCACGCGCACGAGCGGGTCCGGATCCTCGAGGTGCTCGAGCACCGTTGGCAAGCTCGCGGGATCGCCGATGGAGCCCAGGGCAGCGAGCGCTGCGCGGGGACGCACCACGCCGCGGCGCAGCGCCCCCACCAGGGCCGTCACCGCCACGCGGTCGCCGATGTCGCCAAGGGCCAAGGCGCAACCGTCCGCCACGGCGGGCGCGGGCTGCCCCGCGAGGCACTTCTCCAGACGAGGTACGGCCTTCGCTCCCATGCCCGACAGTGCGCGGCGCGCTGCTCCCTTGCCACTGCCGTCGTCGTCCGACGCCAGCGCTGCGATCACCACGTCCAGGGCTTCCGGCGTGGCGATGCGCGCGAGCGCATCCAGCGCAGCGGCGCGCACCGGGGAACGCGGGTCGTCCTCGACCAATGCGCTGACGGCCAGCGTCGCCTGGGGATCCGCGAGACGCCCCAAAGCCTCGAGCGCCCCCACGCGCACGATTTCGTCGGGGTCCCGCAGGGCCAACAGCAGCGCGCTGCTGGCTCGGCGATCTCCGAGCTCGCCCAGCGCCACCGCCACGGCGCGCCGCACGTTCGGTCGGCTGTCTTGGATCTTCCCGATCAGCGGCACCACCGCGCGGGCGTCCCCCAGGCGCGCCAAAGCGCTCACCACTGCGCGCCGCACCGCCGGCGAGGTGTCGTCCAAGTGCCCGAGCAGGGGCATCGTCGCGCCCGCTTCTTGCGATGCGCCGAGCGCCTCCGCGGCCGCAGCGCGCACGCCGCCGTCGGGATCCGACAGCGCGCGTCCGAGCGCGCCTACGGCGCGCTTCTCCGGAGCGCGGATCAAGAGCTCCGCCGCCGACAGCCTCACGCGGCGGTCAGGATCACTGAGCCAGGAGATCACTCGCTCCCCCGCTCCGGCGACCCCGAGCTCCAACGCGACGCCCGCCGCGGCCAGGCGAACCTCGGCGTCGGGATCCTCGAGCGCCACCAGCACCAGCCGTCGGGCCACGGACTCCGGCAACTGGCCGAGGCGCTGCGCGGCCTTGCGGCGGGCACCGACGTCGCTCGCCTTGAGCTGCTTCTCGACGCGCTCGGCGGCGTTGGGCCAGACGAAAGCACTCGCGCTGGTGGACGCGAGCAGAAAGCCGAGGGTGACCGCTAGTCGAACGCGCACGGCTCCGAGCCTAGCACGACGAAAGCGTCAGCCCTGATCCGGCAGCCGTAGGCCCATTTCGCCGAAAGCCGCCGCGGAAGCGCGACGCTGGCGGGGGCGGAGGTAGCCGTAGAACACACCGTTCAAGACCACCAGCCGCACCACCATGTACCACTCCAGCAGATTCAGCGCGGAGAACAGCGCGATGCCGAACACCAACGAGCCGAAGCCGAACCAGCTGCGCCACACACGCATGAGTCGACCCGCGTGCTTCTCGTAGATGGCGGCATTCTCCTCGGAGTAGGCCGGAAACAGATTCAGGCGCGCGCTGGTATTGGGATCGAAGCCGTGAACGTAGTCCGCCTGGCTCTTCACGTAGAAGAGGTAGATCGGCCAAGCCAGCTTGGCGAAGACTCCGCGCTTCTCCTTGTTCGCGCGATAGCGCTCGAGGGCAGCCTCGTAGTCTTCGCCCTCTTTGAACGTAGGGCTCGTGAAGCGCAGGTACACGTTCTTGTAGTGGTCGTACATCCCGGTGTGGAACGAGCCGGTGACGGCGGTCGCCGCGCACACCCCCAACACCGCTACTCCGAGCCACAGGGGCTCGTGGAACTTCGACCAGATCACCCAGATGCCCCCGCCCACGGCGGCCACGCTCACGACCAGATCCGCTGCGCCGTCGAGCATGCGACCGAACACGCTGGACGTGCCGCGCATGCGAGCCAGCTGGCCGTCCGCGCAGTCGAAGATGGCGGACAGGAAGATCGCGGCGCCGCCCACCTGCATGTGCCACGCGAAGCTCGAGAACAGGGACACGCCGCCGACGAGCCCGAACACGATGGAGATCATCGTGACCAGGTTCGGCGATACGGGCGTGGGCAGCAGGGCGCGGGCCAGCAGGTAGGCCAGGGGCCGGTGCACCCACACGTCGATGGGCTCCTCGACCGCGAGAGGCTTGAGGCTCTTCCAGTACCCAGCCCAGAAACCCACGTCCGAGACCCTAGCCCGGGCACCGTCGGTTTCGCTACCGGAGGCCAGGGTCGACGCCATTTCTCAGCTCACTCCGCGTCGCTGCCCATGGCGTAGGCGGGCACGCCCACCTCGCGCGCAGGAACACGGCTGACGGCGCGTTCGAAGGCAGCCACGCAGCGACGGTTCTGCTCGCGTGTTCCCACCGTCACGCGCACGTAGGTCTTGTTCGCGTGGTGGGAGGCCAGGGACCGAATCAGGATCCCCTGGGCCAAGATCAGCCGCACGATGTCGTCGGCGCTCATGCGAGTGCCCGACACGTCCACCAGGATGAAGTTTCCGTCGCTCGGCAGCGCCACGACGCCGGGGATCCGGGACAAGCCGATGGCCAGCTCGGCCCGCGCCGTGCGCAGCTCGGAGAGCCGAGACTCCTGCTCGGCCACGTCGTCCAGCGCAGCGCTCGCGGCGGCCAGCGTGATGGCCGGCACGTTCCACGGCACCTTCACGCGGGACAGCAGGCGGATGAGCGCGGCGTGCGCGAAGGCGTAACCGAGCCGCAGCCCCGCGAGCCCAAAGGCCTTGGAGAAGGTCCGCAGCACGATCGCGTTGGGGAACTCCTTGAGCAGGTACGCGTAGGACTCACTCGACCCGAGCTCGAAGTACGCCTCGTCGATCACCGTGGGCAGGCCCAGGCGCAGGATGCGGCGGAGATCCGCTTCCGGCACTCGATTGCCGGTGGGGTTGTTCGGCGTGCACAGGAAGATGACCTTGGTGCGCTCCGTCACGGCGCGCAGCAGGCCCAACATGTCGTGGTCGTGGTCTTCGGTCATGGGAACCAGGACCGGAATGCCGCCCACGGTGCGCGTGCGCGCCTCGTACATGCTGAAGGTGGGAACCGACAGCAGCACCTCTTCGCCAGCACCCACGAAGGTACGGATGACGACGTCGATGAGCTCCGTCGAGCCCGCGCCGAGGATCACGTTCTCGTCGCTGAAGCCCTCACGGTCCGCCAGCTTCTTGCGCAGCGCGGGCCCGCCGCTGGGGTACAGGTGGCCGTTCCGCGCGGCGTCCAGGATGGCCGCGAGAACCCGCTCGCTCGGCGCGAAGGGGCTCTCGTTGCTCATCATCCGCACCACGTCCCCGCGGTCCGCGATGGCGAAATGGTCCTCGTTGTAGGGCTTTACCGCGCGCACCCAGCTGGGCGCGAACATCTCCATGGCCTCGGGATCCACCACCTGGGGCACGCCCGCGCCGGGCTCGTCGCCCAGGGCATCCCCGAACACCCGAAGCATGGCCTCCGCACGCTCGAGCGCCGCCGGAGTGTCCACGTCGATCCAACGCACGTCCCCCACGTCCACGCCGACGAACTTGCCGCGCGCCGCCAACGCCCGCACACCGTCCGACAGCGAGCAGTCCCCGTCTCGTGCATCGAGCACGGCCAGCTCGCGAATCAGCTCCGGGCCGATGCGGAACACGCCGGTGTCGATGGCGTCGTACTCCGAGAGCTCCTTTTCGATGTCCGTGATGCGACCTTGCGACAAACGCACCTTGGTGGCGTCGTCGATGTCGAAGCACCGCTCGATGTCGAAGTCGACGCCCAGGGCGCAGGTGCCGGCGGTCAGATCCGCCGACAGCAGCCGCCGCACCAGCTCGGGCGAGTACAGGTGATCCGCCATGGTGAGGATGCATTCGCGATCCACCCACTGCGCCGCGGCCAAGAGCGACACGCCGTTCTTGTCGAGGTAACGGTCGTTGTCCACGAACGCGATCTCGAGTCCCAGGCTGGGCTCACTGGTCAGCACCCGTCGGATCTCGTCCCCGCGGTGTCCCACCACGACCACGGCCTGCTGGATGCCGGCTTCCTGCAGCGTTCGCAGCACCCGGACGAGAAGCGGCACACCGAAAACCGGGCGGAGCGGCTTCGGCGTGGGCGCAGCTCCGTTGCCCAATCGGGATCCGGTGCCCGCAGCCAACACCACGGCGCGGGTGACTCGTCGTTCAGCCTTCATCTCGTCTCGCTTTCATCCCAAGCTTCGAAGAGGGCGCGTGGATACCACGCATCGCGTTAACCCAACAAATTCTTTTTTCTTTTGAATGGTTACGCGATTGGTGGGTGTCGCTCCTACACCACACTGTGGCGATGGAGCAACAGTCGTGAGACGACCGCCGGCCGAAAGGCCGAAGTGCCTACCAGTGCTCCCGGATGCCCGGGAACCCGAGCCGTCACGCCGTCTTACGAGCTCTACCCGATTGCTCTCTCCTACTGATCGACCTCTGCGGCCTCCAGAAGAGCAAGCCGGGTGCCAGCGCCGAGGTGCGTCAGTGCGTTCGCACCTCTCGAGTGTCTGCCCGAGGTTGCTCGGACTTGGCAGTTCGCGGCCTGCGTAAACGAAAGGACCCAGGCGTGCGGACGAGCAACACCGTGACCTTTGGATCGTGGCAAGCGCCGCTCAGCGCTCGGCGCTGACCATCGCTTTCGCGCGCTCGAGATCCGCCGCGTCATCCACTTCCGTCCAGGGCAGGTCGCCCACGTCGACCGCTTCGGCGGACAGCGTTCCGAGCAACTCCCCATACACGTCCTCGTAATACAGATCGGTTCGCCCGGCGTTCATCGCCGCGACGAGAGCGTCGAACAAAGGCGTCACGGCGGCCTCGGCAATGCGTTCGATTCCGATGGTTTCCCCCGCCGACTCGGAGATGGCAATGCCCTTGCCGAAGCGTGCGATGCGTTCGTCATCCGCGAGCGCGACCTTCATTGCCTCGGCGTCCAACGGACGTTGCCGATCCACCGCGACGGCGATGTCCGCCGTCGACGCTTCGAGGCGATCGAGCACGCTTTTTCGGAAGATCACGTCGCCGTCGAGCTTGAAGAACGCGCGCCCGCCGATGGCATCACGACACAGCGCGAGGGACACCGCGTTTTGCGTGCTGTCGTAGCGTTCGTTCAAACAGTAGACCGCGGACACGGGTGCGCCTTCTAGCGCTGACTTTACTGCGTCTTCACGGTAGCCCGTAGCCAACACCACGCTCTCGACACCATGCTCCGCGAGCAGGCGCAGCGCGCGTCCCAGGATCGTTTCCGGGCCGACGGGCACCAGCGCCTTGGGCCGATCGTCCGTGAGCGGCCGCAGCCGTGAGCCGATACCGGCAACCAGGATCACCGCGAGGGTCGTCGCTTTCATGACGGCGGACGATTGCATACGGGCACGCGCCTTGCTACTCACCGCCGCCATGAAGCAGCCCCAACAACTTCAAAAGACCGACGGCAAGCTCGCCGTCTTGTTGCCCGGACTGGGCGCCGTCGCCACGACCTTCGTCGCGGGCTGCATGCTGGCGCGCAAAGGCCTGGGTGAGCCCGTCGGCTCACTCACGCAAATGGGCACCATTCGTTTGGGCAAGCGCACGGACAACCGCGCCCCCAAGATCAAGGACTTCGCTCCCCTGGCGGAGCTCGACCAGCTCGAGTTCGCCGGTTGGGATCTGTTTCCGGACGACGCTTACGAGGCCGCCAGCACCGCGAAGGTGCTCGAGGCGCGCCACCTCGACGCCATCAAGGACGAGCTCAGTCAGCTGCGTCCGATGAAGGCCGTGTTCTATCCGGAGTACGTCAAGCGTCTGCACGGGACCCACCTCAAGACCGGTAAGACCAAGGCCGACATGGTGGAAGCGCTCCGAGAGGACATCCGCAATACCATCAAGGAGAAGGGCTGCAGCCGCGCCGTCGCCGTGTGGTGTGGTTCCACCGAGATCTACGTGGAGCCCAGCGAGGTGCACCAGACCATCGCGAGCTTCGAGAAGGGCCTACTCGAAAACCACTCGCAGATCTCGAGCTCGATGCTCTACGCCTGGGCCTGCCTCAAAGAAGGCGTGCCCTACGCCAACGGCGCTCCCAACTTGAGCCTCGATTTCCCCGCCGCGCAGCAGCTGGCGCGGGAGACCAACACGCCCATCGCAGGCAAGGACTTCAAGACCGGGCAAACGCTGATGAAGACGATCCTCGCGCCCGGCCTCAAGGCGCGCATGATCGGTCTTTCCGGCTGGTTTTCCACCAACATCTTGGGCAACCGGGACGGCGAGGTGCTCGACGATCCGGAGAACTTCAAGACCAAGGAAGTGAGCAAGCTCGGCGTGCTCGAGCACGTGCTGCAACCGGACGTGTACCCCGACCTCTACGGCAACGTGTACCACAAGGTTCGCATCAACTATTACCCGCCCCGCGGCGACGCGAAGGAAGGCTGGGACAACCTCGACATCTTCGGTTGGCTCGGTTACCCGATGCAGATCAAGGTCGACTTCTTGTGCCGCGACTCGATCCTCGCCGCGCCCATCGTGCTGGACCTCGCGCTGTTCATGGATCTCGCCAAGCGCGCGGGCTTCCGCGGCGTGCAAGAGTGGCTCTCGTTCTACTTCAAGAGCCCGATGGTCGCCGAGAGGCTGTACCCGGAGCACGACCTATTCATCCAGAGCATGAAGCTCAAGAACACGCTGCGTTGGATGATGGGCGAGGATCTGATCACGCACTTGGGCAACGAGTATTACGATTGAGCGCTCGGCGATTCGCCTTCGGCGAATCCCCTCGGGGATTTTTCTACACCGCTCTGACCTTCAACGCCTCGCGACTCTTCCATCCCCAATCAAGCACGCGCCCGGCCTCGCCGGGTTCTCCCTCATGTCTCAGTGAACGGGTCCCTACCCGTTCGCTTCTGAATCGCTGTTCGCTTCTGAGACGCCGGAGCCTCCTGTTCGCTGGTCCGCTCCCTCTTCGCGTCGCCGACCGTTCGCGCTCCGATTTCGTTCGCGTTCTGGCTGAAGGCGTCGGCCCGTGTCTTTATTTTGTTGGTCCGGCGCGGAAAGGGCGTGGAGCGTGGTTCCGCGGCGGACCGACATGAGAACGGACCCGGACGACGGTGCCGGTGCGAGCTCGCGCGCGGCGGTGCGAGCTAGGCGAGACCTCCGCGGCGGCGGGTGAACCAGTGCGCGCCCAGGGCGAGGGCGGCGAGCAGCGTCCATACCCAGGGCGGGAGCACCGGCGTCACGTGGCGTTCGGCGGCGATGCGCGTCGACTCCGGCAGCGGCAATCCCGCCACGTCGTCCGCCGTCACGCTCTTGCCGCCAGTGGCCTCGGCGATTTGCTTCAGACGCTCGGGATCCGGACGCGAGTCGGCCCACGCTTCCCCGCCCTTCTCGCAGGCGAAGTCGTGCCGTGCGGGGGGTGAAGCGCCCACCGTGACCTTCGCGCTGTAGCCTCCGGGCGCGAGATCCCCGAGCGGTACCTGCACGGGACCATCGCTGGATTTGTCGACCGTCTTCTCGACGGGCTTCGGATCCGTCTCCCCGAGCTTCTCCAGGACGACCTTCACCTTGCCTTCGGTGCCCGGCAGCGGAGTGACCCGCAACGTGGTCGGCTCGCCCGAGATGCACTCGTGGGTGAGCTCCACGCGCGCGGCTTCGTAGCGCGGATCGCGCATCAGCCAACCGAGGAGCCCATCCCACAGCGCTCCGTAGCCGCGGCCTGCAGCCTTGGCGCCGAGCTCGCTCCAAGTGAGACGAAAGGTGCCGTCGACACCCAGGGCTATGGTGCGACCGTCCCCCGCTTCTCCCAAAGCCAGGAGCGGCATCGGTTGCCCGTCGGCCCGCCGGGTGGGGTGCTGCCACAAGGTGAGCGCGCCCGGACGTGGCTTGCCCAAGGTGTTGGATCCGGGAAAGCTCGGCAGCTCGTCGCCGAACAAATCCCGGAGCGGCCCGAGCACGGGGGCCACGCGTCCCGCGTCCGTGTAGCTCGGGACGAACTCCGCGGTATCGAAGGGCCGCTCGCTGTCCGGCATCTCCACCGGCAACACGCGGTCGAGGGCGGTGCCAGCGTAGTTGCCGCCGGCGAAGGACGACGGCCCGCCCACCATGATCAGGCCGCCTCCGCTCTCCACGTAGCGCGCCAGGGCCGGCAGGTGCTGCGCCAGCTTGTAGGTGATGGCGTCGATGTCCTGCAACACCACGGCATCGAAGCTGGGCAAGTGCTCGGTGAACAGCTCGTCCACCGGGAACGGGATCAGCGCCAGCTCGGAGTCGTCGTCGGTTCCGGGGTCGTCGCTGTTGGTCCGCAAGATGAAGAACGCGACCAAATCCACGGACTCGTCGCTCTTGAGCCACATGCGAAGCGCACGCACGTCGTAGGTGGGGCGCCCGGCGACGTGGAGCAAGCGCAAACGCTCTCGCGCCACCGAAAAGGTGAGGATGCGGCGGCCATTCTCCGGGATGGTGTCACCGTTCGGCGCGTCGATTTCGACTTCCACCACGCGGGACCCGGCGCGCTCGAGGGTGATCGAGAGCTCTACCGTGGCGCTGCCGTCCTTCACCTCGGCCACGCCGCTGGCGAGCAGCGCGGGCTCGGAGCCGTGACGCAGCTCGCGCACGCGCACCGGGATGCGACCACACTCGAGCCCACCGGCGCAGCCGACCTCGATGGTCAGACTCAAGGGTTGGTGGGCAACCGCGGCACCGGCGGCGCGCACGGCGCGGATGCTGGCGTCCTCCGGGCTCTGCTCGCTGACGCGCACGGTGTTGAGCGGCACGCCGAGGGCGCCCACGGCGCGTTGCACCGCCCGCAAATCGCCCCCCGCTCCCGGCCGCGTCAGGCGACCGTCGCTGACCACCACCACCGCCTGTGGCCGCTCCGCCCCCGACTCGAGAAAGCTCGAAATGGCTCCGGAAAGGTCGCTGTCGGTGGTGAGCCGCGCCGACGGAGCCTTGGGATCGTCGCTCAGCACCGTGGGCTCACCTTCGCCGAAACCCAGTACCCCGAGGCGAGCGCCTTCGAAGTGCTGCTTCATGCTCTCCACGGCTTTGAGCGCGACCTGCCGGCGGGTGCCCCCGGACCCGGGCAAGAGCAGACGCCGGGATTGATCCACCAGCACCACCACCCGTGGGCCGACCATGCTGCCGCGCATCGCGACTCTCACCGGACGAGTCACCGCGAGAGCCAAGAGCAGAGCGCCCAGGATGCCCGTCGCCGCGATGGCCGCGCCCCAGCGCTCACGGCTGCGAAGCTCGAGCAGCAAGAGCGCGATGGAGAGCAGCACCGCGACGGCGACGACCGCGAGCCACGGGGTCGAGAGATCGTCGCTCAGGGCCCAGGAGCGCGTGCTCATGGGCGGCGGCGCGCGCGACGGCGCATGAGCCAAGGCGCGTGCACCTGGTCGTCCTTGTAGTCGGAGCACAGCACGTACATCGCGAGGTTCACCGCGAGGCGCACGGCATGCTCGCGCTGCACGTTGCCGCCGGGCTCCACCGCGAGGGACCAGGAACCGCCACGAGTGCGCGCCAAGGCGCCGAGCAGATCGTGCTGCAAGAAGATCACCTGCGCGGTGTTGCCCCGCACGATGGCCGAGAGCGCGGGCGGGCCGAGGACGCGCCCCACGGGCCGGTCAATGATGTAGTAGGTCTTGTAGATGACGTGGGAGGCGTCGAGCTTGATGGGCGGCGTCGCGGGTAGCACCCGGGCGAGCTCCCGCTTCGCCGCCTTGCCGAACGCCCCGCCGCCAGGGTCGGAGTCGTCCACCACGATCACGCCCCCCAGCTTGATGAAGCGCTCGAGGCCGCGCTTCTCCGGAGCGCTGAGGGACGGGAAATCTCCGCTGCCGGCCCACAGCACGAAGGGCTCGCGGAACAGCTCCGGACTGTCGGCCGCGACGGACTTGTCGTTCAGCCGCGCGGGCGCGCTGGTGCGCCGCACGAGCTCCCAAGCCCACCGCTCCGGCGCGGTGTCGCGCGGGGCGGTGAGCGCCTTGGCTCCGGTGGTGAGCAGCCGGGGCGAGAACGCCCCCGCTTGTCCGAACGCGCTCGCCTTCCTTGCGGTCACCAGCGAGGTGGCGAGCAAGGCGAGCGCATGACGACGACTGAGGCTCACGCAGCCGCTCCGATCAGTCGAAATCCTCGACGCGCCACACGCCCGCCTCGCGCTTGAGGCGTACGGCGTGCCCGCCCGGAACCGTCACCACGGCGCGGTCCCCAGTGACCTTGACGTCGAGAGTCTCCGGCTCTTCCAAGCCGTCCACCAGCGAGCTCATGTCGTTCTCGAGAGAGCTCTTGGTCTCCTCGCTGAGCACTCGCATCAACCCGGAGTAGCTGCGCCGGGCGAGGGCGCGCCGGAGCTCCGCCAGCGCTTCCGTGGGCGTGCGTGCCCCGGTGGGCAAGGTGCCGGCGGCGCTCACCCGAAAGCGGCCGTCCGAGAGCTCGAGCTCGGCGATTTCGCCGTCTGCAAAGCGCAGCATGGCGACGGCCCGGACACTGGCGCGCTCGTTGGCCACGGCCTCGGCGCTGTCGGCGATCTCCTTCTTGGAGTCCTTCACCAGCGCGGCGGTGCCCTTCTTGCCGTAGGTTCGCTGGGCTTCCTCACTGAGCATTGCGTACATCGCGTCCGCGTCTCCGCGCTGCGCGGCTTCGTTCCAGCGCTCCGCGGCGGCGCGGGGATCCGGCATCCTGGAGCCGGCGCAACCGCTCGCCAGTGCCAACAGGCACAGCGTCAGAGGCAGGGCTCGGGGCTCGAAAGCCGGCATCGCACCGGAGAGCTAGCGAAACCGCGGGCAGTTGGCTACCTTTTGCGACCAATGAGCCGCAAGTTCGATGGAATGCCGCGCCGCGCCTGGCTTTTCGCTCCGCTTCTGCTGCTGGTCGCCGGCTGCGGCGGCCCTCCGCCCAAGACCGCGAATCCCACCCGCCCGCTGGACGAGCGGCGTGCCGTGCAGATCATCATCCGCGCCTTTCACGACGAGCACGACCAGCCCGTCCCGGGCCGCAGCGTCGAGCTCGAGGCGGGCAAGACGCTGGAGCTGGACGTGGGCTCGGCGAACCACAAGTACGGCGTCGCCTACATCACGGCGAACGAGCGCCAGACCCTCGGCAGCGCGCTGCCACGACGAGACCCGTCCATGGGTGACGCGCTGCAACTGGTGAGCGGAACGGGCGACGACACCGACGCCAAGATCCTGGTGCTGCACGACACCGAGTACACCTACGACGACCAGGTGGGCACCGAGCACGAAGCCACGACCATCACGGCGGAGCGCAAGCTGGCGCGCGACGTGCGAGACTTCTTGGTCCGCGCGCACGCCGAGCAATGGCCGTGAGCGCCGCCACGGAGCGACGGCCGCGCAACACCATTGCCCTGGCGGCGACCCTCACGTTGATCGGCATTGCGCTGTCCGCCTCGGGCAATGCCTCCGTTGGAGCGTGGGTGACGCTCGTCGGGCTGGTGATGGTGATCTACGGGCTGCACCGCTTCGGGCGGACGGGCGCCGACGAACCGCTCCCTTTCGCGCCGCGCAAACAAAAGAAAAAGAAGAAGCGGCGTTCGGCGGAAGAAGAAGAGTGAGTCAGGTTTCGCTGCGCAGGACGGCAATGGCCACGTCCTTGCCGAGAGCGGGGACGCGCTTCACCGCCAAGCCGAAATCGCGACCGGTGATGTCCACCGTCTTGGCGAACACTGCATCGCCCTGGGCATGCTCCAGCGGCTTTTCCGCGAGGATCGCCTTGGCGTTGACCTCCGGCGAAACCGGCGCGCCGTAGGCGGCGTCGTCCACCACCACGTACACGTAGAGCAGCGGCTCCTTCTTGCTGCCGGCGTTCATGACCTCGCTCTTGGCTTGGCCTCGGGCGGCGGTCTCCAGGCGATAGGCGTAGGACGACCAGGACCAGCCGCTGACGTAGAGCCCCCGCGTCTTGCCGTCGACCACCACCGGCGCCGCCGCGATCCACTGCCCATCCGGTCCGTTCACGCCTGCCGCCTCCAGCATGGATCCCCGCGTCTCCAGGTACTTCCCCGACAGGGCTTGCTTCAGCTCCGGGAAAGCCTTGAAGGCGTTCTTCCCGGCCATGCGATCTTGCTCTTGGTCGTTCCGAAGCACGGTGCCGTCGTCGGCGACCAGGGCGAAGAACGTGCTCTTGGCCACCCGCAGGTCTTGCACCTTGCCGCGCGCGCGATCGAGCGCCTCGCGCACGGCGCTGAGGTCGTCCGCCGGTTTCTGCTCCTTCTGGTACAGCGGAACCAAGTACTTCGCGCCGGCGGGCAAGCCGTTCTTCACCTCCGCCACGTCTTGAGTCGCGGCTTTGGCCAGCGCCTCCACGTGCTCTTTCGCCTTGGCGAGGCTGATTTCCTTGCTCTTGTCACAACCGAAGAGCGTGAGCGACGCGAGCAACAGCAGGATCAAGGCGGGTCGCATGCGGAACATTTGACCTCTCTACCGCTGCGGGGTTCAAAAAAAAATCAGGCGCAGCACAGGAAGTCGCGATCCTCCTGGAAACCCATCTCACGGAGGGCGGCACGGATCTCGCTTCGCGGTCCGGGGCCGGCAACACTGGCCAAGATCGGATGGCGGCCGATCTTTGGCAGCTCGGAGGGCGGGATCACCGGCGCCCCCGCGATGCGCTGGCCGATACGGCCCGGGTGGAGCTCCACGATGGCGACGGGGCGCCGGTCGTGCTCGGTGAGGGCTCGCGCGAGCTTCTTGCCCGTGTCGCCGTAGCCCCACAGCACGTAGCGTTCGCTGTTCTGAAGAAACCCCGCGGCAAGGAAAGCCGCCTTGCAAGCCACCATGCGGTCCATGCTGCACTCGACGCTGGTGCGACTGAGGCGCGTGAGCCCATCGCGCCAGCCAAGGAGCCGGCGGGGCACCACTCCGAGGGAGTGGCCGTCCTCCAAGAGGCGCAGGAACAGATCGTAGTCCTCCGCCCACCCCGCGCTGCGGTAGCCGTAGCGCCCGAGCACGTCGCGGCGGATCACGAGCGTGGGGTGCGCGATGGGACACTCGACAAATCGCTCGCGGCGCACGTCGCTCGCGTCTTGCATGGAGTTCAGCCACGCTTCGTACGCGTAGAGTCCGCCCTTCAAGCTGCCGCGCGGAAACATGCGCACGTGGCTGCCCACCGCCACCCAGCTCGGATGCTGATCCAGCGCGCGAAGCGAGAGCTCGAGGCGCATGCGGTGCGCGACGTCGTCGGCATCCATGCGCGCCACGAACGCCCCGCGGCACTCGGCGAGCCCGGCGGTGAGGGCGCGGACGATGCCGCCGTGGGGCAGCGAAAGCACTCGGATGCGCGGGTCCCCGAGGCCCCGCGCGATGGCCGCCGTCCCATCCCGGGAGCCATCGTCGACGACGATGCACTCCCAGGATGCGTGGGTTTGGCGCTGGATGCTGCGCAGAGACAGCTCGATGGTGGCGCCGGCGTCGAAGGCCGGCAGCAGCACCGAGACCAGCGGCGCCGTCACTTCTCTTCGGCGATCGCCTCGAGCACGGAGGCGACGTGGCCCGGCACCTTCACCCCACGCCAAGCGCGCAGGATCTTGCCCTGCTTGCCCACCAGGAAAGTGCTGCGCTCGATACCCATGTACTCGCGACCGTAGAGCCGCTTCTTGATCCAACTACCGTAGGCCTTCGCCAGATCCCGGGATGAATCGCTGAGCAGCGTGAAGGGGATCTTGTACTTCTTGGCAAACTTGTCGTGACTGGCGACGGAATCCGGGCTCACGCCAAGGACGCGCACTCCTGCTCGGGCAATGGCTTTCTCGGAGTCGCGAAAATCACACGCCTCCTTGGTACAGCCGGGGGTGTCGTCCTTGGGGTAGAAGTAAAGCACGTAGGGTTTGCCCGAAAGCTCCGCAGAGGTGACCGTGGCGCCGTGCTGGTCCATCAAGCGAAAGGCCGGCGCCTTGCTACCCGCCGCGGCGGCGCCCTTCCTCGCGGGCGCCGCCGTCTTGGCGGGAGCCTTCGTCTTGGCGGGAGCCTTCTTCTTCGCGGGGGCTTTCTTCTTTGCCGGCGCCTTCTTCTTTGCGGGCTTCGCGGGCGCCTTCTTCTTCTTCACGGCCATTTCTTGCTCCTTTAGTCGGGTCTGCCCACGGCATGGCGGAACGCGTTCCACATGCCGCGGATGCGAAAGAAACGGCGCTCGGGCTCCACGGCCAGCGCCTGCGCCACCCAACGGTCCACTTCCGGGGGCAGCTCCGGCCGCAGGGCGAGCAAGCTCGGCCGCTCCGCGGTGGTACACAGCTCGATCTTGGCGCGGATGGTGTCGGCCTCGAAGGGGACGCGGCCGGCAAGGGCGCGGAACACGATGGCGCCCAAGGAGTACACGTCCATGCGGTGATCCAAGGCCGAAGCGTTGCCCTTCCACACCTCGGGCGCGATGTAGCTCGGGGAGCCGATGATCATGTCTTCCCGAGTGAGGGGCTTCTCCGACTTCACCTTGGCGAGGCCGAAGTCGAGCAGGCGTACTCCCCCACCCTGCGCCGCGCCCACCACGAAGATGTTCCCGGGCTTCAGATCGCGATGGACGATCTCGTGCTGGTGCGCCAGCTCCAGCGTCGCAACGATGGGGTCCAGCAGCTCGATCAGGCGAGACAGCTCCAAGCGCGCGTTCTGAGCCTCCAGGGAAGCGAGATGATCGTCCAAGTCCGCACCGCGCAAGAGCTCCATCACCAGGCACATGGCGCCTTCCGAGCTGGTGGTCAGACCCATCACGCGCACCGCGGCGGTTCCCGCCAGGGTCTCCATTGCGCGGTACTCCCGCACCATGCGCACGGTGAGCTCCTGATTACCGGCCACGCTCTCGTGCAGCATCTTCACGGCGACCTCGGGGCCACCGCTGAGATCGCGCGCACGGAAGATGCGCGAGTGGCCGCCGCGGCCGATCACCTCCAGGAGCTCCCATCGCTCCGCTACCACCTGACCAATCGCCGACGACATCTTCGAGCGCGAGCCCCGGAGGCAAGCCCGGGTGGGGCGAGGAATCAACCTTCACCGCCTTGACGCCGGCGCCCTCGCCCCCAAGACATAGGCGCCGAGGGGTAGGAGCGAGGAGAAGACGATGGAATATCGTTCATTGGGCGCGAGCGGCCTCAAGGTTTCCAAGCTGTGTTTGGGCGCGATGACCTTCGGCCGCGCCGACGAGAGCTCGTTCATGCACGAGGTCGGCTGTGACGATCAGACGTCCTTCGACATCATGAACGCCGCGTTGGACGCTGGAATCAACTTCATCGACACCGCGGACGTGTACGGCCAAGAAGGCCTCAGCGAGCGCATCGTCGGGGCCTGGTTCGACAAGCACGGCCGTCGGGACGAAACGGTGCTCGCCACCAAGTTCCGCTTTCGCATGGCAGAGGGGCCCAACGGCACCGGAGCCGCGCGCCATCGCATCCTGCGCGCGGCCGAAGCCAGCCTGAAGCGACTCCAGACGGACCGCATCGACCTGTATCAAATCCACATGCAAGACATGGACACGCCCGAAGAAGAGACGCTGAGAGCGCTGGACGATCTGGTGCGCCAGGGCAAGGTGCTCTACGTGGGCGCCAGCAACTACGCCGCCTATCGCCTCACCGCATCGCAGTGGATCAGCAAGACCCAGCACCTGGAACGCTTCGTCTCGCTCCAGGCGCAGTACAGCTTGGTGGTCCGCGATCTCGAGCGCGAGCTGGTACCCACCTGTCGCGAGTACGGTCTCGGTATCTTGCCGTGGTCCCCGCTCGCCGGCGGATTCCTCACGGGCAAGTACCAAAAGGACCAAAAGGCGCCGGAAGGCACGCGCCTGGCCAAATGGAAGGAGCGCTACCAGCGCTTCGACAAGCCGCGAAACTGGCAGATCCTGTCCGCGGTCGAGAGCGTGGCCCAGGAGCTCGACGCCCCGCCGGCCGCGGTAGCGCTCGCGTGGCTCTTGCACCAGCCCCAGGTCACGAGCGTGATCTTCGGCGCGCGCTCCGTGCGCCAGGTGCAGGAGAACTTGCGCGCGGCGGAGGTGAGCTTGTCCCAGGCCCAGCTGAAGAATCTGGAAGAGGCGAGCGACTTCGAGCTCGGTTACCCCTACGACTTCATGAAGCAAGTGCAGGGGCGCTGGTGACCGTCACTTGCTCACGAGCTGGATCTGGCTCGTGGCCACCCACTTCTTCTGGGCCTCCGCGCCCGTGAGCCAAGTGTCGTACTCGACGCGGCCTTTCAGGTACCGCTCGAAGAAGCTCACGGCATAGCCGCGGGTGATGCCGAGCGCGGTGGCCTGCGCCATGGTCGCTTGCTTGCAGAAGCTGCAGGTCAGCCCGCAGCTCGAAGGATCGTCCAAGAAGCTCATGTGGTTCGCGCCCTCCAGGGTCACCTGGATGCTCGGGGAGCTGGCCTTGGCGTAGAAGGTCTCGAAATTGTCGGCCTTGGGCGCGCAGGCCTGGCCGCCGAGGCCCGCCGTCGCGTCCAAGGTCTCCCCGAGAAACGCCGTGGGGATCGGCAGCGGCAGCTTGTCGCTCGCATCCGGACATTTCGCCGGGCTGCACAGAGTAGAAGTGTCCACCGGATCGAGCCCCAGCACGGCGCCCACGCGGGAGTCCAAGCTGGCCGCAAGCACGCTCAGCTTCCCGCCCAGGGAATGCCCCATCATGCCGACCTCGCTGGGGTCCACCAGGCCCGAGAGCGGATTGCCGCTGGCCGCAGAAGCAGCGAGCACGAAGTCCAGCGCGCCCGAGAGATCCTGTGCGCCCGCCAAATGGTCCGCAGTGAAGCCTGCGGGGTAGTCCACCGTGCACGCCACGTGGCCGTAGCCGGCGAGGTGCTCAGTTGTCTTGGCGTACTGCGCTGGGGGCAGCTGGAAGCCGTGAGCGACCAACACCACAGGGTACGGTCCGCCGCTCGTCGGGTAGTAGCAGCGCACGGCAAAGCTGTGCCCCGTCGTGCTCACGCTGGCCGTGCCGTCGTAGCTCTTGATGGCGAGGGGACCCGGCGTCGTGGGATCCGACGCCGCACCTCCACTGCCCGCCGCTCCGCCGCTCGCGCTCCCCGCCGCGCCTCCACCCCCCGCCGCGCCGCCGCTCGCGTTGCCGGCTGCGCCTCCTCCCCCCGCTGCGCCGCCGCTCGCATTGCCCGCCGCGCCGCCGCTCGCATTGCCCGCCGCGCCTCCGCTCGACGTCCCTCCGCCGCCGGGGCTCGCGTCGTCCGAGGATCCGCCACAGGCCACCGCGAGGATCACCGGGAAAATGCCCACCCACTGCTTCATTTCTTGCTCCTGGAGTTCGATCGTTTGTTGGCTCGGCGCGGGGACGCCGCGGCGAGCTCGGCCAAGGTCGGGAGCAGCAGCTTTCGGCGCAACAGCACCACCAGCTGCTCACTCAAGAGCGTCGCCACTTCCGTCAGCTCTTCCACGTTCTGTCCCGCCCGCGGCAGCACGCCGTCGCGAAACAGTGCCAGCTCCGCGCGCACCAACTCTCGGATCGCGCGAGCGTAGGGCTCGAGCACCTCCACCGGCAGCATCTCCGCGGCGATGCCGGCACGCCGCGCGGCGCCCAGCACCCGAAGGATCGCGAGATCGTCTCCGCCGTAGCGTGCCTCGTCCCCCTCACCCTCGGCGTTGACCAGGCCGATGCCCTCGAGCCACGACAGATCTTCCGCGCGCACGCCCGCGGCGAGCAGCTCCGCGCGCGTTCGCGTGTCCTCGCCGTTCGACTTCTTCCGCAGCACGCGAGCAATGGCGAGGGCCGCCGCGCCGTCACTGGAGACAGCGCGGGTTCCGTCGAGCACCTCGCGGATCACGTTCAGGGGTAGGAAGTGATCACGCTGCAGTCGCTTGATGGTCACGATGCGCTCGACCACCCCCGCGTCGTAGTAGGCCATGTTGCGCGCAGTGCGACGTACAGGCCCCGGGATCAGGCCTTCCCGCAGGTAGTGCTTGATGGTGGCCGCCGGAACGCCGCTGCGCTTCGCCAGCACCGCCATCTTCACCAATTCGGGCCCCGCATTCATGGAAGTAGTAAGTGGCACTTCCTACTTTTAGAAGCTGGCGTCAAGACATGGCCCCGAGCCCCGGGTTTTCAGGTCATTTCACGGTGATGATGCGAAGGCTGATCATCACCAACGGGTCGCTGCCGGGGTAGCGGCCCCACACGCTCACGCCGTAGCGACCCGGCCCTCGATCGAGGGGCACGGTGATGGAGAAGTCCTTGCCGTTCACCGTGACGGGCTTGGGCGTCTTGTAGCCCGCCGGAAAGAACATCACGTAGGGCTCGGGGACGTTGTACACGTTGGTGCTGTTGAGCTTGGCCGCGCTGATGGGCGCCTGCGGATCGATCTTGGAGAGGCCCACGCCGCCAAACTCCACTGGATCCTGCACGGCTCCGGCGACGGTGATCTTCTGCCCGGGCTTCGCCGTCGCCGGCAGCGCCTCGTAGTCGCCGTAGTCGTCCACGAACTCCTGGGACATGCACGGCTGGCTCACGCCCACCGGCTTGGCGAGACCGACGCCGAGCAGCTTGTGGACGGGCTTCAGGATGTTCTTGCGGTGACCGTCGTTGGGCGGCACCTCCGCCATGAAGGCGGCTTCGATCTGCTCGAGCTGCACTGCTTCGAAGGTGGGATTGGGCTCCACCTGGCGCGTCTCGCCGTCGAAGAAGCAGGCGGCGTTCTCCTGCACGAAGTCCGTGCCGCCCGCTTCGGTGTAGCGCTGCTCCGGGACGGAGCCGTCCGTGCCCCAGTGGGCGGTGAAGCCGTGGGCGACCATGTCGCGCACGTGCCGCTCCGCGGTCTTGGACGCGACGTCGTCCAGCTCCACCGGCTCGAGGCCCTGCTCGGCGCGATCGTGGTTCACCAACGCCAACACGTAGCTTTGCGCCGCATCCAGCGGCATGGGCCCCGTGGGGCGCTCCACCGGCGGCAGCTTGCCTCCCCCGGAATGGCCTGGTGCGTTACAGCCGGCGCACAGCATCACGATGGAAACGGCGATCGACGTTCGAGGGCGCACGTTGACTGTCTACGTTAGGTCCGCGCTCTTGGGAAGATCTCGGGTTGTCTTGGACCGATGATGCGTTAGATTGCGCGCCTCGCCTATCAACCCTTTTTTGGAGCCGAGATGATCGACCTTCCCGATCCGGGACTGTATCGCACTACCCAACCCTATCCGGGCCACGAGGAAGCGTTCCCCGCGGGAGTGCTCGTGTACCTGGGGCAACCGCAGAACGGCGGCGTGAAGTTCGTCGTGCGCCCCGGTCAGAACCGCAACAACCGTTGGTTCTGGGGGGAGCCCACGACCCCGCTGCGCTCGCCCACCTGGGCCAAGACGCTCAAGTCGCTTCCGCCGGAAGGTTTCTACACCCTTCCCGACGCCATCGAGTTCGACGGCGGCGGTCGCTGGTTGAAGAACGCCATCGTGCAGCTCGGCTACAACGAGCAGGGCCAAGGCATCATCTTCGTCGCGGAGCAGCGCGAAGGGGACGATCACAACGCGCTGTTCTTCAGCGACCGCGGCATGATGGTCGACGACGCCATGCTGGATCGACTGATCTGGGCGCCCATTCTGCCGGTGAGCACGGACGGAAACTGACGGGTATCGCGCCGCGAGAAACCCAAATGAAGAAACGCCCCCGCCGATTCCTCGGTAGGGGCGTTTTCGCTTGTTGCGCTCGGGGCTCAGCCCTTGAGGTTCTTGGCGACGAACTCCCAGTTGATGAGCTTGTCACAGTAGATCTCGAGGAACGCGTTGCGGTTGTTGCGGTGGTCCAAGTAGTAGGCGTGCTCCCACACGTCGGTGGTGAGCAGCGGCTTCATCGGCGTGGTCAGCGGCGTCTCCGCGTTCGGCGTGTCCATCACCTTGGCCTTGCCGCCGTCGAGGACGAGCCAGACGTAGCCGGAGCCGAAACGCCCGGCGCCGACCTTGATCCACTCTTCGCGGAACTTGTCCCAGCCGCCGAAGTCGCGCGTGATGAGATCCGCCACGTCCCCCGCGGGAGGAGCACCACCGCCGCCCGGCTTCATGCCGTCCCAGAAGAAGCTGTGGTTCCAAACCTGCGCGGCGTTGTTGAACACGCCACCGGAGGAGCTCTTGATCACCTCTTCCAAGCTCTTCTGCGCTTCCGGCTTGCCCTCGAGGGCGGCCTTCAGCTTGTTCATGTAGCCCTTGTGATGCTTCTCGTAGTGAAACTCGAGCGTCTCCTGCTTCATCACGGGCTCGAGAGCATCCTTGGAATACGGTAGCGGCGGTACGACGAAGTCCATCTCGTTCTTGTCCTTTCGTGTGGTGAGCTTCCACCCCTCGAACGCGCGAAAAAAATCCCCAACCTGACGTGGGACCCCTCAGGGGGCGCGCAGTATATGCGTAGGCCCGAGGCCGAGCAACCGCCACCCCCGCACGGCGCTTGTGGCAGAGATGCGCGCTGTGAGAGGCTTCGGCCCGCCGCATGAACGACAGCGATCGAAGCAGCGTAGTACCGCTTCGGGACGAAGGCGGTACGCCCATCGTTCCGCCCAAGATGGTCGTCGCACTTCGCAACGTGGCAGAAGCGATCTTCGTCACGGACGAGGGTCCGCCACCGAAGGAACGTCTCGACTGGCTCGCGCTCGAGTGTGAGGACTTCTTGGCGCGCTCCGGAGCGCGCACGCTGTGGGTGCTGCGCCTCGCGCTGTTCGCCCTCGGCGTGCTGGCGCCGCTGTCCATTCTCCGCTTCACGAGCCTCGGCAAGCTGCCGGTTTCCGAGCGCGTGCGGGCGCTGGCGCAGCTGGAGCACGGGAGCTTGGGCGCGCCGGTGGTCGCGGTGAAGGCGTTCTTGTGCGTCATCTACTACGAGCACCCCGACGCCGCTGCGCAGATCGGCTTCGACGGGCAATGCTTGCTCGCCGGCGGAGAGCGCTCATGAGCATCTTGCATGGACGCGACCACGACGGGGATCTGACCCTCGACACCGACGTGGTGGTGATTGGCTCCGGTGCCGGCGGCGCCGTGGTCGCCTGTCAGCTGGCTGAAGCCGGGCAGCGCGTGGTGGTGCTGGAAGAAGGCGGCCACTACCCGCCCGAGCGCTACGGCAAGATGCGACCCTCCGAGAGCATGCGCCACCTGTGGCGCGACGGCGGGCTGACGTTCGCGATCGGCCAAGGCGACACGCCCATGATCAACGTGATGATGGGCCAGTGCGTGGGCGGTTCGTCGGTGCTCACGGGCGGCGTGTGCTTCCGCATTCCGGGCCCGGTGCTCGAGGAGTGGGCGAAAGATCACGGCCTCACGGACCTCACGGAAGAGAAGATGGAGGCCTGCCACCGGGCGGTGGAGCGAGACGTGCACGTGGAAGAGGTCCCGGCCCACATGCGGTCGCGCTCCACGCAGCTGTTTCTGGAAGGCGCCGATCGCCTCGGAGTCGAGACCAAACCGCTGCGCCGCAACACCAAGGGCTGCAACGGCTGCGGGCGCTGCAATTTCGGCTGCCCCCACGGTGCCAAGATGAGCGTGGACATCACCTACCTGCCCCGTGCCCTGGCAGCGGGAGCGGAGCTGGTGTCGGACTGCCGCGTCGAGCGAATCCTGCACAAGGGCGGCCGCGCCGTCGGTGTCGCCGGGCGCTTCTTGCAAGGGCCGCGTCGCAAACCCGCCGGGCGGGTCGTGGTGCACGCGCGGCGAGTGGTCGTGGCGGCGGGCTCCTACGCTTCCGCCTTGCTGTTGATGGACAACGGCATCGGCGTGCGTTCGGGTCAGGTCGGCAAGAACCTCACGTTGCATCCGGGCTTCCGCGTGATGGCGCGCTTCGACGAGCCGGTGGAAGGTTGGAAGGGCTCGCTACAGAGCGCCTACAGCGACGCCTTCGAGCGCGATCGCATCACCATGGTCGGGCTGTTCGTGCCGCCCGGCGTGCTCGCCGCCACCATGCCGGGCGTCGGCCGCGCCCATGCTGCGCGCGCGGCAACGGTGCCGAATCTGGCCATTTTCGGCGGTATGATCCACGACGACGCGGGCGGGCGCATCAGCCGCGTGCTGGGCAAGCCGGTGATGACCTACCGCATGTCGGCGCGCGATCGCGCCGTGGTGCCGACCTTGATGCGACGCATGGCGGAGATCTACTTCGCCGCCGGCGCCCGCGAGGTGTTCCTCCCCATCTTGGGGCTCGGCGGCATCCAGGCGGATCAGCTCGCCGGTCTGGATCTCGATCACGTGAAAGGTAGCCAGCTCGAAGCCAGCTCCCAGCATCCCCTCGGCACCTGTCGCATGGGAACGTCACCCAAGAGCTCCGTCGTGGATCCTCACGGCGAGAGCTGGGATCTGAAAGAGCTCTACGTAGCCGACGGCAGCGTGCTGCCCACGAGCCTCGGCGTGAACCCGCAGCTCTCCATCATGACCATGGCCATGCGCACCGCCTGGCACCTGCGCGACAAGCCCCTGCCCAGCTGATTGGGTTTGTCGGTCCGCCGCGGAAGCGCCGGGGGAGAGCCGCGCGGGGCAGAGCGTAGGAAACCGGAGATGCGAGGAGCGTCAATGATTTGCGCGGGGCTCGCCGCAGGCTGCACGACACAGCACGCGGCGCGGCCCCCACCCGCCCAGGCGCCCGCGGTGTTGGCGGAAGTGCCCGCCAGCGCGCCGCCCACCCCCGCGCCCGCCCTCGGCAGCTGGCGGAGCGCGTGGACGCGCGCCTGCGTGGCGACGACCTCGCGCGTTCGCCCCTGCGAGCTGTCCGCCGCCGCGGCCGACGACGCGGGCAACGTGTACGTGGGCGGAGGCTCCTACATGGCCTTCGAGCTCGCGGGCGAAAAGCACCCTGCCCGCGGGTTCGAGCAGATGGTGCTCGCCTCCTTCGACGCGAACGGCGCTCCACGCTGGTCCCACGCCTTCGGCAGCCAGTGGCACAACCTGGTCCACGACGTGCGCGTGATCGGCGATCGTCTCTTCGTCGTGGGTACGCACGCCAACGGCTTCGACGCCGGTGGCGTACGGTTGCCGAACATCCCCCCTCCCAAGGTGCCAGGCCAAGACACCGGCTTCGAATCCGAGACAGGTTTTGTCGCAGCCTACGACCTCGACGGCAAGGCGCTATGGGCCAAGAACCTCTCACGGCTGTTGGACGATTCGAATCGTCCAGGCGTCCATGCCGGAGGCTCCATGTTCGGATGCAGCATCCATGCGGACGGAGGGAACGGCGCTTGGCTCACGATCCGCGATGCCCAGACTCACGTCGTGCACGTGACCGCCGACGGTGCCGCTCGGGAGTCCTACGTCGTGGATCTGACGACGCCCGGGATCCTGCTCGGTCGAGTGACCAGCGTCGACGCGAAGGGCGAGCTTTTCCGGCTGTGGAAGAGCAAGGATGGAACGCCCCGGCTCCGCCGTTGTGCCGCGAACAGCCCGTGCCGAGACACCGCGCTGCCGCTGATGCCGGCTAGCTATCCCCAGTGGGGCGCCCTGCGCGTGCTCGACAGCGGCGGTGTGGTGGCCGTGGTGACGGGCGATCAGATCATCGCCGGTGGCTATCGATTCGAGATTCAGGTCGTGGCGCTCGATGCCGCCGGACGTGTCACGCTCTCTCGGCCGCTGATGGAGCCCGGCTTCGCGACGCAGCAAACGCAGGTCCTCGGCGTGTCGACGACCAGCGACGGTGGATGGTTGCTCGCGGTTCGTCACGCCACCCCGCTGATGGTCGACGGAGCCGTGGTGCCGGCGGCCGCGGAAGGCACCACTTCCCTGTTCGAGCTCAGCGCCGACGCGCGCCGCACGCTTCGTGTGTGGCAACTCGATGGCGCGGCCTGTCCTGGCTTCCAAGCGAAGACGCTCAGCTTCTTCCCCTCGACACCGGGACACCTGCTCGCAGTGGGCGACGCTCCGACGCGCTCCGCCGCGCTCCTGTGTGGCGATAGTCGCGTGATGGGCGGCGTGGTGACCTCGTTGAGCCTGGTCGGGCTTTGACCGAGACCGCTTCGCGCGCCAAACTGCGCGCCGTGGATCGCCGGACCGTGCTCAAGGTGGGCGGCGCGACGGCCGCGGCCCTGGCGCTGCCGATGCCGTGGCTGTTTCGCCCACGGGGCAAGCTGCCGCCCTCGTTGCGCGCGGATCCGAGAGGCATCCTCGACTTGCCGCCCGGCTTTTCCTACCGCGTGCTGAGCCGCGCGGGAGATGCCATGAGCGACGGCTACCGCGTGCCCGCGCTGGCGGACGGCATGGCGTGCTTCACCGGCCCCAAGGGCACGCTGGTGTTGATGCGCAACCACGAGATCGGCCACGTGCGGCGCCTGGGCGCCCTGCACGAAGGCCAGGCTCCACCCAAAGAAGCGTACGACGCGAGCGCCCACGGCGGCGTCACCCGCATCGTGCTCAGCGCCAAGAGCCTCGACGTCCTCTCGCAGAACCTCGTGCTCACGGGCACCATCCGCAACTGCGCCGGTGGCCCGAGCCCTTGGGGTTGGCTCTCGTGCGAGGAGACCGTGGAGGACGGCCACGGTTTCGTGTTCCTGTGTCCCAAGGACGCCACCAGCGTGCGCGCTCCGAAGCGCATCGATGGCTATGGCCGCTTCAATCACGAAGCCGTCGCCATCGATCCCAAGTCCCACGTGGCCTACCTCACGGAAGACCGGGGGGACTCCTGCCTGTACCGCTTCGTGCCGAAGGATCCGAGGAACCCCTTCGAGGGCAAGCTGCAGGCGCTGAAGGTACCGGGCAGCCCGCGCTTCGACACCGCGAGCGAGATGAAGATCGGCAAACCGGTGAAGATCGGCTGGGTCGACGTGCCGGAAGCCACGCCTAAGAAGGACTCCGTCCGGGCCCAAGCCCGAGAGCACGGCGCCGCCCGCATCCGCCGCGGCGAGGGCATCGCCTTTCACAAGGGGCGCGTGTTCGTGTGCTCCACCACCGGCGGTCGGAAGCACGCCGGCCAGATCTTCGTGCTCGATCCCGCCGCCGCCACCCTCTCGCTCCTGGCCGAAGCCACGGACACGAGCCGCCTCGACTGCCCCGACAACATCACCGTCGCCCCCTGGGGCGACGTGCTCCTGGCAGAAGACGGCAGCGGCGATCAGTTCCTGCGCGGCATCACCCCCGCCGGCAAGGTGTACGACATCGCGCGCAACGCCATGAGCAGCACCGAGTTCGCCGGCGTGTGTCTCTCCCCCGACGCCCACACGCTGTTCGCCAACATCCAGCACGATGGCCTCACCGTCGCCATCCAGGGTCCCTTCTCCAAGCTGAGCGCTTGACGTCCCTCCAACTGCGAGCTCGCGCGCCCCGCTCTCCAACCTGAGCTCGCCCGCGTGCTCCTGCTCGCGCGCGTCGCTCGTGCGCTTGCCCTTGCCCGCGGCTCGTGCGCGTGGCTCGTGCCCGCGGCTCGTGCGCGTGGCTCGTGCCCGCGGCTCGTGCGCTTGCCCGTGTCCGCGGCTCGTGCGCCTGCCCTTTCCCCTGCCCCTGCCCCTGCCCTTGCCCGTGCCCGTTGGCCGCGCTCGACGGCTCACACGATGAGCGGAACGGCTCACACGATGAGCGGAACGGCTCACACGATGAGCCGGGTGAGCATGGCGTACAGCAGATTGCCCAGCTTCACGACGGGCGCCACGCCCTCGGCCCGCGCTTCCCCAACGCGCGCCGCAATCTCCACCGCGGCGACCGCCTCCACCAGCTCGCCCCGGGCAACGGTGTACGCCCGCGCCTTGTCTGCTCGCGTGAAGCGCCCGGCGCCTTCGGCCACGTTCAGGCACGTGGACTTCGCGGCCCGCAGCGCTTCATCTCGCAGCTTTCGGTCGCGGATGTTTGCCGCGCGCACGGCGTCCAGCAGGTCCACCGCGATGCCGTAGGCCCTCAGTCGATGATGCGGAAGTCCTGAGCAGGTTGAATCGAATTGGGTCATGCGAGAGCTCCTTTCACTCCAGAAAAGAGCTCGAGCCCTCGCCGCCCCTCGCCGTTTCTTCTCCCTCGCTCCCCGCTCTGCAGGCGCCAGTGCCAGCGCCAGCTGGCACGCGCATGCTCCCCGCCGTCGCAGCGCCAACCAAGCTTCGCCGCTCCTCTCCTTGCTCGCGCCCGTGCCCTTGCCCACGTGTCGTGCCCTTGCCCCTGCCCTTGCCCCTGCCCTTGCCCCTGTCCTTGCCCGTGCCCCCCTGCCCGTTGCGCTTGCCCATGCCCATGCGCTCGCCCTTGCCCGAGCCCGTGCGCTTCCCCTGAGTCGATGATGCGGAAGTCCTGAGCAGGTTGAATCGAATTGGGTCATGCGAGAGCTCCTTTCACTCCAGAAAAGAGCTCGAGCCCTCGCCGCCCCTCGCCGTTTCTTCTCCCTCGCTCCCCGCTCTGCAGGCGCCAGTGCCAGCGCCAGCTGGCACGCGCATGCTCCCCGCCGTCGCAGCGCCAACCAAGCTTCGCCGCTCCTCTCCTTGCTCGCGCCCGTGCCCTTGCCCACGTGTCGTGCCCTTGCCCCTGCCCTTGCCCCTGCCCTTGCCCGTGCTCGTGCCCGTGCCTTTGCCCCTGCCCGTTGCGCTTGCCCATGCCCATGCGCTCGCCCTTGCCCGAGCCCGTGCGCTTCCCCTGAGTCGATGATGCGGAAGTCGTGAGCCGGCTGAATCGAATTGGGTCATGCGAGAGCTCCTTTCACTCCAGAAAGGAGCTCGAGCCCTCGCCGCCCCTCGCGTTTCTTCTCCCTCGCTCCCCGCTCTGCAGGCGCCAGTGCCAGCGCCAGCTGGCGCGCGCATGCTCCGATCGTTCCACACCGACCAAGACGCCCAGCTCCCGACTCGTCCCCCTGCTCATGATGCCGTCGCGCGGAATGCCCGTGCCCAAGGTGCAAGCGACGTCCTGTCCGTAACCTTGAGCGCCCTCGCCCATGCCCTTGCCCCTGCCCTTGTCCGCGCCCGTGCGCTTGCCCGCGCCCGTGCCCGTGCCCGTGCCCCTGCCCTTGCCCGCGACCCTTGCCCGTGACTCGTGCCCCTGCCCCCGCCTTTGCCCGCGACTCGTGCCCCTGCCCTCGCCCTCGCCCTTGCCCCTTCCCTTTGCCCTCGCCGTCGCGCAGGGCCAAACGTCCGCGCCTGCGACGATATTCGTCGCTCCCCGCACCTGCGTCGGCCGTCTCAGCGAGCCAAATGTCCGCGTCCGCCGCTCACGCGAAGTGCGGCGCGACGACCTCGAACGGCACGTGACGTCGGACGGCGTCCGCCGCGGACGCGTGCGCGTGGCTCAGCGCGGAGAGCATCGCGCAGTCCGGCACGCCGAGCAGGGCGGCCTCCGCGGCGTGCACCGCCGCGAGCGGTGCCGCCTCGGGGTCCGTCGCCGAAAGCGCAGCGGCGTGGGCGGCCATCGCCGCGGCCGCCACCGCGGGATCCGGCGGCGCGGCGGCGGCCACGGCGTCCGCCGCCGCGCGCACGTCGCCCTCGCTCGCTTCCCCGCGCCCACGCTTCGGCGACGCTCACCGCGTGCTCGGGGCGGAGCTCGTCCGCGGGCACGCAGTCGAGGGCCGTTCGCGCCGCACTCGCCGCCGCCGCCACCAGTCGCGGCCGCTCCACGCCGACCCGAGCGGCAATGCCGAGCAGCCAGTCGCCCCGCGGGCACGCGTCCCACGCCGCCCGAAAGTCGGCGCCGTACGCCTCCGCCCAGCTCACCACGTCGTGATGGGCGCCGGCCCCCTCGAGCCAAAGTGCCACGGTCTCCGCCATGGGCCGAGCATACGCGATGCCGTTACCGCGCCGCCCCGACAAAAGCCCACTACGATGGAGGCGTGGACGAGCTGCGCTACGGCTGCGACCTCTCCCGAGTCTCGCGCACGCTGCGCAGTGCGTTCGTGCGCTTCGGCGTGGACGACGAGACCCGCGCGTTCATCGATCACGCCGCGGCGCACCGGCACGGCCGCGGGGTCATGGCCTTGCACGCGGCCCTCCGACCCTTTCTGTCGGACTTCGACATCAACGGGCTGCTCGACACCTATCCACTGTTCCTGCTGAGTCGCGCGCAGTGGAGCGAGCTCTTGGCGGACAGCGCCCGGGGACGGCTGCTCGACGTGGGGGCGGGCTCGGGCGGCGTGACGGAGCGCTTCGCCACCCGCTTCGACACGGTCACCACCACGGAGACGTCGCGGCCCATGGTGCGCCGGCTGCGTCGTCGCGGTTGGCAGAGCTTTCGAGTGGATCTCGCGGAAAGCAACGTACCGGCGGCGCCCTATGACGCCATCACGCTGTTGAACGTGCTCGATCGGGCGGACCGACCGCGCACGCTGCTCCGTCGGTTACGCGATGCGCTATCGCCAAAGGGCGTGCTGGTGGTAGCGACCCCCCTGCCCTACAGCCCTTTCGTGTACGACGGCGGCCAGACCCGCGATCCCCGCGAGCCGCTGCCCATCCGCGGCGCCGACTGGGAGAGCGCGGCAGAAAGCCTCGTGCGCGAGGTGCTGGCCCCGCTGGGCCTCGGGCTGGTGCGCGCCACCCGCGCTCCCTACCTTTCGCGGGGGGACGCCCGCCAAGGGCTCTACGTGCTGGACGACTTCGTGGGTGTGTTTCGGCCCGAATAGCTGCCGGTCCGCTGGCCGAGGGTGTGCTAACCTTCGGCCACAGGGGACGAACCGGGAGCTGTCCATGTCCAAGACGCTGACTTCGCTTTTGATCGGTCTCTTCGCTGCGGGCTCCGCGCTGGCGTGTAGCAGCGCGGGGAGCGGCGGGAACAACGTGGCGGGCGGCGGTGGCGTCTCTGCCAACGGCGGGTCCGGTAACTTCGGCGGCTTCGGCAACGGCTCCGGCAATGGTGGCGGTGGCGGCATCATCATCGATGCCGGAGGCACCAAGGACTCTGGTCTGACGCCCGACTCCGGCTGCGCCACCACGCAGCAGAACGCGGATCAGATCCCCCTGAACATCTTCATCGCCCTCGACGTATCGGGCTCCATGGTGAACGCGGGCCACTGGCCCAACGTCAAGCCCGGCTTGATCGAGTTCTTCGGCGACCCGCAGTCCGCCGGTCTGAAGATCGCCCTCAGCTACTTCCCGAAGAAATCGCCCCTCACCTGCGATCCGAACGACTACACCGTTCCCGAGGTGCCCCTCGGCCCGCTCACCAGCGACCCCGCCCCGGCGGACACCCAGGAGCAGGCGCTCATCAACTCGCTCAACGCGAACACGCCGGTCAGTGGTCAGTACACGCCGATGTACGGCGGCCTCGGTGGCGCCCTGCAGGCGGCGCAGGCGTTCATGAATTCCAACCCCGGTCAGAAGGCCGCGGTGATCTTGGTGACCGACGGCATTCCGGAAGCGTCGTACTGCTCGACCTTCCAGCTGGCCATCTCCAACATCGCGAACCTGGCCTCCACGGCGTTCAACGGCACGCCCAGCGTGCCCACCTTCTGCCTGGGCCTGCAGGGCTCGAAGGAAGCGGATCTGCAGACCATCGCCCAGGCCGGCGGCGGCGCGGCGTTCTTCCTGGGCAGCGGCACCAACGCGAAGCAGCTCCTGATCGACAAGCTGAAGAGCATCAGCGGGTCGCTGCTCGCCTGCGAGTACTCGATGCCCAAGGGAGATCCGGGCCAACCCGTGGATCCCACCAAGGTGAACATCACCTACACACCGGGCGCCGGCGGCTCGCAGCAGTTCTACAAGGTCAGCGGCGCTTCCGCCTGCGTGCCGGGCGGCTGGTACTACGACAACGACGCGAACCCGACGAAGATCATCCTGTGCCCCGCCACTTGCGATCAGGTGCAGCAGGATCCCAACGGTGGCATCCAGATCGTGCTGGGCTGCGCGTCGATCCCGCCGCAGTAAGCAGTGAACCTCACGCCGACCCTCGCGGCGGAGCTCGCGGCCCTGGCGCTGGGCGGGCTCCATCGCGAGTACCCGAATCGCATCGGCCATCTTCTGACGAGTGATGCCGACGTGCGCGCTCCTCGGGAGCTGACGCCGGCGTTCTTCGGCTGCTTCGATTGGCACTCCGCCGTGCACGGCCACTGGATGCTCGCGCGTCTCGTGCGCCTGTTTCCAACTGAGCCCTTCGCCTCCGAAGCGCGCGCCGCCCTGGATGTCTCCTTCACTCCCGAGCGCATCCACGGTGAGCTCGAGTACCTGATGCGCGACGGTCGGGCGCGCTTCGAGCTGCCCTACGGCATGGGTTGGCTGCTGACGCTGGGCGCTGAGCTCCGCCGCTTCGAGCACGACGACGACGCCCTCCGCTGGCGAGACGTGCTCGCTCCGCTGATGGAGCTCGGCTTCGATCGCCTCGCCCGCTACGCCGCGGAGCTCCCCTATCCCGTGCGTTCGGGCGAGCACGGACAGAGCGCCTTCGGCTTGAGCTTGGCCTTGGACGCCGCCCGCGCCACCGGCCGCAGCGAGATGGCAGACTCCATCGCGCGGGACGCGCGCCGGCTGTACCAAGGCGATCGCGACGGCCCGTTGCATCTCGAGCCGAGCGCCTTCGACTTCCTTTCACCGTGCCTGGGCGAAGCCGACCTGATGCGTCGGGTGCTGGCGCCGGAAGCCTTCGCGGATTGGCTTTCTGTTTTTTTGCCGCGCCGCGGAACCTCCCTGACGGACGGCAGCTTCGCGCCGGTGCGCTGTCCCGATCCGAGCGATGGACGGCTCGCGCATTTGGACGGCCTGAACGCCAGTCGCGCGTGGATGCTCCGGGGCATCGCCGAGGGCCTGCCCTGCGGGCACGCCCTCGCCGCGCCCCTACTCGACGCCGCCCGTGCCCACACGGAAGCCGCGCTCGCCGGCATTCATCCGGAGCACTACGCCGGCAGCCATTGGCTCGGTACCTTCGCGGTGTACCTGCTCACGTAGCGTGGCTCGGCGCTTGCTTGGGCCTGGTGCGTGCGACCGCTCCTGTCCCTGGCCATCGCTACCCTGACGCTGTTCGTCCCGCTTTCCGTGCCTGCGAAGCCCCAGGACCGTGACACTGCGACGACAGCTGTCGACGAAGCACCACAGGCATCGAAACACTGGCCCGACGCCTTTCAGTTGGAGGTGGATCGCAGCGGCTCCTTCGCAGGCGACGCGCTTCCCCCGCGTCGCCGCTGGTACGGCGGGTACACCTTGGCCCCCGACGTGGTGGCTACAGGGCTCGTCGTGGGCGGCGCGGAGCTCGACTCGATGCCGGCAATCCTCACGGGACTCGGCGTCTACTTCGTAGGAGCCCCGGTCGCGCACATCGCCAAGGGCCATCCGCTGAAGGGACTGGCCAGTATCGGGCTTCGCACGGTGCCCGCGTTCGTGCTGTTGGCGGGGGCGTCCAGCGGCGAGCAAGGCTCCTTGGGGCGCGGGCTCACGCTTGCCGGCATCTCCGCCTTGGCCGTCATGATGATCGATGCGCAGGCGCTGGCGTGGGAGGACGTGCCGCGCACGGCGGGCTTCGAGGTGCTGTCGGCATCCGTGACGATCGACAAGAACCGGGTCAGCGCCAGTGTGGGGGGCGTGTTTTGAGACCCACGCGTTGGGCGCTGCTGGTGCTGGTGCTCTCGGGGTCTGCTCGCGCCCAAGACGCTCCGCCAACCGCAGCCTTCCCCGCGGAGCCGGAGCCGGCGGTGGCGCCGAACGCGGCACCGCCGCCGCCAGCTCCGACTCCGCCGCTCGTCCCACCCCCAGCGCCCGCGTGGCCAGCACCACGGCTCAGCTGGTCCGGCGCGCCAGCCCCCGACGGCCGGCGCGGCGATCCCCCGGAGCGGCGCTGGTATGGCGGCGAGGTACTGGCAACGGATGCGGCGTCGCTGACGCTTGGCGCTGGCGGCGCCGCGGTTCCGGCGCTGTGGGTCCCGGCGATCGCCGGCTACATGGTCGGCGCGCCTCTGGTTCACCTGTTCGAGGGACACCCCGGCAAGTGCCTGGGGAGCTTCGGACTGCGCCTTTCACCTCTCGCAATCCTGGCCGTCGGCCTAGCCGCTGCGTCCTCGCCCGAAGACGAACAATTTCTGTCCGACGGGCAGGCAGCCGCCTTGGTCGCCGCTGCCGTGAGCATTCCCATCGTGATGGTCGTCGATGCCGCCGCCATCGCCTGGGAAGACACAGAGCCTTCGCCCGGCATCCGCGCACGGCCCTCGATCATCGTCACAGACAGCGCAGTCGCGGCCACGCTGTCTGGAACGTTCTGAGCGGCCATGGAGCGAAGTGATGGTTGGCTGGACTCCGCAATGGTGCTATTCGGGCGTCCTCACCCAGGCCGAAGTGGCGGAATTGGCAGACGCGGCGGATTCAAAATCCGTTGCCAGCGATGGCGTCCCGGTTCAAGTCCGGGCTTCGGCACCAAGAGCGAGCGGAACGCGACGGGGCTCGCGCCGGACCAACACCCAAATGTAAAGAGGTCAGCCGCGGCGGATTCGGGCGCGGCGGGCGCTCTCGCGAGCGGCGCTGGGAGACAGCTCGCGGATGCGGCGGGCGGCGGCGTCGAGGGTGGGCTCGAGGGGCGTGGTGCAGTCGACGAGATCCGCGAGACGTCCGGTGGCGTGCTCGGCGCGCTGCCAGGCGGCGGCGTGGCCCAGCGTGCCCGGCTCGTGCTCGAGGGCGAGCTCCACGGCGTGACGGAGCTCGCTGCCGATGGCGCCGATGGCCGCCAGCTGCCGGGGTCCGGCGCCGCGAGCTCGGGCGGCGGAATACATCGCCCGCAGGATCCCGATGAGGTCGCGCACGGCCTCGAAGGGAAACGCATCGTGTCGAATGGCGAGCATTGGGCGGAGCCCCCGAGGCGACCAGCCCCGAGGTACAATGGCTAGCCCATGGCGAAACCGCCGACAACGCCCGACGGCAAGCGGCGCCGAAAGCCGCGCTCCGCGCCCCGCGGCGAGGGGCCCGCGCTGGTGGGCGCGCTGCTCTCGGACGCGGAGGCGGCGTCCGCGGAGCGCGCGGGCATCGGCGTGCGCCCCGACACCTGGCGCAGCGTGGTGGGTGAGCGCATCGCTCGGAGTGCGACGCCGGGGCGGATCTACAAGAAGACGCTCACGGTGCGGGTGGCGTCGGCGGTCTGGGCACAGGAGCTCTCGTTCCTGGCGGACGACCTCTTGGCGCGACTTCGCAAGGCCGGCGTGGACGTCAGCGAGCTGCGCTTCAGGGTGGCGCCGCGGGAGCCGACCGCGAAGGAGCCCCCGCGGCCCAAGCCCGGACCTCGGGTACCGCTGCCGCAAGAGCTCGAAGCACGGCTGGCGCAGATCGACGATCCCGATCTGCGAAACATGATCGCAGAAGCGGCGCAGAGCTCCCTGGCCGTGAAGCGGGGCGCTACTTCGAAGCGGCCAGCCGCTCGAGGCCCTCGATCCGCTGCGCCAAGAAGCGATCCGCGGGGCTCAGCCCCGGCGACACGCTCCGCAGATCGGCGACGTAAGCCCTGAGCTTGGGCAAGCTCACGCCGCGAACGTGGCGCAGGACCGTGAACAGCTCGTCGACCACGCTCGCCGGCAGCGGCCGATGCAAGAGCGTGTACATCTCGAAGGCGTAGTCGAGCCACTCCCCCTTGTTGGTCGCTGCTCCGAGCTTCACCGCATAGCCGACGGCCTTGTCCGCCACGGCGGGGGGCACACCGGCACGCCGCACCGTCTCCATCAGGTTCTTCAGGTAGGACGCCAAGATGCGCTCGGCTTCTTCTCCGCGACCGAGGGCCAGCACCTTGTCCGCAACGCCGCCGAGCAGCTCCAAGGCGTCCCCCTGGTGCGTCGACTCCGAATCCGAGTCTCGCGGGATGGGCTCCATGCCCACCAGGGTGTCGGCCGTGAAGCGCGCGCCGTCCGATGGGCGATCGCTGTTCACGCTGGCGCCGACGACCAGCTCCTGCTTGCCCACCACCACGCAGTCCCCCGCCACCAAGGTTCGGAAGCCGTTCACGCGCTCGCCGTTGACGAACAGGCCGTTGGCGCTGCCGAGATCCTCCACGCGAATGCTGGAATCGGTGACCACGAATTGAGCGTGGCGCCGCGACACCAGCGCATCGTCCAAGATCAGCTGCGCACCCGTGCTGCGCCCCACCACCCATTGGCCTGGATCGAGGAAAACACGGCGTCCACCGTATTCCACCCAGAACCGCGCCCGGCCTGCCGTCGAGATTTTCGGGTCGCCCTGACTCACTTACGTCCGAGTCTTCAACATAGCGCAACCGGCGGCAGCCCTAGCCGGCAAATGTCATTCCAACCACTATCTGAGTGAGGCGAGGCGCTCCAGCCCCTCCAACCGCGAGACCAGAAAGCGGTCGGCGGGCCCAAGCCCCGCGCTTCGGGCGCGCAAGTCGAGCAGGTAGGACCTGAGCAGCGCCACGTCCACGCCTTGGACGCGACGCATCACGCGGTACAGCTCGTCCACGACGTCCGCGGGCAACGGTTCGCCCAAGCGCTGGTAGAGTTCGAGAACGTAGTTGACCCAGGCGCCCTTGTTGGTGGCCTGCGCCAGCCGCACGGCGTACGCGGCAGCTTGCGGTCCGCTGGTGGTGCCGTGCCCTTCACGCACGTCGTCGAGCACGTCCTTCAAGAGCGTGTCGAGGATGCGCTCCGCCTCCGCGCCGCGGCCGAGGGCGAGCGCCTTGTCCGCGAGGCCGCCAATGACCGCGAAGCGATCCAAGCGATGGGTCTCGGCGCCCCGACTCACCGCGGGGCCAGTGTTGGTCTCTCGCGGTCCGAGCAGCAGCAGATCCTGACTGCCGACGCCGACGATGTCCCCCACGGACAACTGCCGCTGACCGGTGACTTGCTGGCCGTTGACGCGAATGCCGTTGCGACTGCCCAGATCCTCCACCGTGACCCGCTCTCCCTTCACGGTGAGCTTCGCGTGATTTCGGGAGACCATGGGGTCGTCCAGGGAGATCTGACAGGTAGCCGCTCGCCCAATCACGAACTGACCGTCCGTGAGATCGAGGTCGTGCTGCTGGTACCGCAGCCGATAGCTCATCCGCCACTTCCGCCGGGAGGCACGCTGAGCCGTTCCACGCGCGCCAAGTCCGTCGGGTCGCTCTGGCTCGCGTCGACGCTCTGCAGTACGCGCGATGCTTCCTGTGCCAGCGATGCCCGCACGCCGGGCGGCAGCGTGGACAGACGCGCCGTGACCTCTTGCTGCGGCACGAGGCCGAGGCTCGCGTGCACCGAGAGCACCCACTGACCCCACTCCGCCTCCTTGCGCGCGGCAGCCAGGGCCGCCGCGGCGTGGGCCAGGCGGTCCAGATGCTCGCGATCGATGCCCTTGGAGCCGGCCAAACGCTCTTCCACGTTGGCCTTGGAGCGCGTGAGCATGCGCTCCACGTCGTCCCAGCGCTCGAGACCCACGGCCTTCTGCAGCACGTCCACCAAGAGCTCCAGGGTCCAGTTCTTCTCGGACTCTCCCACCACTCCGCTGATGGTGTCCTCGTCCATTCGCTCGTGGGAACCGCAGGCCGGACACTGGACCAGCTCCGCGGGATATGGCAGGCCGCAGGAGGCGCAGTGGCACATGAACCCCGCGGGCCGCGAGCCGGGACCCACGCCGGGGCGGGACTGAGCGCGCACCGCACAGAACACCAGCTCCTGAGTGCCGATGCGAATGCGATCGCCGTCGCGGAGCTCCACCAACCCGCCGATCGAGCGGCCGTTCACCATCAAGCCGTTGCGCGATCCGAGATCCTCGATGGTCACCGTGCCCGGCTGCACCCTCAAGCGCGCGTGCTGTCGCGACACCAGCGGATCCTCGATCGTGACGTGACAGGACGCACTACGACCGATGACGGTGTCGCCGGGGGGGAGATCGATCTCCTGCAGGAGAAAACGGAGGCGGTAGCGAGCCACGCGACAGATCCGAGGGCGCAGAGACGCACCCTGACTCCAAGCTAGCTTTGCCGCGCCCTCGCGTCAAAAGCCGGCGAAAAGCCCGGCTAATCTTGGATGGCCTTGGAGAGCACGCGCAGCAAGCGCAGCACCAGGCGGGGATGCGCGACGAGCCCATAGATCTTGAGACGCCGGCGACCCAGCGCGCCCACCAGTTGCCGAAGTACGCCACGCCCCACGCTCGAGGTGGCGTCCGGCAGCCCCAAAGCGCCGAACGGCAGCTCCGCCAAGGCCGCGATGTCGTCGCTGGCCCCGCGGATGGTGATGGTGGGCACCCCGACCAGCCCTTCGTGGACGGTCACGCGGCCGAAGTCGAAGCGAAGCGTCAGCGCGGTGCCGGCATCGTCCGCAACGACGCCCACGGCGCCGCGCATTCGAGTCAGATCCGCGCGCTGCCTGTCGCGCTCGGACGCGCCCCGAATCAGCTCGACGAAAAGACGCGCCAGCGGGTCGTGCTCCGCCCCAGGGGCGAGATCCACCATCGGCTCCACGGTCGCTCGCGTAGCCGTAGCGCTGCCGGGTCGTCAAGTCTTGCCCCGCGGGGCCGGGCGTGAGAACGATGCCCGCGGGATGAACCACCGCCTCGTCACGGCCATCACGCTGAGCGGCTGGACGGCCGCCGCCCTGGCGCAGGCCGCTCCTCCCGCAGCGCCGACGGCCCCACCCGCAGCGCCGACGGCCCCCAGCGCGACCCCGGCGCCAACGCCCCCGACGGCCCCCAGCGCGACCCCGGCGCCAACGCCCCCTGACGGCAGCGCCTGCGCCCGACGGCGGCCCCCTCCGCCCACGGTCGCCCCCACGGCGGCCCCCTCCGCCCACCGCGGCCCCTCCGCCCACGGTCGCCCCCACGGCGGCACCTCCGCCCACGGCGGCGCCCGCACCCCCTGCCCCCAAGCCCACCCCCGCGCAGCGCGCGGCCTTCGGCGAGTACGCCTTCGTGCACGTCGGTGCCGACTACCGCGGCGCCTGGCTCGAGCTCCGCAGCGTGGTGGACGACGGCGAATGGCAGCGGGTGTGCCTGGCGCCCTGCGACAAATCCTTGCGCGTCGCCGGCAGCGAAGCGCGCGTGAGCGCGCCCGGCATGACTACCTCGAACGTGTTCCGCATCGAGCCGGGTCGCGGCACCGCGCGCTTCCGGGTGGATGGCGGCTCCGCCAAGAGCCGCACCCTGGGCTTGTGGACGCTGGGCATCGGCATTCCGGTGGCCCTCACCGGCATGGGGATCTGGAGCTACGGCCGGCTGGAAGAGGACACGGCCATCAAGGCCGTGGGCATCGGCACGCTGATCGTCGGTGGGCTCGCCATCGGCGCGTCCATTCCGATCCTGTCGTCCGGAGGCACGACGGTGCGCGACGGCAAGGGCCGCACCATCGCCCAGCGCCGGTACTACCCGGCGCTGTGAGGTCAGCGCACGTACACGCAGTGGGCGGACAGCACGTCGGGCAGTGCGCGGAGCTTTTGCATCACGTCCGCTGACAAGTTGGTGTCCAGCGACCACAGGGAAGCCGCTTCGCCCGACGCCACCGCGCGCCCCATTTGGATGCGAGAGATGTTGATGCCGAGCTCGCCCAAGAGCCCACCGACGGCGCCCACTACGCCCGGCCGATCACCGTTCTTCATCGCCAGGATGCTGCCCTCGAGATCCGCGTCCAGCTCGTGGCTGCCCCAGTGCACGAGTCGCGGGCTGCGGTCCGACGCCAGCGTTCCCGACACCACGAACTGACCCCCACCGTTGGCGGTGACGGTCAGGATCAACATGGTGGAGAACTCGCTCTTGTGAGTGCTCTTCTTCTCCGTGACGTCGATGCCGCGATCTTCCGCCAGCGTCGGCGCGCTCACCGGGTTGATGGGCTCTTCCAGGTACTTTCCGAGCAGGCCCGCCACCGCGGACGCCACCATGGGCGCGCCGGACAGCTCCGCCGCCTCGCCCTGGAGCTCGAGGGCGATCGCCGCGGGCTCGAACTCCTCGGCCTGCGCCAAGAACTGCCCCAGGCGCCGTGCCAGTCCGAGATACGGCCCCAACACCGGCGCCACTTCTCGCGGCACGCTGGGAACGTTCACCGAGCTGACCACGGTCCCGCTCTGCAGGTAGTCCGTGACCTGTTGCGCGATCTCCACGGCGATGCGGCGCTGGGCCTCCAGTGTGGAGGCGCCCAGGTGCGGCGTAGCGACCACGTTCTCGTGCATCACCAACGGCGACTTCCCCGGAGGTTCCTCGGTGTACACGTCGATGCCCACGCCACCGATGCGTCCGGACGAGAGGCCGCGGAGCAGCGCCTGCTCGTCGAAGATGCCACCCCGCGCCGTGTTCACCAGCAGCACCCCGGGCTTCATCTTGGCGATGGCGGCGTCCCCAACCATGCCGCGAGTTTCGTGTGTCAGGGGCGTGTGCACGGTGATGGCGTCGGAACGCTTGTACAAGCTCTCCAAGCTCACCAAGGAGATGCCGAGTCCCAACGCGCGGTCCAGGCTCACCGCGGGGTCGTACGCGATGACGCTCATGCGCAGCCCCTTGGCGCGCTCCGCCACCAGCCTCCCGATAGTGCCGAGCCCGATGATGCCCAGCGTCTTGCCACCCAGCTCCCGCCCCTGGAGCTCCTTCTTGTCCCAGCGCCCATCCTTCATGGACGCGTCCGCTCGGGGGACCTTACGCGCCACCGAGAGTAACAGCGCCAGCGCGTGCTCCGCAGTGGTGACGGCGTTGCCCGTGGGCGTGTTCATCACCACGATGCCGCGGCGGCTCGCCGCCGGAACGTCCACGTTGTCCACGCCGATGCCCGCTCGGCCGATCACCCTGAGGTTCGCCCCCGCTTCGATCACCCGGGCCGTGACGCGGGAGGCGCTGCGGATGATGAGACCGTCATAGGGCGGGATCGCCCGGGCCAGGTCTTCTTCACCCAGCCCGGGCCGGTAGTCGATCTCGAAACCTTCCGCGCGGTCCAAGACCTCCAGCCCCTCGCGGCGAAGGGTGTCGCTGACGAGGATCTTCAGAGGTCTGTCGGTTCTCATGCCTTGAACGTCTTCATGAAGCCAGCGAGGGCTTCGAGCCACGCTTTGTCCGCAGCATTGTAGATGGACGCGCGAACACCACCAACTGAACGGTGTCCTTTGAGGCCTACCATGCCCTGCTTCTGCGCTTCAGCGATGAACTCCGCTTCGAGCTCCGGGGTGGGCAGGTTGAACACGACGTTCATCACGCTGCGGCTGTCCTTCTCCACCGGGCAGCGATAGAAATCCGCGCGGGCGTCGATGGCGTCGTACAGCACCTTGGCTTTCTCGCGGTTGTGCTTCTCCATCGCCGAAAGCCCACCCGCCTGCTTCACCACGGCGAGCACGTTGCGCAAGATGTAGATGCCGAAGGTGGGCGGGGTGTTGTACAGCGAGTTGGCGTCCGCGTGGGTGCGGTACTGGAAGATGGCCGGCAGTTTCTCGTTGGCGCCCGCCACCAGGTCCTTCTTGGCGATCACCAGCGTAACGCCGCTGGGCCCCAGGTTCTTCTGGGCGCCGGCGTAGATCAGACCGAACTTCGACACGTCCGTGGGCTTCCACATGATGTCGCTCGACATGTCCGCCACCAGCGGCACCTTGCCGGTGTCGGGCAGCTCGTGCCACTGCGTGCCGGCGATGGTGTTGTTGGTGGTGATGTGCACGTAGGCGGCGTCGTCACTCAAAGAAAGCTCGCTCTGCTTCGGGATGCGAACGAACTTGCCGTCCTTCTCGGTGCTGGCGGCGATGTTGACCTGACCCACCGCCTTGGCTTCCTTCACCGCCTTCTTGGACCACGAGCCAGTGACCACGTAATCCGCGCTCTTGCCCTCGGGCAGGAGGTTCATCGGCACCATGGCGAACTGCTGACTCGCACCGCCCTGGAGCAGCAGCACGTGATAGTCCTCCGGAACCGCGAGCAGCTCGCGCACCAGCGACAGCGCTTCGGCGTGCACGGCATCGTAGGTCTTCCCGCGATGGCTGTGCTCCATGATGCTCATTCCGGTGCCGTCGATGTCGAGCAGCTCCCGGTGCGCTCGCTCCAGAGCAGCCAGGGGCAGCGTCGCCGGACCCGCATTGAAGTTCTTCACTCGCGCCATTTCGACTCTCCGCGCGGGGGGAAGAAAGCTCCCGCGACGCCCGCGTACCCCCGGCAATACAATGCGTCAAGGAGACCACCGGGATCACCCGGAGCATCTGGTTGTTGGTTCGGCGCGAACCCCGTCGCGCCGCGTCGTCACGGCACGGTGCGGCGCGGATCCAGCGTGTGGAAGAACAGCCCGGTCGGCACTTTCGGATGAAAGAACGTCGACTTCTGCGGCATCACTTCGCCGGCTTCGGCGACGCGACGCACGACGCTCACGGGCGTCCCGTTCATCAGGAACAGCACCTGGCCGCGGTCCGCCTCGAGGGCGTCCACACCATCCCGCGCGGCTTGCAAATAGCGGATGTTCGTCTTGGCGGCCTGGGCCTCCGGGGTGATGCCCAAGAGGTGCTCGAGCACGCCGTCGTGGAGCAGCGCCACGGCGGTCTGGCGCAGCACCTCCGGGCGCTTGCCGAGCACCGGATGCGCCGACAGGTCCACGTCCGTCCGCAGCGTGAGCAACACTGCGCGTCCCCCCTTGGCCACGGCGCATAGCGACGGGCGCGGCGCGCGCGCGAGCTCCGCCCGGAGGGCGCGCGCGTCGCCAGTCACCGGGCGCACGACGAAGAGCTGCCCGGCACGCGTCACCAGCGTCTCGAAATCGAAGCTCGGCAGGGAGTGGATCAACCGATGCGTGGGGAACACCACCAAGCTCGGGTCGTCGCCGTTGGCCAGCAGCGCGGGGGTGTACAGATGCTCACCGCGAGGGCTTTCCACGCCGGCAGCGCGGGCTTCCTCGTCGATTTCACGGGCCAGGCCCACGGCGGTTTCGTAGCGATGGTGTCCATCCGCGATCAGGAGCCTCGCCTCGCCGAGGGCCGCGCGGATCCGCTGCACCGCCGCGGCGTCGCTCACGCGCCAGAGCTGGTGGCGCACGCCGTCGTCCGTCGAGAAATCCGCCAACGCCTCGCCCCCATCCAGATCCGCCTCCAGCCGATGCTCGGGATCCGAGTACAGCATGAACTGGGGCGAGAGCGTGGCGCGGGTGGCGCGGGACAGCTTCAGACGATCGAGCTTGGGCCCGGTGAGGGTGCGCTCGTGCGGCATCACCACGCCGTCGGAGAAGGGTACGGCGCGCACCAGCGCGAAGAAGCCGCGACGCGTGAGCCGGGTGCCGCCGCCGGGCGGATCGAAGGTTTGCGCGTAGCGCCAGAACGCCGGCGCGCCTTCTCGGCGCAGCACCCCCTCGCCGCGCCAGGCGTCGAACAGGCGCCGAGCATTCTCATAGCGCGCGTCGCCTTCGCCCTCCGGCAGATCGAGGTGCACCACGTTGTGTGGATGGCGAGCGGCAATTTCTCGTCGCATCGCCGCGTCGATCACGTCGTAGGGCGGAGCCAGCACCCGCGGGTAGAGCGCGGGGTCGTAACGGAGGGGATCGAGGGGAGCGACGTCGGCCATCTACCTCGGAGGTAGCAGAGCCTGCAGGGGGGCGAAACCGGCGGACGTCAGCCCAACGCGCGGGCGGCGATGTCGCGGCGAAGCTGCTTGCCCTCGAACTCGATGGCATCCGCGGCGAGGTAGGCGCGCTCGTGCGCCTGAGCCAAGCTGTCGCCCCGCGCGGTGACGCCGAGCACGCGGCCGCCGGCCGTGCGCAGCGCGCCGTCGAAGCGCGCCGTACCGGCGTGGATGACGCGTACGCCGGGCACCTGCTCGGCGCGTTCCACGCCGGTGATCGCGTCGCCACGACGCGGCGTCCCAGGGTAGCCCGCGGCGGCGAGCACGACGCACACCGCGTGCTCGTCCGTGATGGACACCTGGGTCTCGTCCAGATGGCCGCGGGCGGCGGAGGCGAGGGCCTCGGCCAGGTCCCCGCGCAGGATGGCCATCAGCACCTGGGTCTCGGGATCCCCGAAGCGGACGTTGAACTCCAAGAGCCGCGGCTCCCCCGAGGGCGAGATCATCAACCCGGCAAACAGCGCTCCCCGGTAGGGATGGCCGTCCGCGGCCATCCCGCGCACCGCAGGAAGCACGATCTGCTCGCGGACGCGATCCATCAACGCCGGCGAGACGAGGGGCGTGGGGGCATAGCTGCCCATGCCGCCGGTGTTCGGACCCGTGTCGCCGTCGCCGATACGCTTGTGATCCTGCGCCGCGGGCAACACCAGCGCTCGCTCGCCGTCGCAGATGGCGTGAACGCTGGCCTCCACGCCTTCGAGGCGCTCCTCCATCACGACGCGAAGGCCGGCCTCGCCGAAGCTCTGTCCCGAGAGCATGCCCCGCGCCGCTTCGATGGCTTCGTCGTGAGTCTGGGACACGACCACGCCCTTGCCGGCGCACAGTCCATCCGCTTTCACCACGGGAGGCAGCGCGAACTCGCGGGCCGCGCCGGCCACGTCTTCCACGCGCTCCAGCACGATGTGCCGTGCCGTGGGCAGACCGTGGCGCTTCGCGAAGGACTTCATGAAGCTCTTCGAGCCCTCCAGGCGCGCGGCCTCACGACTGGGACCGAAGGCCAAGATGCCTCGACCCGCGAGATCATCGACGAGGCCTTCGCACAGTGGCGCCTCCGGGCCGACCACGACGAGAGCCGGAGCTTCCGCCTGAGCAACGCCGAGCGGGGTGCCCACTGCATTGCGCAGCCCTCCGCCCTCGGTACCCGCGTTGCCGGGACACACCACGACCTCGTCCACCGAAGGCGAGTCCAAGAGCGCGAGCGCGAGCGCATGCTCGCGGCCCCCCGAGCCCACAACCATTACCTTGCGCGTCACCGGCGAATCGTAGGGCATTTCCGCGACGGTGGAGGGAGATCGTTGCCGCCCGGGCGAAGCGCCTGTAAAAATGACTTCATCGTGGCAGAGACCCTCGCGCTTCGTATCAAGCGCCCCTACGCGAGCGTCGCCGAGTACCTCGAAGCCGAGTACTGGACGATGGACACGAAGACGATGGTCTTGGTTGGCCAAGAAGAGCTGCCCAAGGACACCACCGTCCGCTTCGAGATCGTGCTGGAGAGCGGCGACAAGCCCATTCGCGCCGAAGCCACGGTACAGAAGCCGGTCGCCGCCCGCGGCAGCCGACCGGCGGGTCTCAAGGTGCGGCTGCGCCGCATCGGCGCGGCCACCAAGGCGATCATCGACCAAGCCCTCGCGATCAAGACGGAGAAGCGCTCCCTACCTCCGCCGCCGCCGTCCCAGCGCAAGAAGACGCCACCCCCGGCGCCGTCCCAGCGCAAGAAGTCCGCAGCGCCGCCGCCCGCGGAAGAGCCCCTGCCGCCGCCCGCGTCGGAGCGCAGTGGCGTGCGCCACCGCAAGGTGGTGCAGCCGCCGGCGGATCGCGACGAGCTCTTGGCGCGGCTGCGCGCCCGCACGCTGGTGAAGACCGCCGCCGTCCCGGCCGACGACGACACCGGCTCCTGAGTCAGGGCATGTCCAGCTCGGTGGGCCGCTCCCGGAGCCCACGCGCGGCGGCACGCCGCACGAGTCGGTCGCACAGCACCGGGAACGCAACGCCGGCGACGCCCGCCGCTTCCGGATACAGGCTCGTCGCCGTCATGCCGGGCAGCGTGTTCACCTCCAAGAGCACCGGCCCCGCGTCGCCGACCACGAAATCCGCACGACACAGATCGCGAGCACCCACTGCACGATGAGCGGCGACGGCGATCTGCTGCACGCGCTTCGTGAGCGCCGGGTCGAGCGGCGCCGGGCACTGATGCTCGCTGCCCCCCGCGGCGTAGCGCGACTTGAAATCGTACCACTCCGCAGCCTTCGACAAGATCAGCGTCGGGGGCAACGCCTGGGGCTCGCCCTCCTCGTTCTCGAGCACGCCGCAGGTGACTTCCTTGCCCACGATGAATTGCTCCACCAGCGCCACTCGGTCCACGTCCAATGCTTGGGCCAGGGCAGCGACCAGCTGCGCGTCGTCGTCGTCGGCCCGCACCCGTGTGGTGGCGATGGCGGAGCCGCCCGAGGCGGGCTTCACCACGAGTCCACCGCCAAGCGCATTGCGCAGCTCCACCGCGCGCGCCGCGAGATCTTCGCCCCGCTGCACGTGGGCGTCCTCGGCCAGCGGGAGTCCAGCCTTGGCGAAGAAGGTCTTGGCGTGGGGCTTGGACGCCGCGATGGCGCTGGCCAGCACACCGGAGCCCACGTACGGGAGGTCCAGCACTTCCAGCAGCCCCTGCAGACAACCGTCCTCACCCAGTGGCCCGTGGGTCACGGGGAAGACCACGTCCCAGTCCTTCGCCGTGAGGCCCACGGCGAGCTCGCGATCGAGCTCGATGACGTCGGCCTCGTGTCCCGCCTCCAACAGCGCGGCACACACGCCGCGGGCCGAGGTGCGGCTCACGTTGGCCTCGGTGCTCGGCCCTCCCGCAATGACGGCAACCTTCATGGCTCGTCCTTTCTCTTGCGCTCATAACCCGAACGGGCTGCCAAAACGAACAATTGTCCGGAGGCCTTGACCGCGCCCGGGCCTCGTGGCTTGTTCCGTGCCGTGTCGAAGCTTTCTCGCCGCTTGCGCGCCGTCGCTCTCGCCACCCTGATCTCGGGCGGCGCCCTCGCCGCCCGCGGTTCGGATCGCGACGCGGCGGAAGCCACGCTGGCCAGCCTGAAGTCCGACAAGGCGGCGACCCAGCTCGCCGCGGAGCCCATCGAAAAAGCGGAGCACGCCCTGCGGCGGGCTTCGGATGCGCGCGCCGCGGCGGACTTGGAGCACGCCTCGTTGCTCGAGGCTCTGGGGCGGGAGTGGGCGGAAACCGGACGCGATCTGACCCGCGCCGCGGACGCCGAGAAGAAGCTGGCCGACACCCAGAAGCGCACCGCGGAAGTCGAGACCAAGCTGGCCCGGGCTCGCGCCCTGCTCGAGGAAACCGTCGCGCGCCGCGGCCGCGCGAAAGAGAAGCTCGAGAAGCTCGAGTCCGAGAAGAAAGCGGGGACGAAGTGAAGCGCCGCCACGGCCTGCTGCTGCTCGCCGGCGCGCTGGTCGCTTGCGCCTCCACCCCGCGGCCGCGGGTGCTCGGAGACGTGGATGCCGTGCGCACCAGCCCCGCGGCGGAAGAAGCCGGGCGCCTCGCGCCGCAAGCCTTCGCCCGAGCCGAGCTCCTGCGCCAGCGCGCGGACCAAGCCCACGGTGATGGCGAAACCGCGAGCAGCCAGATCCTCGGCGAGCACGCGCTGGCGGCTTACGGGCACGCCTTCGTGCTGGCCCGTTTGGCGAAGGCCGAGGAGCGCCTCGCCTCCGCCAAGCTCGAGCTCGACAAGGCACAGAAAGAGCTCGCGAGCCTGGACGAGAAGCAGACCCGCGTCTCCGCCGAAGCAGACGGCCTCGAGATGCAGGTGAAGGTGGCCGAAGACGCCCTGCCCCTGGTGCCCAACGCTCCCGCATCGGCGGAGCGCGAGCGCGCGCGGCTGGAGGCGGCCCGGGCGTTGGCTTCCCAAGCGCGGCTCTTGTGCGTGGCCACCGGACTCCTCGGCGCACAGAAGGACTTGGCCCCCGAGCTCGGCAAGCTCGATGCGCTGGATGCAGAGCTCGCCAAGACCCCGAAGGCCACGCCGATCGACGAAGCCGTGCGCGCGCGTTCGGCCTGCCTCACGCTGCTGTCCCACGCCCGCAAGGAGCGCACGCTCGCGGCGCCCGCCGCCGGTGCGGTGGACGCCTTGCTCGCGGAGCTGTCCCAGAGTGGCGAGCTGCATCCCTTCCGCGACGACCGCGGCATTGCCGTCGTCACCCGAGGCGCCTTCGGTAACGGTGGCAAGCTCGTGGATGCCGGCAAGCAGCGCTTCACCGTGCTCGGCCGCGTCGCCAAGGCCCACCCGGACTTCCCGGTGCTGGTGGTGATCCACGGTGGCGGCGCAAAGACCAGCCTGGAGGATCGCGCTCGCACCGTCGCCGACACGTTGAAGGCGGCGGGCGCGACCAAGGTGGAGACGCAAGTCGTGGGCAGCGCGCAGCCCGTCGTCGATCCCAATCGCGCGGGAGCGCCCGCTCGAAACGAGCGCATCGAAGTAGTGTTCGTGGCACCTACATCGTAGCTCTTCCCTGCAGCGCCAACAGAACATCGCAGTGTGCCTGGACGAAGTGCCGTTCGGGAACCATTCTTATGGCATTGCGGTCTTCCCTGCTGTGCGATGGCCGCTGCGCAAGATGGCTAGAGACTCCCGGTATGGCGAACGCATCGTGTGGTCGGGTCGTCCCAAGGACCTGACGGCACCGCCGATCTTGCGCGCCGCTGCCTACGTGGCCTTTGCCACTGCCGCCGTCTCGCTGTGCTTCGCCATCGTGTTGGCGCAGGCGCTGGGCAGCTCGCCGATGTCGTCGCTCTTGTTCGCGCTGTGGGCCGCAACGCTCGGTCTGCTCTTCCTGCAAGGCCCCAAGATCTGGCTTGCCCGCGTGGAGTACGTGGTCACGGACACTCGGGTGATCTGGAAACGTGGTCCGTTCCGGCGCAGCATCGGCCGCAAGTCGATCAGCTTCGCGCGCATCTTCTGGAGCCGCTCGATGCCGGGCGTCGGTGACGTCGAGCTGGTGCGAGCGGTGCCCACCGGCGCGCTCCGGCGCCGCCTCCGACTGCGTCTCACGGGGGTGACGGCGCCCGCTCGCGTGGCAGCGATCATCGACGGCACCGAGGACGTGACCCCCGCCGCCGGCGACGATCGCCCCCTGACCCAGCGGCTCGAATCCGGCGAGCGCGTGGTGTGGTCCGCGCGGCCGCGCTCCACCTGGCGAGCGTACCTGCCCTACGGGCAGCGCCGGCTGGTGCAGCTGGTGATCGGCCTCGGCCTGCTGGCGGTGCTTGGGCGCCTCGTGATGCGTGGTGTGCCGATCGTCCTTGCGCTGGAAGACGCCGGGCTCAGGCCCAGCAGCCTGAGCTTCGTCGCGCTGGTGATGGCGTTGGGGCTCACCGGCATCGTGATGGCGGCCATCGGCGGCTACCTCTCGTGGGACTCGACCATCGGCCCCGGTCGCCGCGTGCGCGACACCCGGTACCTGGTGACGGATCGCCGCGTGCTCATCCAGCGCGGACGCGAAGAGCTACACCTCGACCGCAGCAAGATCGTCGACGTGATCGACGCCCCCGCCGGTGAAGGCCTGCGCGACGTGTTCCTGGTGCTCGACGGTCCACAGGCGCGGGCGCTGGCCGCCAGCGGCGCTTTCGGCGAGCGCGAGGCCGGGCCCAGCTTGCGCCCCGTGCTCGAGCGGGTGGAGGACGCCGAGGGCGTGCAGCGCATCTTGCGTGAGCAAACGCCCACGCTACCGCGGGCGGCGTGAGCGCGGCTTCTTCGGCAGCTTGGCGCTGAGCTTCTCGAGCTTCTTCTCGTTGGCCGCCAGGTGCAGCTTGGCGTTCTGGACCCAGCGGTGTTTGGCAGGCACCGCCTCCGCCAGGTACGCCTTCCAGTGTTCGATGGCTTCCGTCAAGAGCTCCGCCTTGCGCACGGGCTCCTTCGCATCCCGCTCGGCGCTCATGGCGGACAGCGCCTTGTAGTAGTGGATGTCGAAGGCAGGTACGAAGAACACGCTCGGCAAGTCCAAGGTGCTACCAAGACCGGGTATCTGCACCGCCCGCGCCATGCGCATGGCGTCGAGCCCGGAGGGCAGATCCCCGGCGCGCTCGAGGGCGATGCCGAGTCCGTAATACGCGAGGCTCGACAGCTCCGGCCGTTGGCTCAGCCGGATGGCTTGCTTGTAGTCCGCCACGGCGCCCTTCAAATCGCCGAGCACCATGCGGGACTCGCCGCGGTTCATCAGCACGTTGGCGCGAAAGTCCGTCTCCCAAGCGGTCTTCAGCGCCTCGTCGTAGGCGCTCCGCTCCGCGCCGGGATTTCCTTGTCGCGCCGAGGCGATGGCGATGTCGAACCACGCGCGGGCCGCCATCGGTGAGGTCGGATCTTGAGCGACCGCCTTCTTCAACACCTCCAGCGCTTCGCGGTCGCGCCCCACGGACGAGTCGACCAGCAAGTCGCCGAGCAAGAACCCGAGCCGCGGATCCGGCAAGCGATCTCCGCCGGCAAGCTCCAGCATGGCCAGGGCCGCACGCGTGAAGTTCCGTTGCATGGTCACGTCGAAGCCGCTGCGCTCCGCCCGCATCACCATGCGCTCGACACCGACCAGCGCCTGGTAGGCGCGGGCCCGCCGGGGATCCTTGGCGACGTCCCACACCGAAGGTTGGGCAGTGGCGGCGGTTGCCCACGCCGAGGCCGCGAGCAGCACCGCCGCTGTCAGGCCCCGCCGCACTCAGCGCCCTCGCTTGCCCGCGGCCGCGAGCTCTTTCTTGGCGTGCTCGCGCCACGGTCCGCTCGTGCCGGCGGGCGCGGCGAGGTAGTCCTTCCAGGCGTCGCGCGCGGCCTCGGGATCGTCGGCCTCCGCCAGCGTCGCCACCACGGCGAGCAGCTCCGCGTCGACGCCCCGCGGTCGTCCCGCGACGCGCTTGGGCGAGCGCAGCCACTCCGCGAGGCCTTCGGAAGCGCCGGCCTCGGCGGCCACGCCGCGAGCTTCGTCGACGCGACCTTGCCGCGACAGGGCCAGGGCGAGCGCGCCGAGCACGATGTCCGAAAGGCCGGGCGGTGCGCCACGACGCCGCGCCTCGGTCAAATAGCCGATGGCTTCGGAGACGCCGTCCGGACCGCGTCGCATCACGCCCAGCGCCGCCTCCACATAGACGAGCTGCCGCTCCGAATCACTGGCGAGCAGCCCGGCCCGCGGCACCAGCCGGCGGTAGGCGTCGGCGGCGATCTTGTCGTGGCCGCTCAGCGCCGCCGCGACGGCGTAGTCGTGCAGGGCGGCGGGCTGTCGCACCGCCCGCGGGTCGACGGCCAGGGCCTTCTGGAAACGTTCGAAGGCCGGCGCAGCTTGTCCCGACGCCATCAGCGCCCGCGCCGCGAGCACCTTGGGCGGCGCGCGACCGGCGAGCGCCTTGTCCGCCTTCTCTGCCGCCATCAGCGCTTGTCCGGGCGATCGCGACAGCCGCGCGTAGCCGCGGGCCAGCAGACGACAGTAGCTCGCGAGACCGGGGCGACGCGCCGAGTCCCACGGCGATCCTTTTTCGTCCCGCGCCGTGACCGGCGCGCGGCATTCCATCGGCCGCGGGCTGGCCGCCGCCGCTGCCGACAGATCCGGCACCGTGGCCGTGACCTGACCGAGCAGCACGAGGGGCGCGAAGATCGGCATCGCTCGACAGCGTAACCGGGATTTGGGTCCGTGCCAGGGTATTGCCGGTCCGCCGCGGAAGCTCCGGGTCCGGACGGGCATCGCGCCGCACCAACACCCTCTCTCGGAAGGCGCGATTCGGCCTCAGAACGGGTGCGACAGCTCGATGGTCTCGCTGCGACGGGCGCCCACGCTCACCATGCACAGCGGGACCTCGGACAGCTCCGCCACCCGCTCGACGTACTTGCGAGCCGCCTCGGGCAGATCCGCCAGCGCCCGGGCCTCGCCGAGAGACTCGCTCCAACCGGGCAAGTCCTCGTACACCGGCGTTGCGCTCTCGAGCGCGTCGATGGGCAGCTCTTCCGTACGGCCCTGGGGCGTGTCGTAGGCGACGCACAAGCGCACGCGTGAAAGGCCGGTGAGCACGTCGAGCTTGGTGAGCGCCATGGAGTCGAGGCCGTTCACCCGCCGCGCGTAACGCAGGCCGGGCACGTCGAGCCAACCCGTGCGACGCGGGCGACCAGTGACGGATCCGTACTCCGCGCCCTGCTCCCGCAGGTGCTTTCCGTCGCTGTCGTCGAGCTCCGTGGGGAACGGACCGCCGCCGACGCGGGTGGTGTACGCCTTGCTGATTCCGATGACCGTGTCGATGCGATTGGGACCGATACCGGAACCGATGGCAGCGCCGCCGGCGACGGCGGAGCTGGAGGTTACGAACGGATAGGTGCCGTGGTCGACGTCGAGCAGGGTGCCCTGAGCGCCCTCGAACATGATGCGCTTTTGCGCGCGTACGGCGGCGTCGACCACGATGGACGCGTTGCCCAAGAGCGGCACCAAACGACGCGCGATGGGCTCCAGGGATTCGCTGATGCTCTCGGCGTCCGGCACCTCCGCACCGAAGGCCTTCAGCACCGGCGTCCAGGCATCGATGGCCGTCTGCACCCGCTCCGACAGGGCCCGCAGATCACGGAGATCCCCCAGGCGCACGCCGACCCGGCGCGCCTTGTCTTCGTAGGCCGGACCGATGCCCTTCTTGGTGGTGCCGATGGCCTTGCCGGCCGCAGCGGCGCCCTCCCGGAGGCCGTCGGCAGCGATGTGATAGGGCAAAATCAGGTGTGCGCGATCGCTGAGCAGCAGACGGCTCTCGATGCCGTCGTGGCCGCGCGCGGTCAGGGTGTCGATCTCCTCCAGCAGCACCCAGGGGTCGACCACCATGCCCTGCCCCAACACGCAACGGATGCTCGGCCGCAAGATGCCGCTCGGCAAGAGCCGCACGATCACCTTGTCGTCACCGACCACCAACGTGTGCCCGGCGTTCGGACCGCCGGCGTAGCGCACGACGAGATCCGCCGACTCCGCGATGTAGTCGACGATCTTGCCCTTGCCCTCGTCTCCCCACTGGGCACCCACGACCACGACTCGGGACATTCGTCTAGCTCTCCTCAGGCTCGCGCGACGCGAGCAGCAAGCTCTGGACTTCGACGGCGACCTCCGCCGGAGTCGATGGGTTCAGGCGCTCGGTGACGCCATCGCTGACACGGGTGAGGCCCTTCGCGTCGAGCACGTGCGAGTAGCGCCAAGCGCGAGCGTAGTCCAGCGCGGCCCCATTGCCGACGGCAGCGGGGACCCCGCGGGAGCGCAGAGCTTCGAGCAGCTCCGTCGCGTCCTCCAGGGCGACCAGCACGCGCGCGCGGACGCCGTGCTCCGTCGCAGCGCCGAGAGCCCACGCCAGGTTGTCCAGATCCAAGGCGCAGCCGGCGGCCGGCGTGGGGCGACCGAAGCGCGCGAAGAGGCCGTCGTAGCGCCCGCCGGAGCCCACGGCCTCCCCCGGGCCTTCCGCCAGGATCTGGAACGTGACGCCGGTGTAGTAGGCGAGATGGCGCACCTCGCCCAGATCGACCACCAAGGTGGGCACCAAGGGCGCCACCGCTTGCGCTACGCCCTCGAGCTCCGCCAAGGCCGGCGCCGCCGGGGTGCTCCCGAGCACGGCGTGGGCGCGGGACCACACGTCCCCCTCGCCGCTGAGCTCCGCCAGCGCCACCAGGGCCCGGGCGATGGTCGCGTCCACGCCCGCCGCCGCGGCGAGCCGCGCGAGGCTCTCGCTGTCCTTCACCGACAGGGCTTCGATCAACGCGGAGCGGTGCTCGGCCGGAGCTACGTCCAAGAGCGCACCGGCGATGCGCGGATGTCCGAGATCCACGGTGAAGTCCCGAAGCCCCGCGGCGCGCACGGCGCGCGACGCCACGCCGACGACCTCCACATCGCCCGCCAGCCCCGGCCGTCCCACCAGCTCGATGCCGGCTTGGGGGATCTGGCGATGACGCCGAGCACGCTCTCGGCGCAGGCGCACCACCGACCCCTCGTAGCAAAGCCGAATGGGCAGCGGCGCCGCCGCCAGTCGCGACACGACCAAGCGTGCGATCTGCGGGGTCATGTCGGGACGCAGGGCGACCACCTCGCCGCTCTCCGGCTCGACGAAGCGGAGCACCTCCCGCGGATCCAGCGCACCCAGGCCCCGCTCGAGGACCTCGGCGTACTCGAACACCGGCAGGGTGATGCGCTCGTAGCCGCACACGGAAAACGCGTTCACCGCAGCGCGCCCGAGCTGGCTCTGGCGCAGCGCCTCTTCGGGCAGCAGATCGCGCATCCCGGCGGGAAGTGGGTGCGCTGGAGCTCCGGAATCCTGCACGCGGCGGAGCTTACCACCGAGATCCCGGCCCGCGTGAAGGGCTTGGGGCCGGCCCGGAAATAGCGGACGAGCCCTTACATCGGGCGTCACTTCGTGTGACATTCTGTGCCCCTCTGGAGCGAATCATGGCGGAAGAAAGCAACACCCCCGACGTCCTCGAGCACGGTGCCCCCAAAGACGGCGCCGAGCAGTCGATGGACCGCCGCTTGTTCATGCAGCTGCTCGCCTTTCAATGTGCGAGCGAAGTGAGCGTCGGCGAGGCGATCAAGAGCCTCGGCATCGCGCTCGACAAGCGCAAGGCGCGCGCGGTGATCTACGAGGACGTGAACCACCCCATGGGCCTGGCGGTGTTGTCCTTCAGCGAGGACCCCACGGACTTCGTGGACAAGACCCGCGCCGCCATCGGCGAGGTGCACGGCCTCGAGCTCCGTCCCGAGCTCACCATGCTGGGCCGCAGCTACAGCAGCGGCTTCGAGCCGGATCTCGAGTACTGGCTCCTGGATCGGCCGGCGCAGACGGTGCTGAACCCGGAGTGGCCCTGGGCCGTCTGGTATCCGCTCCGGCGCAGCGGCGCCTTCGAGAAGCTCGAGCCCCGGGAGAAGGGCGGCATCCTCCGGGAGCACGCGACCATCGGCAAAGCCTACGGCCACGCGGACTTGGCCCACGACATTCGTCTCGCCTGCCACGGCCTCGACGCCAACGACAACGAGTTCGTCATCGGCCTGGTGGGCCGTACGCTACACCCCCTCTCTCACGTGGTGCAGCGCATGCGCGGCACCCGGCAGACGAGCGAGTACATCGTGCAGATGGGCCCGTTCTTCGTGGGCCGTTCGGTCTGGCGCTCGGAATCGAAGTGAGCCGCCCGCGAGCGGTCGTCTTCGATCTCGACGGCACGCTGCTCGACTCCCGCCTCGACATCGCGCGGGCTGCGAATCGCGCTCTCTGCGCCCACGGCTTTCCCGAACGGAGCGTGGACGAGATCGTCGGCTTCGTCGGCGATGGCGCGCGGCTGCTCGTCAGCCGCGCGCTGAACTTCGCCGACGCGGATCCTCGAGTCGACGCGGTGCTCCAGACCTTTCTTGACGACTACACGGCCCATGCCGTGGTTCACAGCCGCCTCTTGCCCGGCGCCCGCGAGGCCCTCGACGCCCTCGATGGCCTGCCCTTGGCGCTGTGCACGAACAAGCCGCGCGCCACCACCGACGTCGTGCTCGAAGCGCTCGACCTCGCGCGTCACTTTCGTGTGGTCCTGGCCGGGGGCGACACGCCGGAGAAGAAGCCCGATCCGGCACCGCTCCTCGCCGTGGCGGAGCGGCTGGGCCTGCCACCGGCGGCGCTGGTGATGGTGGGCGACGGTCCGCAGGACGTGCTCGCGGGACGGGCCGCCGGCTGCGTCACGGTGGCGGTGGTGGGTCCTCTGGTCCCTCGCGATTGCCTCGCGGAGCTGTCCCCCAACGCGCTCCTCGATGGCCTCGACCAGCTCCCGGCGCTGGTGGAGCGCTGGCGCGCTCAAGCCACGAGCTGATGATACGCCGCGCTGATCTCGGCGAAGCGCTTCAGTAGCTCCGCTTTCTGAGCCTCGCTCGCCCGGGGGTGGCGGTCGGGGTGTACGTCGCGGGCGAGCTTGCGAAACGCGCGCTGCACGTCCTCCGGCCTCGCCTGCGGACCGAGGCCCAACACCGAGAGCGCGCGCACGCGGCCGCGGTCGGGGCGCACGGGGGCCGACCGCTGGCGCCGGCCATCGCGAGCACGGGGTCGCCCGTGCAAGAACTCGTGGGGCGAGAGCGGCACCCGAAGCTCCGCGCCCTTGCGGAAGGCCACGCGAAAGCGGAGCGCGGCGTCGCTGACGGCGAACAGCGCGTCCAGCTTGAGCCGGAGCTGACGCCGGAGGGCCGCGGCCACCAGATCCGGGCTCACGGCCTGGGCCGCTACCAAGAGCTCCCCGGCACGCTTGCCGGGCGACGCGATCAGCGCGCGCGCCAGCCAGCGCAGGGCGCCATCTCCGACCAGCCCTTCGCGGCGCATCAGCTCGCCCAAGCGCGCGACCGACAGCGGCGTCTCGATCTGACTGATCAGCCCGCCCACCAGGTGGATGCGATGCTCGCGTCCCGCCTCCACCAGCTCGAGCACGCCGGTGGCGCGATCGCGATGGAGCGTTCCCAGCAAGTCGCCGAGAGTGGTCGCGCCGAGACGACCGGGAAGTCGCATTCCTTCGCGGGTATCGCGAACCCAACGCGACGGCCAAGTTGTCGTCAGCTCGGCCTCGGAGCCAACCTGTCACAGGCCGCCGCCAGGGGGCCTTCGGGATCCACGGCCCGCGCCCGCGCCAGATGCTGCTCCGCCGCCTCGCTGTCCCCACGTTCCAGCAGCAAGCGGGCGAGGCACAGCCGCGCGTTGCCCTCGATGCTGGCGCGAGCGGCGGCGGGCACGCGTCCCGGCGCCGCGCCCAGCACCGCCAGCGCTCGCTCCAGATCTGCTTTGGCGCGCTCCCCGCGCCCCAGCGCCGCGGGCAACACGGAGGTGATCTGGCCGCGGCGCAAGTGCCCGAGGGCGGACGCCAAGGGGTCGGCGTCGAGCTCCGGCGTGGCTCGCTCGAGGCGGCTCAGGGCCGGAACCGCGCTCTCGAGCACGCCGCCCTCGCCCACCAAGGCCGCTCCGAGCTCGGCTTCTCCCAGCAGGATCTCCCCGAGCGGAAAGCCCCCCGTGCGCTCCGCCGCGGCCCCCAGGGCGCGGAGGCCGGAGACGTGCGCCACCAGCAGCTCCGCCCGAGGGCGGAGCTCGCCCTTCACCTTGGGCGGGAGCTTGCCGAGCTCGCTCGGTCTGAGAGCGAACAGGTGCCACACCAGATCGTTGGCCGCCGCCGCGTCACCCTGTCGTGCCCGCTCGTCGAGGGCGGCCACCCGCGCGGGCTCTTCCAGCCGAGCGAGGGCGCGGGGGCTCAGCGGCAGCGAGCGCGTCTTGTCGATGTCCTTGGGCGCGCGCTCGATGGCCTCGAGCAGGCCCTCCACGATGCGGCGAAGCATCCAATCGCGATAGGCCGTGAGATAGCGCGCCACCGCGCTGCGGCCGGAGCGCAGCGCCTGCACCCCCGTGGGCAGATCGCCCCGGCGCAGCACGACATCGAAGAAGGCCGCGGCCTCGGCGTCGACCAAGCGGCTGAGCTCCCGAGCGCACACGCGCAGATCTTCGAGGGTGAGCTCCCGCGCGTCGCCGTCCAGCGACAGCGCCTCGGCGACGGCCGCCAGCACCCGCGCCTGAGTGGGATCCTTCGGCTCGACGCGATCCACCCCGGGGCCCAGGAGCCCGAGCTCCAGCGCCACCCGCAGCGTCTCGTCGTCTGGCGTGGGAGCCTCCATCCTGCCGATGGCCGGATCGATGCTCAGCACGTCCGCCAGGGTCAGGGCATCCCGACTCCGGGAACCCGAAAGCCCTGCGTTCAAGATGCTGCGTATCACTGGGATAGGTAAGTACTTTTCGTCACGCAAGTGGCGCACAAAACGGAGCCGTTCGAGGTGCGCGTCGTCGTAGTACGCGAGGGTTCGACCCGCCTTCTCCGGGGGCGGTAGGAGTCCTTCACGCAAGTAGAAGTGGATGGTCTCGCGCGGCACGTTGCTCTCCCGCACCAGCTCCGCCATCCGCATGCGGCGGCGCGCCATCAGCGGGGTTCCTGAATGGCTCCCACCACGACCTCCGCCGTCACCGTGCGATGGCCGGGCACGCAGCTCCGCTTGCCCCCCGGACACAGCACCCAGCGAGCGCGGACGCTGAGCTTCGCCCGTCCCTCCCGCGACGCCGCCAAGCTCAAGGGCAAGCGGATCCGGGTCGGAGTGCGGGCCGTCGCTTGGCTGGGCCCAACGCGGGCTCGGAGCGGAGTGGCCATGTCCGGAGCCGAAGTCACCACCGCGTCTGCCCAGGTGAGCTGCCCCTGCCGTGCCTCCACCTCCAGCTCGCACAGGACGCGTCCCGGGGAGGCTTCCTGACGACACGCAAGGCGCGCGTCGACCGCCTCCGGCTCCGCGGCCGCCGCCGGAAGCGCAAACAAGACGATGAGCCACAGCGATCGCTTCATGAAAGTCAGGATTGGTAGAGGACCGGCTCGTTCTCCCGATGAACGCCGTGCCAACGGAGCAAGGAGGTCTCCGGACGGCCGTCGGGGTCGTACTCGATGAGCGCGTAGGTGAGCCCATTCTCCTGCCCCAGGTGCTGCACGTCCAGATTGATCATGCGCACCCAACTACCGGTATTCACGTAGATTTTCCCGCCTTCCAGGGCGCGCACCTTGGGACCGTGGGAGTGACCCACGATCAACGTGTGGACGCCGTGGAGCCGCCGGAGCGTCTTGATCACCGCGGCGTCGAAGTCGGCGATGGCAAAGATCTCCTCCTTCAGCACCAGCGGTAGCGCGCGCAGCTTGGCCAAAACACCGCGCACCGTGCGTAGGCGTTTGGCCATGAAGTGCACGATGGTCCGCAGACAGAAGCCGATGGTGAACCTGAAGTCGAAGAGCAGCGACCCGAGCAGAAACCGTCGAAATGGCACGACCTGATCGATGTGCGGTCGGCGCCGCTTGGCGGGATACAGCACCTCCATGCACCACAGGCTGCCCCAGGGCAGCGCCAGCACGCGCTCGCCGTCGCCGTCGTCCACCGTGACCGCGCGATAGTCCATGCGGTGGATGGCCTCGAACTGGTGACCGTGGCGGATCTGGATGCCTTCCGGCAGGGAGTACACGTCCGACGCGGTGATGAACCGCAGGCGACTGCTGGACGCCCCGGGCGCAATGTACTTCTTGAGCACGTCCTGCACCGCGGGCAGGAGCAGCTCCGGATCGTGATTGCCGGGTATGTAAGTGATGCGCTTGCCGGGCCGCTCCAAAAACGCCCTGAGCGCGGTGACCACCCGAGGGTGCCCCTCCAGGCAACGCTGCATCTTGTCGATGGCGAGGGCTTCGGTGATCTTCACCGGCCAGCCGCCGTCTACCTCCACCTTCATGAGGTCGAAGATGTCCCCGTTCAGGATCAGCTCCACCTCGAACTCGGCGTACTTGCCGGTGGAATAGAAGTCGACGAGCTCCGCCAGACGTTCGTCGTGGTGGAAGTCCTCCAGCGGATTGAACGCGCCCCGGCGACGCCCGGTCCCGAGGTGGGTGTCGCTCAGAATCACGCGTATCCGCTGCATCGACGTCCACTGTTCTCGCGCCTTTTCCGCGCCGGACCAACAAAAAAGACCTGCTGTCTTCGAGGGTTTTGTCGGTTCGGCGCGGGCACGCCGCGCTCGGCCCTCAGCTGGCGCTGGGCGGCGCGTAGAAGTCGACCAGACGAATCACCTCGGGGGACAGGCGCACGCTCATCTTGGTCTGCTCTCCGATGGGATCCCCGCCGATCTGGAACACCGTGGGCGGGTCCATCTCGATGGTGATGGCGTCGACGAGGTAGTCGAAGACGACGTCCGGGTTGTGGTACTCGCCCCGCCAGATCTCCGGGAAGTTCTTGACGAACGCCACCGGGCTGATGGTCGAAACCCGCAGCTGCATGCGATCGTCCCGCTCCTCCGCGAACGGAAAGAAGCGGAAGCCGAAGCCGTAATACGGGATGCTGCCGAGGGCAGCGACGCGGGCGGGGCCTTCGTAGAGCACCTCGCCCTTGGGCACCGGGTAGCCCATGATCTCGCCGCTGCCGCCCACGCGGTAGGCGTCCCCGCCGTCGTTGATGACGCGGCAGTGCGGCACGGGGCGAATGAAATAGCTCGGGATGGAGCGCGTGACGCTCGAGACCACGTACGAGAGAGGGCCCGCGGCGTAGCGCTTGAGGACCGTCTTCGATAACAGCTTACGGACCTCGGAGTAGTCCGAGAGCACCACGGCATCCACGCCGAAGCCGCAGAAGGGCGTGATGAAGCCCTGCACCTCGCACAAGCGCACCGGTCGACTGCCCGCGTCCTCGTGCAGGCGCTGGATGTCGGCGGCGAGGCCCCGGCCCTTGGCGCGGCTCGCCCCCACCACCCAGGCCAGGGCGTTGCCGGTGCCGAGCTTGAGCAAGCCGAAGCGCGGCAGCGGGCGCTGTTGCGCGCGCGCTTCCCGCACCACCTCGGTCACCATCACCGTGAAGGTGCCGTCGCCACCACCGGTGAGGACGGTTCCGTAGCCGCGATCCACCAGCGTGCGGGCGATGTCCCGGCTGTCCTCCAGGCGATGGGAAACGAACAGGTCCCCACCCATCAGGATCTGGTCGAGGGTGGAGATCACCTCGTCGTTGACGCTCTTGGCGTTGCCATTGACCACCACTGCGATGCGCTCCCGGGGGGGCGGCGGAATGCTGGGGGTCCGGGGCTCGGCGGCCGGCTCGCTCATCGGCCACAGATCTAGCGGGCCGTCGCGTCGGTAACAATGCTTCGCATCGGCCCGGACCTTTCCTCGGGGTGGACCCGTCCCAGAGGGACAAGAAGCGCCGCAAACTGGCGCGCAGCTTCGCGCTGACCTACGCTCGCCCCGGAGGCGAGGGATCGACTCGCACTTGGGGTGATGACGAAGAAGTCCGCGAGGGGATCAGCAAAAAAGAAGAAGCCGGCTGCCGGCGGGGCGAAGAAGCGCGCGAGCAAGGCCGCTACGGCCAAGGCGGGCGCCCGGGGAACCGCTCCGTGGGTGGCCCGGCACGCGGCCAAACACGCCGCGGAAGCCCGCCAGCGCAACACGGCGCCCATCCCGCCCGGCAGTGCCCGGGCCACCCTGCGGGTGCCGGAGAAGGCCGATCTCATCAAGGAGCGGATCGGCGCCCTGCACACGGCCATGGGTGAGATCCGGGCCCTGCGAAAGAACCTCACCACCGGGTTCTTCGCCCTCGGGAGGGTGCTGGCGCGGATCAAGGAAGAGGAGCTGTACGCGGCCAAGGGGTTCGGCAGCTTCGAAGCGTTCGTGGAGCGCGAGCTGGATCTGGGGCGCAATACCAGCCTGGCGCTGGAGCGAGCATGCCATGTGTTTCAGGAAGAGGCGGCGCTCAAGTACGGCATGCAGGCCGTGATCGCCGCGCTCGCAACCCTGGACGAGGCCGCCCAACCGCGCACTGGCACTTCCGCGCCGCTGCCACTGAAACCGCCGGGCAAACGACGGTAGAAGGTCTTGACGCGGGGGCCGGCTGTATAGAGGCTGCCGGCCCCATCATGACGCCTTCCCTCTCCTCGCCCGGCTGACCATGCGCTTCATCGACGAGTGCGAGCTGACGGTGGAGGCCGGTGACGGCGGGCGCGGGGTCGTGGCCTTCCGCCGGGAGAAGTACGTGCCCTTCGGCGGCCCCGCGGGGGGCGACGGCGGCCGCGGCGGCGACGTGGTGTTGGAAGCCGACAGCGGAAAGAACACGCTGTACGACCTGAAGCACGTGCGCATCGTCCGCGCGGACCGCGGCCAAGACGGCGGGGGCAAGGACAAGTACGGCCGCGCCGGGAGCGATCGCGTGGTGCGGGTCCCGCTCGGAACCATCGTGTTCGACGCGGACTCCGGCAACCGTCTGTGTGAGCTGACCAAGAGCGAGGATCGCTTCGTGGTGGCCTCCGGCGGCAAGGGCGGGCGCGGCAACAAGCACTTTGCAACGCCGGTGGACCGCGCACCGCGCAAGTCGGAGCCAGGTGGACCGGGCGAGAAGAAGCACCTCCGCCTCGAGCTCAAGGTGATGGCCGACGTGGGGCTCCTGGGCTTCCCCAACGTGGGCAAGAGCACCCTGATCCGCGCCGTGAGCCGAGCGCGGCCCAAGGTGGCGGACTACCCCTTCACCACCCTGGTGCCCCACCTCGGCGTGGTTCACGTCGGGGACACCGGGCGGGGCCTTGGTCGCACCTTCGTGATCGCCGACATCCCGGGTCTGATCCCGGGCGCCAGCGAGGGCACCGGACTCGGCATCCGTTTCCTTCGTCACGTGGAGCGCACGCGAGTGCTGTTGCACCTGGTGACGTTCACGGGGGAGCCGAATCGCTCACCTTTGGACGACTACAAGGCGATCCGCGCGGAGCTGTCGCTGTTCAATCCCGACATGATCGGGCGCCCGGAGCTGGTGGCGATGACCAAGGCCGACCTGCCCGACGTTCAAGATGCCTACGAAGAGACCAAAGCCGCATTCGCCGCCGAGGGCATCGAGCTCAGGTTGGTGAGCGCCGCGACCCACGAAGGGCTCGACGACTTGATGCACGAGCTGTCGGAAATGCTGATGCTTTAGCGGCAGCTGCCGCCCGGAGCGGCGCACGAGCTCTTCACTGCGCTCATCGAATCCAGCACCTCGATGGGCGGCATGTACACCGGACCGGCGGGGATGGAGAGCGCCTGGGCGAGCTCCGGAGGAACCACCGCGTAGTAGCCGCCGGCGACCGGCGTTTGCGGCAGCGCCGGGGCGCCTGGCAAAGGCGGCGGAGCTCCGCCACCGCCGCCACCACCACCACCGATGATGGCGCCCACGCACTGCTGCCCGCAGTTGCTGGCCAGACACGAGAAGGCTTGGAATGCCTGTATCGCCGCGTTGAAGTCGCCCGAGAAGCAACTGAAGATGCAGCTCAGATTGAAGCCGCCGCAACTGGTGACGGCGCACACCACGCCGCTGGCGCAGCCCGGGTTATTGAAGCACGCGTTCACCTGACCGGAACAGCTCTGTTCTGCGCACTGCACGCAGGTGGCGATCGGTCCGCTATCTGGGAACGGGAACGCGTCGAAGAAGTTGCCGCCATCGGTGGGACCGCCGCCGGTGCCCGCGAAGCCCCCGGTGCCCGCGAAGCCCCCGGTGCCCGCGAAGCCCCCGGTGCCCGCGAAGCCCCCGGTGCCCGCGAAGCCCCCCGTGCCCGCGAAGCCCCCGGTGCCCGCGAAGCCCCCGGTGCCCGCGAAGCCGCCAGTGCCCGCGGAACCGCCGGTGCCTGCCATGGCGCCGAAACCACCTTCGGCACCAAAGCCGCCGCCGCCAAGCCCGCCGTCGAGGGGGTTATCGAGCAGGAAGTCCTCGGGATCCGAACGGCCGCAGGCGCTGGCGATCAACGAGCCAGCGCACAGCGTGAGGACGAGGACCAACGGGCGCTTAAGGTGAGCCATGGCCGTAGGCTACCCCACGCTGGCAGCCTTGTCAGGGCATGCCCGCGTCGAAGTCGTCCATCTCGTCGAAATCGTAGTCGCTGGTCGCGAGATTGTCGAAACGGGTGAACTCTGCAGTGAACTTGGTCTTCACCGAGCCCGTCGGGCCGTTACGTTGCTTGGCCACGATGATCTCCGCGATGCCTTTGTCGGGGCTGTCGCGGAAGTAGTACTCGTCCCGGTAGATGAAGATGATGGTGTCGGCGTCCTGTTCGATGGCGCCGGATTCACGCAAGTCGCTGAGCTGCGGACGCTTGTCCTTGGTCGTGCGGGTTTCCACGCTGCGGTTCAGCTGCGAGAGCGCCAGCACCGGAACGCCCATCTCCTTGGCCAGCTGCTTCAACCCGCGGGAAAGCTCGCTGATCTCCTGCTCGCGGCTACCGGCGTCGCGCCGCCCCTGCATCAGCTGCAGATAGTCGATCACCACCAGGCCGAGCTTCTTCGCACGAATGCTCCCGTCGCGATTGCCGCGGGCGAGCTCCGCTTGCAGGCGCCGGATCTTGGCGCGCAGATCCAGAAGGGTGATCGCTGGCGTGTCGTCGAGCCACAGGGGAACGCGACCGAGGCGCGCCGCCGCTTCCGTCAGCTTGTTCCAATCCTCCCGCCGCATGTCGCCGCTACGGATGCGCGACACGTCCACCCGCGCCTCGCTGGCCAACAGACGCGAGGCCAGCTGCTCGCGGGGCATTTCCAACGAGAAGAAGGCGACGCCGTCCCCCGGCTCTTCCACTCCGCCCTCGCCATAGGGGTCGTCGGGATCCGCCACCTCCGCCTGCCGCGGAGATGCGACGTTCACCGCGAGGTTCAATACGAAAGCCGTCTTCCCCATGCCGGGACGCCCCGCCACGATGTACAGATCTCCGGAGTGCAGTCCGGCGATCTGCTTGTCCAAGCGAGAGAAACCCGTGGGCGTGCCGGTGACCGCGCCGCCGCGGCGAGCGGCGTCCGCCAGGATCTGGAAGGCGCCGTGGATGGCGTCCTTCACGGGCACGATGGTCGAGCCCTCCGGGATACGCGCGATGTCGAACACCGCCTGCTCGGCGGCATCGATGAAGCCCTGCACGTCCCCGTAGTCGCCATAGCCTTCCGCCGCGAAGCGTTGGCAGGTCGAGATCAGCTGACGCACGCGCCACTTCTCACGAATCACCCGAGCGTGATGCTCCACGTGGGCGACGGCCGGCGTGGCGTCCGCGAGCTGCGCCAGGTAGGGGGTGCCGCCGACCTGCGCGAGCCGCTCCCGGTCCCGCAAGAACCCCGCGACGCTGACCAGGTCCACCGGGCGCCCGGAGCTCTGTAGCTCCAGCACCGCCTCGAAGATGCGGCGGTTCGCCTCGGAGTAGAAGTGCTCCGGCAGCAGGATCTCTTGTACCCGGTCGAAGGCGTCGCTGGCGAGCAGCACCGCCGACAGCACCGCGCCTTCGGCATCCAGATCCTGAGGTGGAACACGTCCCGCCACCGGCACGAGCTCTTGGGGTCGCTCTCGCTTTTGCTGTCTCTCCGCCAGCATCCGTCAGTCTCCCTCGAAAGGGGCCAAAGTCCCGTCGGCTCGGTCAGGCAATGTCAGTACTCCCCGCCCCCCAGCTTGCTCAGAGGCCATCCACCGGTTTTCCCCAGGGCTCCAAATGCACCGCACCCCGGGAGCCGGTGGGCCCTCGGGGTGCAGCGCTGACCATTGTCAGAGCAGGAGTCGGCTGTCAATCAGCTCAGCTCTGCTTGACGACCTCCACCCGGAGCATGGCCGTAACCTCCGAGTGCAGCTTGAGAGGAACCTCCGACAGACCGAGCTGTTTGATCGGCTCGGACAACGTGAGGCGCTTCTTGTCGAACTCGAGGCTGTGCTGGGCTTTGTAGGCTTCCTCGATGTCCTTGCTCGTGACGGAGCCGTACATCTTGTTTTCATCGCCCACCGCACGCTCGAGCTTGATGCTCACGGACTCCAGCTTTTGCGCAAGCTCCTTGGCGTCCGCCAGAGCCTTCTCCGCCTTGACCGCAGCCATGCGCTTGAGCTCTCCGATGCGCGCCAGGTTGGCGTGCGTGGCGGGGACGGCGAGTCCCCGAGGGATCAGGAAGTTGCGCGCGTAGCCCGGTCGCACGCGCACGACGTCGCCGCTGGTGCCGAGGTTCTCCACGTCGTCCTGAAGTACGACTTGAATCGCAGTTGCCATGGTTCGCCTCCGTCAGCCGCTCGCGGTGAACGGCAAGAGCGCGATGTTCCGCGCACGCTTGATGGCCAGGGTGAGCTCCCGCTGATGCTTGGCGCAGGTACCGGAAATCCGCCGAGGCACGATCTTGCCGCGCTCGGTGATGAAGTACCTGAGAGCCTGCGGGTCCTTGTAGTCGATGGTGAGGCTTTCGTCGGAGCAGAAGCTGCAACCACGACGACGGCCACGCCGAAACGCAGAGCCTTCCGCGGAACGCGCGCTGCTCTTCTCGGATTGCATGGTCATCAGTCCTCTTCCTCCTCTTCCTCGTCCTCTTCTTCGCCCTCTTCGCTACCGTCCCCGCGGTCGCGGTCGCGGTCGCGGTCGCGGTCGCGATCACGGTCCGGATCCGGCGGCGCTTCCACCAAGCCGAGCTCCTGCTCGAGGGTCTCTTCCGGCTCGTCGTCCGCCGGCGGCTCGACCGCGTCGAACTTCACGGTCTCGGGATCGATCGCCACTTCGGCCGGGTCCACGTCGTCCCGCACCTGGACGGTCTGATACTTGATCACGTCGTCGAGCATGCGGAGGTTGCGCTCGAGCTCGCTGACGAGCTCGCCACCACCGAGGTACTTCACGTACACGTAAACGCCGCGCTTGCTCTTGCCCACGGGATAGGCCAGCTGACGGCGGCCCCAGGTCTCCACGCGGGTGAGCCGGCCACCAACCTTGTCGACCACCTCTCCGACGCGATGCGCGACCTTCTCCGCGTCGTCCTTCTGGACCGCTGCGCGGAGAATGTAGATGGTCTCGTATTCGCGCGCCCTGGGCGCGCTCTGTGTCTCAGTCGTCATGTTTCTCCTCTCGGGCTTTGGCCCCCAGGCGAATGGGAGCAAGGAGCCCCGACGCCTCAAGCGCGCCGGTTGATCACGTTCATTGCCGCCTCGCGACCTTCACGAACGAAGAGCACGAGGGCCTTCGCGGCTCGCTCCACGTGCTCCTGCACCTGGGGTCGGTCCGCGAGGGGGAAGCCTTCTAGCACAAAATCTGCGACGGTACCCCCGAAGTTCTGCTCCGGACGCCCGATCCCGAAGCGCAGCCGGGCGTAGTCGGAAGTGCCCAGCTCTTGGCTGATACTCCGAAGCCCTCGGTGGCCCGCGTCCCCCCCGCCCTGTTTCAGTCGCAGCGTGCCGAGCGCCAGATCCAGCTCGTCGTGAACCACGACCAGATCGGCGCTATCGAGCTTGAAGTAGTCCATGGTCGCCCGCACGCTGCGCCCGGACTCGTTCATGTAGGTCTCGGGCTGCAGCACCAGAACGCGCCTGGAGTCCAGCATCACGTCCGCCAGCCGCCCATGGAAGCGCGAGCGAAACGCGCCGCCGCCGAGCTCCACGAGCTTTTCGGCGACGGCGAATCCGATGTTGTGACGCGTGCTCGCGTAGCGCGGGCCGGGATTGCCCAGGCCAACGACGAGGATCACGCCTTGGCGTCAGGCTTGGCGTCGGCCTTCGTGGCTTCGCCCGCGGGCGCGGCACCCGGCGCGGCCTCGGCAGCGGCCTCGTCCTCGGCCTCGCCGCGCTTCTTCTCCGTGACCACCGCGGCCACGGTCTGCTCAGCCGGCAACCGTACCGACACGCCCTCGGACAGGGCGAGGGCAGAAACGGGCACGCTGTCGTCCAGGTCCAGCTCCGAAACGTCGTGGGTGATCTTCACCGGGATCTGGTTCGGCAGGCAGCGGATGGGCAGCTTGCGGAACACCTGCCGCAGGATGCCACCGGTCACCACGCCCTTGGCCTTGCCCGTGAGCTCCAGCGGAACGTCCACCTCGACGGGCTTGTCCATGTGAATGTGGAGGAAGTCCGCGTGCAGGAGCTCGCGGGTGACCGGATGGTACTGGTAGTCGGCGAGCAGCGCGGTGAGGGTGTCGCCACCTTCCACATGGAGCTCCACGACGGAGTTCCGCCCGTGCTCACTCCCGAGAACGTTCATCAAGTCCTTGGGGGACACGGAAAGCGTCGTTGCCGACAGGTCCTTGCCGTACGCGACGGCAGGAATGTGACCCGTCGCGCGCAAGCGGCGCGCGTTGCCTTTGCCGCCATCGGGCCGGCGGGATGCGACGATTTTGATCTGCTCCATGACGCTTATTGCCTTCCGTGACCTTTACGAAACTCCGATAATCCTCACACGAACAACGAGCTGACCGAGTCGCTGTTGTGGATGCGCCGAATGGCCTCACCGAGCAGGCGCCCGATGGACAGCACGCGAATCTTGCTGCAGCCCTTGGTCTCCTCGGACGGAGCGATGGAATTGGTAACCACCACCTCTGTCAGCGGAGACTCCTCGATGCGCTGCACCGCCGGCCCGCTCAAAACGCCGTGGGTGGCACACGCCACGACGGATCTCGCACCGTAGTCCATCACCGCGCGGGCCGCGTTGCACAACGTTCCGGCGGTATCGATGATGTCGTCGATGATGATGCAATCGCGTCCTTCGACGTCGCCGATCAAGTGCATCACCTCGCTCACGTTCGCCGCTTCACGTCGCTTGTCGATGATGGCGAGGGAAGCTCCCAGCCGCTTGGAGTAGGCGCGAGCGCGCTCCACGCCTCCCGCGTCCGGGGATACGAACACGGCGTCCTCGTTGAAACGCAGCTTCAGGTAGTCGTCCAAGAACACCGGCAGTGCGTACAAGTGATCGAACGGGATGTTGAAGAACCCTTGGATTTGGCCCGCGTGGAGATCCACGCACAGCACGCGGTTCACGCCGGCAGCCACCAACAGATCCGCCACCAGCTTGGAGGTGATGGGCGTGCGGGGCGCCACCTTGCGGTCTTGGCGCGCGTAACCGTAGTAAGGGATCACCGCGGTGATGGATTCCGCTGACGCGCGGCGCAGCGCATCGCACAGGATGAGCAGCTCCATCAGGTTGTCGTTCACCGGAGAGCTGGTCGGCTGCACCAGATAGGTGTCGAGACCGCGAACGTTCTCGCGAACTTCGCAGAACGTCTCTCCGTCACTGAAGCGGCTGACCCGCGCCTCGCCCAGAGGCGTGCCCAGGACCTTGGCGATTTCCTCCGCCAGCTCCGGATTCGCGTTGCCGGAAAATACTAGGATTCTCTTGACGGCCACGGCTCGCCTGCCTGGTCGGAATGCTTCAAGTTAGCGAAAGGACGGGAGTTCCTTCCGCGGGGGCCCAAATTCGAGGGCGCGACAACTAGCAGCCGAACCGGCGACTGTCAACGCGACCCGACTCAGGCGTGCTCCCGAGCCCAGTCGTACGCGGTGTAGGCGGAGGCGATGTGGCAAATCCAGCCCAAGAAGCCCCCCGAACCGATCCACAGGCCCGGGGTCACGATGAGCCAGAAGATTCCTCGCAGGAACTTGCCATTGTAGAACTGGCCGACCCCCGGGACGATCAGACTGAGAACGGCGGCGACCCCGGGCTTGCTCATCCCCGTCAAGGTCGGTTCGGCCCGCAGGCCTGTCAAGTCAACGGTAGGGGTTGCTGGGCAGATCGTCTCCACCCTTCTTGGTGGGCGGAGACGACGGGGGCCGCGACACGGCTGGGGCGTGGCGCACCGGCGTGGGCTCCGCCTTCGGCTCTTCTACGACGGATGCGCTGGGCGCCGGAGCGCTCTCGACGGGCGCCACCGAAGCACTCGGTACCGCGGAAGGGGTCGGCACCGACGGCGCGGTAGCGGTCACCATGGGGGCCGCGGTGGCCGGAGCCGCCGTCGTTCGACCCAAGAACCACGCCCCGGCGCCGACCGCGCCCATGCCGAGCAAGGCCAACACGGCGATCAACACGCCCCGCGACTTGCGCGGCGGCTCGGCGACTGGCCCGTAGGTGCTGATGCTGTGGGGCGTCGCGACGCTGGTGACCCCGGAGCGGTCCATTGTGGTTGCCGACACGCTCGACGCCGGCGACTCACGGGTCGGCAGCTGGATCTGACTCGGCTCGCTGCGCGCCAGCCATCCGCGTACGGCTTCGCGCTGCTGCGCGATTTCGTTGCCGAGCACCTCCGACACGTACGCCGCGAGCTCCCGCGACGACGCGATCTTTTCGACCTTGGTCGCGGCACGCTCGAGGGCGTCGGCGAACTGGGCACAATTGGCGAAGCGCGCCTCGCGGTCGCGATTCAACGCCTTCATGCAGACTTCCGCGATCTCCGGCGGGACGTCGGCCGCCACGGTCGTCACTTCCGCGATCTCTTCCGACAGCACACGGGAAAGCGTCGCCGCTTCGTTCTCCGCCTTGAACAGCCGACGCCCGGCGAGCACCTCCCACAGCACGATGCCGCCGGCGAATACGTCGGCGCGGCGGTCGATGTCGCTCTTGCCCATGGCCTGCTCGGGCGCCATGTACGCGATCTTGCCTTTGAGCTGTCCGACCCGCGTGGCCGACAGCCGCGACGCCGCGCGTGCCACGCCGAAGTCGGTGATGCGGCAGATGCCGTCCAAGCCCACCAGCACGTTCTGCGGCGACACGTCGCGATGCACGAGGCCCGTGGGCTGCCCCATTTCGTCCTTGAGCTCGTGCGCAGCATGGAGCCCGGCGAGCATGTCGATCACGACGCGCAGGGCGATCTCCCGCGGCAGGCGCTGCCCGCTGGTCGCCGCGCGCGCCAGCAGACGCGCGAGCGTGTCCCCCTCGATGTACTCCATCACGAGGTAGTAGCCGCGATCACTGGCCCCCACCTCGAGGATGCTGACCACGTTCGGGTGGTGGATCCCCGCGGCGAGACGCGCCTCGTCCAAGAACATCTCGACGAACTCTCGCTCCGCAGCCAGATGCGGATGCAACCGCTTGATCGCGACGAAACGCTGAAAGCCTCCGACGCCCGACAGCCGAGCGAGGAACACCGTCGCCATCCCGCCGGACGCGATCTCCGCGACCAACTCGTAGCGGTCGATGTGCTGGCGCCCCTCCAGCTTCACGTCGATGAGCCGTGCCGCGACCACCGCCCTCAGAACCTCCCTCGCGCTCCGACCGCCCCCACGCCGACCCACGGCTCGACGGCCGCGCTCTTCTTCGGCGCAGAATCCCCGCCGCTCCAGTCCGTGAAGAACGCGCCGATCACGCCGGTCACCACGCCCAGCCCCGCCGTGACGCCGATGAGCACGTTGGTCCGCCGCTGCTTGTCGAGCCCGTCCTGGTAGGTAGGACAATCCGTGCCGAGCCCGGCACAGTCCTCACGCACCTTGTCCTTCCCAGGGTTGTTCTGGGTATCGATACCGCTCCAGATGGTGACGCCACCGGCCACCGCCGTGAGCCCGGCGCCCACGAAAAACACTGCCGGCGACATCCCCGAGCCCGGCTCGGGGGGAGGCGTGTCGTGGGTGGGCGGCGCTGGCGCGGTGGTGGGCGTGGGCGAGGTCGGCGTCGGAGTCTCGGGAGCTACCGTTGGCGGGTTCTCCGGCTCCGCCGGAGCCGTGAAGGACAGCTCGCTCTTGCCCCCCTTTTTGGCGGTCAGCTTCTCGGACTGGGAACGCCCACCTGACCAGCCCGCTCGCACCGTGTGCTCGCCCGGCTCCAGGAACAGCGTCCGCGCCGAAGACGCTTGGCCGTGGACCAACTTCGTGCCGACCACCAGATCGCACGGCTGATCGCAGCGCACGCGCACCCGCTGCAGCTGCTTGTCAGCGCGATCGAGGATCTTGCCCGCGGCCTTCGCCTTGTCCGTCTCCTTCGGATAGAGGTCGAGAATCAGAGCCGCGAGGACCGCCGCGCGGTCCAGCTGCCCCGCCTTCTCTCGCGCGCGCATCGCCAGCTCGAGCACCACCGCGCTGGGTGCATGTCGATCCGCGGCTTCGAAATGTTCCGCGGCGGCGACCCACTCCTTGTCCCGAAACGAGCGCTTGCCTTGATCGAACTCGTCCGCCGCCGCCTTGATGTCTTCCGCAGACGGCGCGTCGGCAAATGCCGGTGACGAAATGGCGACAATGGCCGAAAGCAGAATGCTCGATTTCCAGCGAGCCAACGTGATGTGCCCTCCAACTATCCTACGTACCGGACGCACGTCCGGTTCACGGATGACAGGCTACAACGGATCACGACCTTCGGCGAGGAAGCGGTATGGGTGCCGAAGCCACCTACACCGGCCCACACGATGGTCTCAACCCATGCTGACCAGTAGGCGATCCGGCTCTGCCAGCAGCGCGATGATGTCCTGGGCGAAGGCGGCGCCCACGTGGCCATCGATGATCCGGTGATCGAAGCTCAGGCTCAGGAGCATGACGTCCCCGATGACGATCTGATCGCCGCGAACCACGGGCTTTCGCTTCATCTCGTGAACGCCCAAGATCGCGACCTCCGGGTAGTTCACGATGGGCGTGGCGAACAGGCCTCCCTGCTTGCCCAACGAGGTGATCGTGAACGACGAGCCGCCCAGATCCTCCATCCGGAGCTTGCCGTCCCGGGCGTCGTTGCCGAGACGATCGATCTCCCGAGCCAGCTCCAGAATGCTGAGGCGATCCGCATTGCGAACCACGGGCACGGTGAGCCCTTGTTCCGTGGCCGCGGCGATGCCGATGTGGAAATCGTGCTTCAGCACCATCTCCTGTGCCGGATCGTCCACCAGGCAGTTCAGTGCGGGGTGCTTCTTAAGGGCCGCCACCACCGCCTTCACGATGAACGGCAGGTAGCTGAGCTTGATGCCCTCTTCCTCCGCGTACGGCTTGGTGCGCTCGCGCAGCGCCTTCAGCTCCGTCACGTCGCACTCGTCCACGTAAGTGAAGTGCGCCGCGGTGTGCTTGGAGCGCGCCATGTTCTCGTAGATGCGCTTGCGAATGCCACGGATGGGCTTGCGCTCGTCCTCGGCGGACTCCGCCGGCCGCGCTGCGGGCGCAGGGCGCTCCTCTGGCGAAGGTGCGCGCTCAGGGGTTGGCGCAGGGGCAGGCTCCGCCGCTCCGCCGCTCGAGAACCGTTCCACGTCCTCTCGAGTCACCCGATCCGCGGGGCCGCTGGGCGGGATGCGGCGCAGATCCACGCCGAGCTCTCGGGCCAGTCTTCGCGTGGCGGGAGCCGCAAGGGGCTTGTCGTTGAAGTAGCCACCATTGCTGCTGGATGCCGGAGCCGCCGCCGCCGGCGCCTTGCGCTCGATGTTCATCCCGGGGAGCGACTCCCGGATGTCTCCAACGGCGCTGGCCGCGGGACCCTCGTCCTTTTTCTTTTGTTGTTGGTCCGGCGCGCTGGCCGCGGGCTTCGCCGCCGTCGGCGCGTCCGCTTGCTTTGCCGGCGCGTCCGCGCTCGCCCCGGCGCCGCCACCGACGTCGAGCACCACGAGCACGTTGCCCACCGGTACCACGTCGCCTTCCTTGCCCTTGAGCGCGACGATACGTCCGGCCTTGGGCGCTCCGATGGTGACGGTCGCCTTGTCCGTCATCACCTCGACCATGTCCTGGTCTTCCTTGACGTCGTCCCCCTCCTGGACGAGCCAGCTCACGATCTCGCCTTCGGTCACGCCCTCCCCGATGTCCGGGAGCTTGAACTCGAAATTCGCCATGATGTCTCCGTCAGGCTCGCGCCGTCTCCAGCACCGCGGGCAAGATGCGATGGGACAGCGGCAGGTATTCCATTTCCAGCGTGTAGGGGAACGGCGTATCGAAGCCCGACACGCGCCGCGGCGGCGCCTCCAGGTGATAGAAGGCCTTCTCTGCCACCAGGCTCACGATCTCGCTGCCGAAGCCGCAAGTCTTGGGCGCTTCGTGCACGATGACCAGCCTCCCGGTCTTCTTGACGCTCTCGAGCACGGTCGTGATGTCCAGCGGCCACAACGTCCGCAGATCGATCACGTCGCACTCCACGCCCTCTGCCGAAGCCTTCTCCGCCGCGTCCAGGGCTTCGTAGAGCATCGCGCCGTAGGCGATGATGGTCACGCGGTCCCCCTCGCGCACCACCGCGGCGCTCTCCAGAGGCACGCGGTACTCGCCCTCGGGGACGTCCCCCTTGGCCGCACGGTAGATGCGCTTGGGCTCGAAGAAGAGCACCGGGTCCGGATCCTCGATGGACGAGAGCAACAAGCCCTTGGCGTCGTACGGATTGGAGGGGCACACCACCTTGAGACCGGCGACGTGAATGAAGTGCGCTTCGGGGTGCTGCGAGTGATAGTGGCCGCCGCGAATGCCGCCGCCCACGGGCGTACGGATCACCATCTTGGCCGGGTACTCCCCGCCGGAGCGGTAGCGGTACTTGGCGAGCTCACTCACGATCTGGTCGTAGGCGGGCCAGATGAAATCGGAGAACTGGATCTCCGGGATCGGAACCATGCCGTAGAGCGCCATGCCCACGGCGGTTCCGATGATCCCGCCTTCACTCAGCGGCGTGTCGATCACGCGGTCGTCGCCGAACTCGTCGAACAACCCGGCGGTCACTCGGAACACGCCGCCCACGCGGCCCACGTCTTCCCCCATCACGACGATCTTGTCGTTCTTCTTCATCGCGACGCGAAGCGCGTCGTTGATGGCCGAAACCATGTTCATCTGCGTCATCGGAGAACCTCGGGGTAACGCTCTTTGCCGGATCTCAGTGGTGAGACGGCGCTCGGGGACCGGACACGAGCTCGTCGCGCTGCTCTTTCAAGTGCCAGGGCAGCGTCGCGTACACGTCCTCGAACATCGTCTCGAGGGTGGGTGCCGCCGTGCTCTCAGCGGCGGATACCGCTTCCTTCACGCGGGCGTCGATCTGTTGGCGGAGGGACTCCTCCTGCTCCTGGCTCCAGCGGCGCTGCGTTTCCAGGTACTGCCGCAGCCGCTCCAGCGGATCCCGGGTGGCCCACGGCTCGAGCACCTTCTTGTCCCGGTAGCGAGTTGGGTCGTCACTCGTGGAGTGGCCGCCCATGCGGTAGGTCAGCGCCTCGATCAACGTCGGCCCGCCGCCCTGCGCCGCGCGTTCCACCGCCTTCCGAGTCGCTGAGATCACGGCGAACACGTCGTTGCCGTCCACCCGCACGCCCGGGACGCCGTAGGCGACACCCTTCTCGGCGAAGGTCTCGCTGGCCGTCTGCCGCTCCACTGGCACGCTGATGGCCCAGCCGTTGTTCCGGCAGAAGAACACCACCGGCGTCTTGAACACCCCGGCGAAGTTCATTCCGTTGTGGAACTCGTTGGAGCTGGTGGAACCATCCCCGAAGTACACCAAGCACACCAAGTCGTCCTTCTGGATCTTGGCGGCCCAGGCAAAGCCCGTGGCCTGAGTGATCTGCGTGCCGATGGGCGAGCTGACCGAACCCCAGTGGGCCGCACGGCAGGTGTAGTGATCCGGCATCTGCCGCCCCTTCACGGGATCGTTGGCGTTGCCGAACATGTTGTCGACGTAACGCTGGAACTGCATGCCCCGCAGCAGGGCAGCGCCGAACTCGCGGTAGCAGGGAAAGATCCAGTCTTGCTTCCGCATCGCGTAGGCGCTGCCGATGATGGCGGCCTCTTCTCCCAAAGAGCCGATGTGGAATCCGATGCGCCCCTGCCGCTGAAGAGTGACGAGACGTTCGTCCACGACGCGCGTGAGCAACATGTGCTGGTAGATGGCCACGACGTCGTCGAGGCCGAGCCGGGGGTCGTGCTCCGGCGCGAGGGTGCCGTCGTCCCTGAGCACGCGGACGACGTCTCCCCCCAGAGTCGGTGTCTCGGTGAAAGTTTGGGCTGCCGTGGTCATGTCGATTCGCGTTGATTTCGTGGGCACGCGGCACGGGGCGGCGCGCGTTGGAGCCTAGTGTCCTGCTCCGGAAGTTCCAAGCCACTTCTCGGATTCGGCTGCTGCTCCCGGAGAGCGCCACAGCAGTAGCTGAATGCACGCCAACGCGTAACCCCGAAGAGTCGATTTTCGCGCTCGCTCGCCGATGACACGGCGCGGCGCGCAGCGCTCACTCGGACAGTGCGGTGACCGCTTCTTCCAGCGCTCGCTCGAGCGAGTCGGTATCGAGACCGAACTCATGCGTGAGCTTGTCGAGCACTTCTCGTTCCACGTCGCTCACGCCGCCCGACACGTGGGCTAGGAGTGCCGCCACGCGGAGCACTTCCTGCGCATGCTCGGGCTTGGTGACGGTCTTGGCCACCATCGCAATGCGCTTGTCGATGCCGTCTTCGTCGACTTGGTCTGCCAAGTCGGCGAGGAGGGCGCTCACCTGCCCCTCCGCAACAATCCCCTCACAGGCCGCGAGCACCACGTGCTCGAAGGCTGCGCGCTCCGCGTCGTCGAAGTGACCGTCCGCCACCGCAACGACGTAGGCCGCTTCCACTACGGCTTCGAACAGCGCCGCGGCATCGGGATCGAAGCCCGTAGGCTGCGTCACGTCCTCGGTCGTCGGTCGCGAGCCGTACGAAGCAGCGGCAACCGTGAGAATCGAAGCCTTGGTACCGGCCTCGGCGTACGAGGGCGGCATGGATAGCTTGCTCGCTACCCGATCGAGCAAGCTTTGGTCGACATCCGTCATTCGCCAGCAGTCCTCCCGGGGGGTCGCAGGACCATAGCCGAAAGCCGCTAAGGCGTCAGCGCCGTGGGCCCTACGACCGGCGCACCAAGGAAGCGACGGGGACCACCCCCGAAGAGGCCGGAAACTCTGCGCTTTCTGCAGCCGCCACGCCGTTGCGCCCTGCGTCATCCGAACCGCCCCGGCGCACCCGCGCCGCGATGAAGCCCTCGGCGGCGTGGTAGCTCGATCGCACCAGCGGCCCGGAGGCCACGAAGGCAAAGCCCAGCTCCGGGCCCAACCGCTCCCACTCGGCGAACTCCGCCGGGTCTACCCAGCGGTCCACGGGAGCGTGCTTGTCCGTCGGCCGCAAATACTGACCTAGCGTCACCACGTCCACACCGGCGGAACGCAGATCCCGCAGCGTCTCGAGGATCTCGTCGTTGGTCTCTCCGATGCCCACCATGATGCTGCTCTTCACGAAGCGATCCGGGGCCTGCGCCTTCGCGCTCCGCAGCACCTCCAAGGAGCGATCGTAGCTACAGCGCTGATCTCGGATGCGAGGCGTGAGGCGACGGGTAACCTCGATGTTGTGGGCGAAGACGTCCGGCGCCGCCGCGACGATGGTAGCGATGTCCCTTTGTCGGCCACCGAAGTCTCCAACCAACGTCTCCACCAGCAGGTCCGGCTGATAGCGCTTCAGGCGGGTGACGGTCTCCGCGACGTGCGCCGCTCCACCGTCGAGCAAGTCGTCGCGGTCCACCATGGTGAGCACGACGTAGCGCAGTCCAAGTCCGGTGAGGGCGCGCGCCACGTGCTCGGGTTCCCGCGGATCCACGGCGCCACGAGGGTTGCCGGTGGTCACGGCACAGAAGCGACAGCCCCGCGTGCAAGTGTCTCCCAAGACCATGACCGTCGCGGTACCCTGAGACCAACACTCCCCCACGTTGGGGCAGCGCGCTTCTTCGCACACGGTGTAGAGGTCGAGACCACGGAGGGTGCGCTTGAGCTCGGTGTAGCGCTCGCCCCCCGGGGCGCGAACCTTGAGCCACGGGGGCTTCTTGTCCCGCCCCCGCTTCGCGTCGCTGGTCAGGTCGGTCACGGCTGGAACATAGGGAAATGTGAGCCGAAGCGCCAGCCGCCGCTCAGCCTGCCGAAGCCAGCCGCGACAGGGCTTGCGGACCCACGGGATCGACCGCCCCTCGCTCGGTGAAGATGGCCACGACGAGCCGAGCCGGCGTGACGTCGAAGGAAGGGTTCTCGACGCTCACGCCTTCCGGAACCATGCGCTGCTCGCCCACGTGAGTGACCTCCCGCGACGGGCGTTGCTCGATCACGATCGCTTCCCCCGAGGCGCAGTCCATGTCCACCGTGCTCCAGGGCGCAGCAACGTAGAACGGGCGCTCGTGGATGCGTGCCAAGCACGCCACGCCGTAGGTACCGATCTTGTTGGCGACGTCCCCGTTGGCGGCGATGCGGTCCGAGCCCACCACCGCGAGATCCACAGCGCCGCGCGCGAAGAACGAAGCGGCGCTGTTGTCCGTGATGACGCGCACGTCGATGCCGTCTCGCGCCAGCTCCCAAGCCGTAAGGCGAGCTCCCTGCAGGTACGGGCGTGTTTCGTCGGCCAGCACGCGCACGCGCTTGCCGGCGTCCACCGCGGCGCGGATCACGCCGAGCGCGGTGCCGTAGCCGCCCGTCGCCAACGCCCCCGCGTTGCAGTGCGTGAGCACCGTCGCGCCGTCCGGGACGCGCTCCGCTCCGATGGCGCCCATACGGCGATTGGCCTCGACGTCGTCGGCGTGGATGCTGCGAGCCAGCGCCGCGAGCTCCGCGACACGTTCGACGGCGTCGCGCTCTGCGATGGCGTCGGCCCGCGCGAGCATGCGGCGCACGGCCCACGCCAGGTTCACCGCGGTGGGACGCGCCGCTTCCAGCGTCTCGGCGGCAGCCGCCATGTCCCGCCGAAAATCCGAAGCGCGCCGCGCCGCGAGCACCATGCCGTAGGCCGCCGCGATACCGATGGCCGGCGCCCCGCGCACCACCATGTCGCGGATCGCCCGCGCCATCTGCTCCGCGTCTTCCACCCGCAAATACTCCTCCGTCTCCGGAAGCTTGCGCTGTTCGAGAAGCACGGCCGCGGAGTCGTCCGGCAGCAGCTCCGCCGCGGAGTAGCTGGTCTTCGACAAGGGCTCGGGATGGGGGACGCCTGCCATTTCCTCGGACCCTGCCCGAGCCGCACCGATGAAGGCAAGTGCTGAAGGAGCCATCAAGGTCCGCTGAAGCTCCGCCAAGGCCGACTGATTAGCCTCGGGTTTTACCGACCAAGGAGTTGACCCGTGATGAACCCTCAGATGGGGGCGGCGCCCCAAGGCATTCCGACGTTCGCTTGTCCCAGCTGCGGCTATGGCGTTCCGAACACCATGCCGGCGGGCATTCAGTTCCCTTGCCCCGGGTGCCAACAGGTGGTCACCTCGCCCGGGGGAGGCTGGAACGCGGGACAAGCCGCGCAGTATCAAGCCTGGGCCCTGGAGCACGGCAACACCGCCGCCGCCCTGGCGGATGCACAAGCGCCACAAGCGGAAGGCCGGCAAAACTTCTCGTCCACGTCGAACCAGATCACCATCGTCGACCCCGACGGTCGCCGGCTGATCATCGGCTACCACGTGGACCAGAGCCGGCAGTGGGCAGTGCGGGCTCAAGACGCCCGCACCGGGGCCTTGGCCTGGGAGAGCGAGCGGACGCTGCACCTCTCCTCCTGCCCGGATCGAGGGCACATGGGCGTGCGGGCCGGCCTCTTGCTGGTGGCGATCGGAGCTCAGCTCTTGGCCTTCGATTCCCGCAGCGGTCGCCGCGTTTGGACGACGAACCTGGGCGCGAATCCCGAGACTCGCGGCGACGTGGACCTGCCCGACGAGATGGACATCCGCGCCGTCGCCAGCGTGCTGGTGGTGCGCACCACGGAAGAGAACATCGTGGGCGTTGACGCCGCGTCGGGGCGCGTGCTGTGGCAACACGCGAGCGACGCCCGGCTGCGGCACGTCGGCGATCTCGCGGTGTTCCTCGGCTACAGCGACGGCATCGAGGTGCTCGAGCCGACGACGGGTCGCGTGATCGCGAGCCTTCGAGGCGACTTCGACGAGGCCACCACCTGGGGCCAGCTCATCGCACTGGAAATGGAGCACGACGACCAGGACGGGTTCGCCCTGGTGGACCCGACGACGGGTCAGGTCCAGCGCTTCGTCCCGGCGGGAGGCATCGACTTCGGCTGGGGCGGAGACTGCGCGGGCACCGTGGGCCGCTACCTGGTGGCCCAAGCGACGGACAAGGGCGTCGGCTATCTGCACGTGATCGATCCCGAGGCACCGCTGCCCAAGCCCGGCTTCTTCGCCAGCCTGCTGGGCAGCAAGAAGCCGTCCCACGTCGGGCGCAAGCTGCCCGGCCCGAACGTGGTGGTCCGCAAGCTCCGCACCACCAACGACGCCATCTGCGCGGAGGTGGCGGTGCTCGATGGGCCCACCCACGTGTGGATCATCGATCCGACGTCGCTTTCGGTACGACACGACAGCGGGCCGCTGGCCTTCGGCGAAACGTCTCCTCACCTCGCGGCGCGCGGGCCGTTCGCGGCCTACGTGGTGCCAACGGACCAGGACAAGCACGCCTTCGAGCTCCGCGTCGTCCTGACCCAAACGGGACAGCCCACCTTCACGCGGGCCATCGGTCGGTACAACGCCCTCTATTTCGACGACCAAGGCGTCGTGGTGCACTACGACACCAACATCTTGGTGCTGAATCCCAGCGATGGCGCCGTGCTCGCCAGCTACCCAGTCTGATTGATCAACCGCTCCAGGAGCTGACTCACGACTCGAGGGTCGGCCTTGCCCCCGGTCGCCTTCATCACCTGACCAACGAAGAACCCGAGCACCCCCTTCTTGCCGCCGCGGACTTGCTCGACCTGCGCGGGGTGCTCCGCGAGCACGCGCTCACAGATGGGCGCGAGATCCGCCTCGGACGACACCACCGTCAGACCCAGCTCGGCGACGACCTCGGCCGGCATCTTGCTGGTGCCCTCCACCGCGGCGTACACGTCCTTGGCCTGCTTGCCGCTGATCTTGCCGGCGGCGAGCAGGTCCAAGAGCTCCGACAGCTGCGCCGCGGACACGGGCAGCTCCGCTTCCAGACCATGGATCGCGGCCCCCCGGAGCACCTCCGTCGTGACCCAGTTGGCGACCCGCACCGCGTCGGCATGCCGCGACAGTACGTCCTCGAAGTAGCGGGTGAGCGCCGGATGCCCGGTCAGGGTAGCGGCGGCCTGCGCGCTGAGCCCCAGCTCCGTCTCGTAGCGGCCGCGGCGGGCGCGGGGCAGCTCGCCCAGGCGCGAGCGTGCCTGCTCCACGCTGTGCGGCGCCACCCGCAGCGGCGGCAAGTCGGGATCTGGGAAGTAGCGGTAGTCGTGAGCGTCTTCCTTGCTGCGCAGCGTGCGGGTGACGTTCTTGTCGGGGTCGTAGCTGCGCGTCTCCTGGTCCACCTTGCCTCCGGCGTCCAAGATCGCCGTCTGCCGCGCGATCTCGACTTCGATAGCCCGCGACAGGAACCGGAACGAGTTCAAATTCTTGAGCTCCGTGCGCGTGCCCAGCTGCGCTTGCCCCACCGGCCGCAGGGACACGTTGGCGTCGCAGCGGAAGCTACCCTCTTCCAGGTTTCCGTCGTTCACGCCCAAGAACGACAGCACGTCGCGCAGCGTCCGCATGTAGGCAGCCGCCTCCGCCGCCGACGACAGCTCCGGCGCGCCGACGATCTCGATCAGCGGAACGCCCGCGCGGTTCAGATCCACCAGTGAGTCCCCACCCACACCGTGCACGTTCTTGCCGGCGTCTTCCTCCATGTGCACGCGGATGATGCCGACGCGCTTCACGCCCTCGTCCACGTCGATCTCGAGATGGCCGTCGGTCGCCAGCGGCAGCTCGTACTGGCTGATCTGGTAACCTTTGGGAAGATCCGGGTAGAAGTAATTCTTGCGCGCGAACACGCTGCTTTCGTGCACCGTGCAGCCCAGAGCCAACGCGGCGAAAATCGCCATCTCCACCGCCCGGCCGTTGAGCACCGGTAGGGCCCCCGGAAGCCCCAGGCAGGTGGGGCACACGTGGCTGTTGGGAGCAGCGCCGAAGCCAGTGGAACACCCGCAAAACAGCTTCGTGCGGGTCAAGAGCTGAGCGTGGACCTCGAGGCCGATGACGGGCTCGTAGCGGGCGGGCATCGGCGGCATCGTACTCGCCTCCAGCAGCGATGCACGCCCGCACGAATCGGCGGCACGAGGCATGCCTTCGCGCACGATGATCGCGGCCGCCACCCCCTCCGCGCAGAGACTGCGCGTCCCGCCCCGGAGCACCCCCAAGCTTCCGCATGAACTCGGAAATCCTCGGGTTGGCGCGGAATCGGCATGTGGCCCGTGGCCTCGGGAGGGGAGGCCCACCTAGGATGTACCCAGACGAGGAGAACCATGCCTAACCGATACCCCCAAGAGGTGTCCCTGCGTGACGGACGGCGTGTGCTGATGCGCCCATTTGGGCCTGCGGACACGCAGGCACTGTGGGAGTTCTTTCAAAGGCTGCCGCCGTCCAACCGCCGCTTTGCTTGGGACCGGATCGACGACCGGGAGGTCGTCGAGAACTGGGGCCGTAACGTCGACTTCGGCCGAGCCTTTCCCCTTCTCGCCCTCGACGGCACGCGCGTGGTCGCGGACGCCACGCTGCATCGCCGCCATGGCGGACCGCTGCGCCTCACGGGGCGCATCAAGTGGCTGATCGATCCGGACTATCGCGGCGCCGGCCTCGGTACCACGTTCGTGAACCAGTTCATCAACATCGCCCGCGAGAACGGCCTGCGCCATCTCTCCTGCATGCTCATCAGCGATTTGGAGAAGGACAGCGTGGAGACGCTGACCGCCCTCGGGTTCAAGCCGCACGTCGTGCCGGGCTACGGCACCGACCCGGACGGCGGTCGCCACGACATGACGTACCTCGTCTTGGAGCTCTGACTCAGGGATCCAGCTCTGCGCAGATCGGCGGCTCACGCCACGCCGTGGGCCGCACGCTCGCCAGCCACTGGTCGAGCAGGGCGGCGCCACTGGGGTCGACCCAGATCCGCCAAAACACGAAACTGCCGGTACCGCGGCACACCGGCAAAACGATGGCGCTGAGACCGACGCTCGTCTGCTTCACCCGCCAGCTCCGGAGCACTCCTCGTCCCAGGGAGGGCAGCGAGATGTCCTGCCCTCCGATGTACTCGAGCTCGCCGGCGTCGCCGATGGCGTGCTTCATCGCGTCCGCCAAGCTGGCGTGGATCTGATCGATGGTGTCGCCCGCGGCCACGCGATCCGACAGCTCGATGCCCGCCAGCGCCGGCGAGCGACCATGCATGGAGAACATCGCGCTGGTGGCGCTGGGCATCTCGATCGAAGCGCCTGGCGGCACCCGCGCCATCAGGCCGAGCTTCGGGTTCACGTACACGCCAGCGCTCACGTAGGGCGGCGGCACCTTGGGCACGATCTTCTTCGGCGGGATCGTCACGGCGCCGAGGGGCGCAGTCGGCGTCTCTGGAGCGTGGGGCAGCGTCAAGAGCGCCGTCGTGGCGTCGCGCCCACCGAAGCCGCGAGTGAGCACCACCGTCTGCCCTTGGCGACGCACCACGTCCCCCGCAGGCATCACCGTCTCCGCCGTTTGCTTGCGCGTGCACGCCACGTAGCTCCGCAGCGCGACCTCGAACTCCTGCGCTTCTCGCTCGTCGTCCCAAGTGGTGGCCCACAAGAGCCCCGGGCCGGACGCGCTCTTCACGATGCTGAAGGCATCCCCTCCCCAGCCCGCCGCGGCGGTGGCCGCCTGGTTTTTGTCGACGCAACGCGACAGGATCACCCGCGTGGCGAGCTCGCCCACCCGCCCCGTGACCAATCGCTCGTAGCCCTCGGGAGCGGCCGGCGGATCCACGGCGACGGCGCCTTCGCCGGCGAGGTACTTCTCGGGATGGATCACCTGTTCGGTGGTGCTGGGCGGATGCGCGAACATGCGGTTTACCAGCTCGAAGCCGCCGGCGCGCCACAGATCTCCCACGAAGGTGAGCCCGCGCATGTACGGGAACATCAGGCGCTCGCGCATCATGGGCGGCGCGTTCTTCAGCATCTGATCCGCCTTGTTGGCGCGCAGGTAGCGCTCCAGCGCTTCGTCGCTGGCCGCCACGGCGGCGCGCGCCAGGGCGCGGCTGAGCGGCACGCGGTAGCGGTACGCCGCGTGCGCCAGCATCACCAGCATGGCGTCGCCCTCGAGCACCGCCATGCTCGCGAGCCGCGTATCGCTGTCCTTCGCCTCCGCCAACGGCGGCATGGGCAGGTTCTGCACCTGGAGCGAATGCGCGAGCTCGTGCGCGAGCACCAGGCGCGCTTCGTCGGGATCGTCCGCGTAGCTGTCCCCCCGCACGTGGATGCTGTTGTCCGTGCGGTCGTAGAAACCCACGACCTGCTCCCCGATCACGTCGTCGGCGCTGCTCCCTTGCCGCGCGCCGGGGGGCGGAAAGTCGAACGCCAGGGAGAAGCCGACGGTGTCCTCCGCCGTGGGCGGGATCGCGTCGCGCTGCGCCTTCAGCTCCAGTGCCCGCGCGAAGGACTTGGGATCGTCCACCGAAATGCGGGCGGGGCGCCGCTCCGACAGGCCGCGGATGGCGCTCACCTCTCGCTGCAGCTGCGCGACGTCTTGGGCGGGGTTCACCTCCGGCGCGCGAGCGCCACGCCGCCCGGTACAGGCGACGAGGACGACCGCCAGCAGCAGCCCCCCACGCCGGAACACGCTAGTGGCCCTGGTTGCGAGCGATTCCGGGATGCCCGGGCTCGCCGGGCTCCACCCGCGGGTTGGCCGTTTCCTGCGAGCCGTCCCGCCCGACGAAGCCCATCAAGATGTCCTTGTCGTAGATGAACTGATCCCGGGAGTCGTACGGGGTGGCGTGGATGCCGGTATCCATGCGGATGGCATCGCAGGGGCAGGCCTCCACGCAGAAGCCGCAGAACACGCAGCGGAGCTCGTCGATCACGAACTTCTTCGGGAAGCGCTCGTAGCCGCGGCGAGGATCCCCTTCCGGATACTCCCCCGCCTCGATGTGGATGCACTGCGCCGGGCACGCGGTGGAGCAGCACAGGCACGCGACACAGCGCGGCGAGCCGTCTGCGCGATGCGTGAGGCGGTGCAACCCGCGGAAGCGCTGGGGATAGGGTCGCCGCTGCTCCGGGTAGTAGATGCAGTTGATGCCATCTTGTACGCCGTCGAGCACCGGATCGCCGGCCTGACCGAACGCCATCTCCTTCGTGTTCTTGAAGAAGTGCTTCATGGTCAGGCCGAGGCCCTTGGTGATCTCCGGGATGTACGACTGTACTCCGGCGTTGCGCACCGGGCGCCGTACCGGACTGCCGGTCACCTTCTTCGGGCCGAGGGGAACGTTTACGATCTCTGCCATCTGAATCAGGCTCCCATCCGAGCGCGCTGAGTGCCACCCAGAGAGGCGGCGAAGCGCTGTGCACTGGTGATGACGAGGCGCCGCTTCTGAGCGGGTTCGAGCAAGAAACGCACGAACCAGACGACCAGGACCAGGCCCACGGCAGCCAGGAAGATCTGCGAGACGTCCTCGGCGATGCGGAGGCCTTCCTGCACGCTGGCGCTGGCGGAGCCGATGCCCAGGATCAGAAGGCCGGTGGCCAAGATGTTGACCAGCGAGGCCGGAAGCAGCTTGCGCCAGCCGAGTCGCATCAGCTGGTCGTAGCGGAATCGCGGCAGGGTCCAGCGGATGGTGATCGAGAGCCAGCACAGCGCCGCCGTCTTGGCGATGAAACCGAAGAAGCCGAGCAGCACCACCGAAAGGTGCGACAGCTGCTCGTGGACCAGCACGGTGTCTCCCACGGCGATGCGCAGTCCGTCACGGTCGATGAAGGGCAAGTCCCAACCGCCCAGGAAGATGGCGCTCATCAGCGCCGCGCCGGCGACGACCGCCACGTACTCCGAGAAGAAGAACATGGCGAACTTCATCCCGGAATACTCCGTGAAGTAGCCCGCGACGATCTCGCTCTCCCCTTCCGGCAAATCGAAGGGCGTACGCTTGGACTCCGCTACCTGCGCAGCGAAGAACAGGAAGAAGGCGAACGGCTGAACGAAGATCCCCCAGGTGTGCTCCGCTTGCCAGCGCACCATGTCGTCGATGCGCAGCGTGCCGTACACCATGATGGCGCCGATGAGCGTGAGGCCCAGGGTGACCTCGTAAGAGACCATCTGGCTGGCGGCGCGCAGACCTCCGAGGAGGCTGAACTTGTTGTCGCTGGCCCAGCCCGCGAGGGCCGCGCCAACGATGCCGGTGCCGGCCAAGGCGAAGAAGAACAGGATGCCCACGTTCAGATCCAGCGCCTGCAGCGTGACGGCGCCCTCGGTGCACACGCCCTCGCGAGGCACCACCTTGGCGAGCTGGGTGAGGTCGATGTGACCGTTCTTCATGCCGAAGCACAGCGTGTCGCCGAAGGGCACCACTGCCAGCACCACCAGCACCGGGAAGAAGGAGATGAAGGGCGCCAAGCTATGCAGGAAGCGGTCCGCGTTCTTGGGGACGAAGTCTTCCTTGAACATGGTCTTGAGGCCGTCCGCTGCGGGGTGCAGCAAGCCGGCCAGGCGCAGGCCGATGCGCTCGTCCGTCATGCTGCCCGCGGCGTACACGGCGCCGAAGACGATGGCGAAAGCGAGCACCGCGGGACCGCCACCGTAGGCGAACTCCCGAAGCGAGTGGCCGACCGCCGTGCCGCGGAACGTCGCGGCGATGAGCAGCGTGGCCAGGTGCACCACGATCCCCGCGTAGAAGAAGCGCCGCGGATCACCGATGGACGCGAAGAAGCGATCCAGCTGCAGGATCAGCTGGGGCGCGGAGCGATTGATGCCGCGCGCAGCCACGCGACCCGCGATGAACAGGCCCGTGAGCCAGGTCGCGAAGATCGCCAACTGACTGAACCACAAGGCCTGGGTGGTGCGCTCGACACCCTCGGCTTTGGTGGTGGCCACGTAGGCGATGATGCCGGCGGCGACCAGCAGCGCCGGCCCGGCCGCCAAGGCTTGGGCCACCCGCTGGGGCAACCACACGACGGCGCGGTTCGGTCCCACGCGGTCCGCGATCACGGCGCCTTGCCGGCGGTCCACCCAGGTGAGCACCACCGCCAAGTTCATGCCGAACATGACGACGAAAACGGCTTTGACGATGAAGATGCCGACGACTGCGAGGCTCATCAGATCAGGCTCCGGTTTCTGCGCTCGCGAGGGCGGCACCGGCTTCGGGTTTCATGGCGTGGCGAAGGTCCCCGAGCTTCTTCCAGTGGGTGGCATGACCCAAGGCCGCGCCGAGCGCCGCGGCCAGCTTCCAAGCGGGCCGGCTATCCCCCTGGGGCGAGATGGCGCGCTCGCTCTCCTGGGCCATGCCCTTCGCGTTCACGAAGGTACCGTCGGACTCCGCCCAGCTCGAGGCGGGCAACACCACCGTCGCGTGCTCCGACATCGGGCCCTCGTTGGTGGCAAGGGCGATGAGCACCTTGGCCTTGCCCAGGAGCGCCGCCTTGTCGGGATCCGGTACGTCGGAGCCCAGGGCGATCACGTGGGTGATGCGCCCCTCCTCCAAGGACTTGGCGAGCACCGGGAACGACAGCGGCGGCGACGAGGTGCACAGCGCGGTGACACCGGCGGTGTTCGGATTCTTGTCACGGTGGCGCAGGACGTCGTCCCCTTCCCCCGTGGGTCGACCGCTGATGAACAGGTGCCCGGTACCGATGAAGTCTCGCGCCAGCTTGAGCAGCGCGTAGTTGTCCTCGTTGGAGTGCTGCGCCGAGAGCACCACGCCGACACTGTCCGCCGGAACTCCGCTCAAGAGCTTGGCGGCCTTCTCCACGGCCTTCGCCAGCTCGGTCTTCTTGCCCTTCACGCGCGCCTCGAGCACGCGGCTTTCTTCGATGCGCCGGTAATCCAGCATGCCCTCGTCACACATCCAGTACTGGTTCACGTCCAGGTTCTGGCGCGGACGGTAGCGGTACACCTTCTGGTTGCGCGGGTCGTAGTCCGTGAAGGAGTTGCAGCCGGTGGCGCAGCCCACACACACGCTGGGTACGGAGCGGAGAAACCAGACGCGAGCCTTGAAGCGGAAGTCCGTGGCCGTGAGCGCGCCCACGGGGCAGACGTATTCCGTCATCAAAGTGTACGGGTGATCGAGCTTTCGACCCTGGGCCAGCACGATCTCCGACAGGTTGCCGCGCTCCCGCTTCTCGAGCACCGGATCCTTGGCGACCTCTTCGCAGAAGCGCACGCAGCGGGTGCACACGATGCAGCGTTCGGCGTCGTAAACGATGGTGGGACCGAACACCACGCCCTTGGGCTTGTGCAGGATCTCCTCCCGCATGCGCTTCTTCTTGGCTTGATGCTCCAGCCAGTAGTCTTGCAGGCGGCATTCCCCCGCCTGGTCGCAGATGGGACAGTCCACCGGGTGGTTCAAGAGCAAGAGCTCCTGCACCGCGCTCCGGGCGTGCTCCGCGTGCTCGCTGGACTGGCTCAGCACCTCCATGCCCTCGGCCACCGTCTGTTGGCACGCTGGGACCAGCTTCGGCTTCTGCGCGTCGACGTAGTCCTGCTTGTCTTCGTCCCACTCGAGGACGTTGAGCATCATGGGCTTCCGGCCCGGTGGCGGCTTGAGCTCCACCAGGCACATGCGGCAGTTCGCCGCCACGGACAGCCCGGGATGCCAGCAGTAGTGCGGGATGTCGATCCCCGCGCGGTGAGCGGCCCGGATGATGGTGTCGCCCTTTTCGAAGGGGATCTCGCGGTCGTCGATTTTGAAAGTTGCCATGCTAGCTCACCGGTCGCACTCGCCGCCGATCATGTTCAGGGACCCGAAGCAGGGCACCACGTCGGCCACCATTTGGCCGGTCACGATGCGCTCGAGCCCACCCGTTATGTAGAAGCACGGCGGGCGGATGCGCACGCGGTATGGCGTCCCGCTGCCGTCGCTCACGATGTAGAAGCCGAGCTCCCCGTTGCCGCCCTCGGTGTAGCCGTACACCTCGCCAGCGGGGATCTTCAGGCCCTCCATCACGATCTTGAAGTGCTGAATGGTGCCCTCGATCGTGGTGTACACGTCGTCCTTCGGCGGCAGCACCACGCGGGGGTCGTCCACGTTGATGGGCCCGTCGTCCGCCATGCGCTCGAGGCACTGGTCGATGATGCGCGTGCTCTGCTTCATTTCCTCGAAGCGCACGATGAAGCGATCGAGGCAATCGCCCTTTTCGCCGACTGGCACCTCGAAATCCATCTCGCCGTACTTCATGTAGGGCGAGGCTTTGCGCACGTCGTAGGCCACGCCAGAGCCCCGCAGCGTGGGCCCGGTCCAGCCCAAGCTCACGGCGTCCTTGGCGCTCATGATGCCGACGTTCTCCAGCCGGTCGAGGAAGATGCGGTTGCCGTAGAGCAGCCGCTCGACTTCGTCCACGACCTCCATGACCTGCGGCACCACGGCCCGCACGATGTCCTTGAAGCCGTCCGTGGGTGGGAAAGCCATGCCGCCGACGCGGCCGAAGCTGTGGGTGAGGCGCGCGCCGCACTCCTCCTCGAACACGTCCCAGATCATGTCGCGCGCCTTCATCATCCACAGGAAGGGCGTGAAGGCTCCGAGCTCCATCACCATGGCGCCGGTGCACGTGAGATGGTCGGCGATACGCGCCAGCTCTCCGAGGATCATGCGGTAGTACTGCCCGCGGTCCGGCACGGTGATGCCCAAGGCCTTCTCGCACGCCAGCGAGAAGGCCACGTTGTTGAGCATCGGCGAGACGTAGTTGCAGCGATCCACGTAGGGGTACACCTGAGTCCAGGTGCCGCGCTCGCACATCTTCTCGAAACCGCGGTGCAGGTAGCCCACCTGCACGTCGCAACGCATGATGTTCTCGCCGGACAGCTCCATCACGCAGCGCACGGTGCCGTGCATCGCCGGGTGCGAAGGCCCGACGTTGATCAGCATGGGCTCGGCCGTGAGCTCGATCTCGGATTCGTCGAGGTCCAGATCCAGAGGCTCCATCAGCTCATCCGCTCCTTGTCGGTGGCGACCAGGACGTCGTCTTCTTCCCCCACCACGTCGAAGCTCTGGCGCCCGAAGGGCATGCCCTCGTCAGGGCCGAAGGGCGGGAGCTTCTGGATGTTGTCCACCTCGCGGAAGGGCACCAGCGGCTGGATCTTGTTGGCTGGGTAGTCCTTGCGCAGGGGGTGCCCCGAAAACTCCGGATACAGCAGGATTCGTCGCAGATCCGGGTGGTTCTTGAAGCGCACGCCGAACATGTCGAAGGCTTCGCGCTCCGCCCAGTTGGCCGAGCCCCACAGCTCCGTGAGGCTGTCGATCTCGGCGTCGTCGCCCTCTTCGCTGCCGACGCGAGACTTGATCCGCAAGCGGTGCCCCTTGGACAGCGACAGCAGGTGGGCGACCACCTCGAAGCGCGGCTCCCGATCGGGGTAGTCCACGCAGGTGAGGTCCACGAGCATTTCCATGGACGCGCGGGGGTCGTCCCTCAAGAAGCGCGCGACCTCCAGCCAGTGCTCCGGAGCGATCACGACGGTTTCGTCACCGCGCAGAGCGTGGGTCTCGAGCACGGCGTGTGAATGGTGCTTCCGCAGAAGCTCGACGAGTGCCTTGGCCATGTAGCAAAACCTCTCGGGTCAGCCGTGCTTCGACTTGCGAAGCTGCACGACGCCCAGGTCCGGATTGGCGATGGGATCGAAGCGAGGCTTGACGACTCGCGGACGACGATCCCCGCTCTGGATCTTGTCCTGCAGCAGCATCAGCCCGTCCAAGATCGCCTCCGGCCGCGGGGGACAGCCCGGAATGTAGATGTCGCAGGGGATGATCTTGTCGATGCCGGCGACGCAGGCGTAGTTGTCGTAGAAGCCGCCCACGGAAGCGCAGGTGCCGAAGGCGAGCACCCACTTGGGCTCCGCCATTTGCTCGTAAATCCGCTTGAGAACCGGGGCCTGGCGCTGGGTGATGGTGCCCACCACCCACAACAGGTCGCTCTGCCGCGGGGAAAACCGCGGCGCCTCCGCGCCGAACCGCGCGAAGTCGAAGCGCGGGCTGCTCACCGCCATGAACTCCATCCCGCAGCAGGCGGTGACGAAGGGGTACATGAACAGTGAGTACTTCTGCGCCCAGGCCAAGATGTCCTGAAAGCGCGTGGTGGCGAAGCCTTGTCCGGCTCCGGTCTCCAGCACCTCTTCAGTAGTGGGGTTCTTCAGCTCTCCCATTCGAGGGCTCCCTTCTTCCAGCAGTATGCGAGAGCCACGATCAGCGCGACGATGAAGCCGAGCATGGTGCTGAAGCCGACCCACCCGAGGCCCTTGAACAGCGCCGCCCAGGGGTAGAGGAACACCGCCTCGATGTCGAACACCACGAACAAGATGGCAGTCAGGTAGAACTTGACGCTCATCTTGATGCCGCGAGCGCCCTGAGTGTCGTTGCCGCACTCGTACGGCATGAGCTTCTCGGGCGTCGGATTCTTGGGTCCGAGTAGAGCGCCGCCAGCGAACATCACCACGCAGATCGTTCCTGCGATGGCGAACAGGATGAACATGGGCAGGTAGAGCGAGAGCATGCGCTACATCCGGCGGCCCTTGGCCGCAGCACTTCGAAAATCGTTGACTTCCAAGAGGCTAGATAGGGTTTCTGGCCTCGACCGCCACCCGACGGGTGGGGGTTTTCCGACGACCGCATGTACCACAGGGCCGGGCCGCCAGCCTAGGGGCGACTGCCCCCGAGATGACCGCGGCAAGACCAGGGATTTCAAGGGGTTTCGCCGACCAAAGCTTCCCAGGCGTCCAGTGTGGCGCCAAGCTGTCCGCGGATCTGGGTCAGCGTCTTCTCCAGGCGGTCCTCGGCGACCCCCGCCGCCCGGGCCTCGAGCACGGCGCCGAAGGCCGCCACGAAGCGCCGCCGGGACGCCAGCGCGTCCGCCAGCAAGGGCCACACGCGGCTGCCGTCCGCCCCCAGATTGGCCGCCCGCCGCAGCGGCCCGATCGCCTCTCCGAAGCGCTCATCCCGCATCATGCTCTCCCCGAGGCGCGAGTAGATCTCCGGCGCCGCGGGTCCGTCGCCGGCGTACTGGATCGCGAGCCGCAAGACCTCCTCGCCCTTCTCCACTTCCCCCAGCGTGATGCAGGCGCTGCCGAGAACTCCGAGCCCGCGGGAGATGAGGGCCTTGGTTTCCCCGCCCAGCATCTGACCTTCCGGCGTGCGCAGGAAGATGGCCAGCGGCGCAGGCCAAGAGCCCAGCAGCTCGATGATGCGGACGGGATCGCCTTGGCGCTCCGCCGTCTCCGCCTCCGCCACCCGCCCCAGATCGATCGCGCCCCGCCCGCCGCCACGGGAAACGCGCTCGAGCTCTTCGCGCACATGGGTGCGGATGCGCAGGCGGAACGAGTCCAGCTCGTAGCTCTCGTCGATCCCGTCATGGGAAAGATCGAGCATCGCTTCGCCGGCTTCCAGCGTAAGGAGCTTGAGCGAGTAGCCGTACAGCGGCGCGAGGAGCAGGTAGCGAACGCCGATGTAGAGCTGCAGGGCTTCGGTGTCCGTCACGCGGGTGGGCGCGGGGCCCAGCGGCTCTTCGTTCACCAGCGCCGCCACCAACCGACGACGAAAATCTGCCAGCGTGAGGCGTTGGCTATCGGCGTCCGTCACCTCGGCATCCGGTGGCCCCACCACGAAGTCCACCAAGGTGTTGTCGGGATTGCGCCGATCCACCGTGAGCGCCGTGATGCGCGCGCCCGTGATCATCGCGAAGGCGAAAAAGCGCGCCCCAACGATGTCGCACAGGGCCTGAAAGCTGCCGATCCCCTCACCAATGCGCTCGAACCAACCGTCCGTCTTGATGGACTCCAGGGAAAATTCCATGGGGGCGGGCATTGTCACCGGAGCTTAGCCCGGATTTGCTGGCGGGCGGAGCCTCCCGCACAGCAAACGTGTGGTCTGATGTAGGTTCCGCGTTTTGCATGGTTTTGTTGGTTCGACGCGGAACCGTCACTGCCCTTTTCCGTCGTGGATCCGCCGCGTACTCTCCGGAGCCCTCGATGAAGGTCCATCACCTGAACTGCGCCACGATGTGCCCCCTGGGGGGTCGTCTGCTGAGCGGCACGGGCAAGCTCACCACCCCCGCCAAGCTCGTGTGCCACGTGCTGTTGATCGAAACCGACGACGGCTTGGTGTTGGTGGACACCGGCTTGGGGCTGCCCGACGTCGCCGATCCCGCCGGTCGCCTCGGACGCGAGTTCGTGGCCATGGCGCGTCCCAAGCAGGATCCGTCCGAGACGGCGATCCGCCAGGTACAGGACTTGGGCTTCGCGCCGTCCGACGTGCGGCACATCTTGCTCACGCATTTGGATCTGGACCACGCCGGCGGTCTCGGAGATTTCCCGAGCGCCACGGTGCACCTCACCGCCGACGAACACGATGCGGCGGTGCACCCACGCACGCGTCTCGAGCGGCAGCGCTACCGTCCGGTGCAGTGGGCCCACGATCCGAAATGGGCGCTGTACCGCCCGGGCGGCGAGCGCTGGTTCGGCTTCGAGTGCGTGCGCCAGCTCGAGGGCCTGCCGCCGGAGATCTTGCTCGTGCCGCTCCGCGGTCACTCCCGCGGACACAGCGCCGTCGTGGTCGACACCGGCCCCCGCTGGCTGCTCCACGCGGGGGATGCCTACTTCCACCGCGGCGAGATGGATCCCGATCGCCGCCGCTGCCCGCCCTTGCTCGACGTGTTCCAGCGCATCGTGGAGATCGACGGCCCCGCGCGGCTCAAGAACCAGGAGCGGCTCCGGGCCCTGGTCCGGGAAAATTCGGACAAAGTGCGGGTATTTTCCGCGCACGACCCGGTGGAGCTCGAGCGCTGCCGGGAGCGCGCGGAAGGCTGATGGAGCGCCTCGGCGGCGGCTGCCACTGCGGCGCAGTGCGCTTCCGCGTGACGGTGCGACGCTTCGACGCCCTCGACTGCAACTGCTCCATCTGCCGCAAGAAGGGCTTCGTCCATCTCATCGTTCCTGTCGACGACTTCGAGCTCACGTCCGGCGCAGATCAGCTAGCGACCTACGAGTTCAACACTCGAATCGCGAAGCACAAGTTCTGCCGCGTGTGTGGCATACATCCGTTCTACACGCCGCGTTCGCATCCCGATTCGGTGGACGTGAACGTGCGCTGCCTGGACGACGACGCTCTCGCGCGATTTTCGATCGAGCCCTTCGATGGCGAAAACTGGGAAGACAACGTCGAGCGCATCCGCTGAGCAGCGGCGCGTGAGTCAGCCGCTGCTCCGCTGGTATGCCCGCGTGAAGCGCGACCTGCCCTGGCGCCGCACGCGCGATCCCTACGCCATCTGGGTGAGCGAGGTGATGCTGCAGCAAACCCAGGTGGCGACGGTGATCCCGTACTACGAGCGCTGGTTGCGCCGCTTTCCGAACGTCCAGGCGCTGGCGCAGGCGGACGAGGACGCCGTGCTGCACGCCTGGCAGGGCCTCGGCTACTACTCTCGCGCCCGTGGGCTGTTGTCCGGCGCCCGCGCCGTGGTCGAGCGCCACGCCGGAAAAATCCCCGCAGATCTGACGGAGCTTCTCGCCCTGCCCGGGGTGGGGCCGTACACCGCCGGCGCCATCGCATCCATCGCCCACGGGCTTCGCGCGGCGGTGGTCGACGGCAACGTGAAACGCGTGCTCACCCGCCTCTATGCTCTCCGCGGCGATCCTGCTCGCGCGCCGCTGCATCAAGAGCTGTGGTCCCGCGCGGAGGCGCTGGTGCCCGAAGGCCAGGCGTCGGACTTCAACCAGGCCTTGATGGAGCTCGGCGCCACGGTGTGCACGCCCAAAGCGCCGCGCTGCTGCGAGTGCCCGCTCCAAAGGCGCTGCCAGGCGTTCGCCCTCGGCCTCACGGAGGCATTGCCGGAGTCGAAGAAGCGACCCAAGACCACCGCGGTGCACATGGCCGCAGCTGTGGTCGAGCGGCGCGGACGGTTACTCCTGGTGCGGGTGCCGGACTCCGCGTCGCGCTGGGCCGGCATGTGGCAGTTCCCGAACGTGGAGCTCTCCCGCGACGAGCCTCCGGAAGCCGGCGCCCGCCGCGCCGCCCGCACCCAGACGGGCCACGACGTGAACGTCGCCGAGCGCCTCACGGTGGTGAAGCACGGCGTCACGCGCTACCGCATCACCCTGGAAGCCTTTCATTGCACGCCGCGCGGCCGCGGCACGGATGCCCGCGCCACAGACGCAACACTCGCCTGGAAGACCCTCGCGGAGCTGTCTGCCCTGGCGCTCCCCGCCGCGCACGCCCGCATCGCAAGAGCCCTCGCATGAACGTGCGCGTCGCCATCGCCTTGGTCTGGCGCGACGGCCGTCTGTTGGTGTCGCGTCGGCGCGCCGGCGCACACCTCGCGGGCAAGCTCGAGTTCCCGGGCGGCAAGCTCCGCCCCGGCGAGACCGCCGCCGCGGCCGCAGAGCGCGAGGTGCTCGAGGAAACCGGCGTCGTGTGTCGCGCCCTCGGCCAGCGCCCGCCCGTCGAGTTCTCGTACCCCGATCGCACGGTCACACTGCTCCCCATCGACGCCGAATGGCAGAGCGGCGACGGCGAGCCCCGCGAGGTCGACGACGTCAGCTGGCTCTCGCCGGAAGATCTCATCGCAGAGGATTTCCCGGCGGCCAACGCCGGCCTGATCGCCGAGCTCAAACGCCGCTGACAGCCCGCCCGAGGCTGTGGAGCCATTCGAGCGTGCAGACCATCCGCGGCGCTTGCTTCCGCTAAACCCAATCGAGGCGCCTTGGGCTTGAGGCTACCAGGGGAGCAAACCTTCGTCGTCCGACAAGGTTCCAGTTGGTCCATCCGCCGGCAACAAGGCCAGCCGCACCGGCTCACGTGCCGCTTCGACGGTGCTCCGCGGTCCCGAGTGATTGTTGAGGTCCGTCGCCGTGAACCCTGGACACGCAGCGTTGACCTTTATCGGCGTGTGCTCGAGCTCCTGCGCGAACGCGACCGTCACGGCGTTCAACGCGCTCTTGGACGGGCCATAGGCGACTCCCCCAATGCCGCGTAGCTCGGCCGGCATCGCCGAGGTGCGGGTCAGCGAGCCCAGACCGCTCGACACGTTCACGATTCGACCCTCGGGCGCTCGCCGCAAGAGCGGCAGCAGCGCCTGCGTGAGCGCGATGACGCCGAACACGTTGACCTCGAACACCTCGCGGATCTCCGAGAGCCTCGCGGCGCTCGGCAGACCGCGGCGCCGGATGTTCTCGAGGGAGGCGTCGCTTTCGGCGTTGGAGCGAGCGATACCGGCGTTGTTCACCAATACGTCGAGGCGTCCGAGCTCGGCATCGATTCGCGCCACGGCCGCTGCAATCGAGTCGGTGCTGGTCACGTCCAGCTGAATCGCCCGCACGTCGCCGTCCAGCTCTCGAGCGGCAGCGTCTCCGCGGCCCAAGTCTCGCGAGCCGAGCAGCACGATCAAGCCACGCCCCGCGAGCTGCCGTGCGATCTCATGCCCGATCCCCTTGTTTGCCCCGCTCACCAGGGCGACCTTGTTTGTTTGCATGGCGGATGAGTAGGGCTAGCGGCGCACCCCGGCTTGGGCGTTCTTGGACGAGAAGTGATCGCCAAGATTGCCCAAGCGCTGGCACTCCGTGCGGCGTAGACTGAGCGCGGTGCTGTCTCAGTTCGAGCCGCTGCCGCTTGCGTTTTCTGGCCTACGCGCGACGCGTCTGGTCAGCACGGTGCCCTATGTTGGCATGAAGGAGCACTACGCGGTAGCGCGGGTCGAGAGCGGACACTCGGAGTGGTGGAGCCGCGGTAGGGTGTGGCGCAGCGCGCCCGGCGGGCTGCAGCTTCAGGGTCCGGGCGACGTCCACCGGGACGTGTCGCGCCAGGGGCCCATCGTCTATCAGATCGTCAGCTTCCCCACGGACACCGTCGAGCGGCTCGCCGGCAAGATGGTGCTTCGGCCGACACTGGACGCTGACGACCCACTCGGCGCGCCGTTTCAAAGGCTGCACGACGCCGTTCAGCGCCGCGCAGAGCGCTTCGAGCTGGAGGTTCTGACCACCGAGGCCATCGCGGCCCTCGTCGCGGTCGGCAGCTGGCGTAGCCAAGAGACACGACCCGTGCGACGGGCGCTCGAGCTCCTGCGTGAGCGCATGGCCGAAGCCATCACACTGGACGACCTGGCCGCCTACGCGGGGCTCGACAAGTACCACTTGTGCCGCGCTTTTCGCCGTCAGATCGGCCTACCGCCGCACAGCTACCTGACGCGGCTGCGCGTGATGCACGCGAAGCGATTGTTGCATGCGGGCGTGCGACCCACCGAGGTCGCCGCGCAGGTCGGCCTCTACGACCAGAGCCAACTCAATCGGCATTTCCGCAAGCTGGTCGGCACCACACCAGGCCGCTACTTCGCGCAGGTTTCGGCCAGCAAGCGCGCCTAGGAGTGCGCAGAGGTCCGCGACGCGGCGTCTCTGTGCTCGTGCTCTTCCGCGGTCGTGCTCTCTCCGTGCTCGTGCTCGTCGCCTTCCCCTTGCCCGTGCCCTTGCCCGTACCCTTGCCGTGCTCGTCTCCTTGCTCACGAGACCGCGCGGCGTTACTTACTTGCTATAACAACTACTTTAAGAGCGCGATCACCCCCATCCCCAGGACTCGCGAAACGTCGCGGGGGACGAGGTGCGCCGCCGGTGTCAGCTCGCGACGAGCGCCGCGCAGCACCCACAGAGGGCGGCCACCACACCGCTGGCGGCGAGCAGCGGCACGACGGACATGCCAGGAAATCCGCGCTTCTCGAGGCGCGCGGCGACGATCCCTCCCGCGAGCGCGGCCGCAGCGGCCGGCGCCCAAGGCACCCGTCCCAGCAGCAGCAGACCGCCGCCGGAAATCGCCGCCAGGATGCCCAACCCCGTGCTCAGCCCGAGCATCGCGGCGGCCATTCGTCGCGTGTTCGGATCGTCGTCCTCGTCCGGGTCGAACGTCACGCCGCGCTTCTCGAGCACCCAGCGCACGGGGGCGAGCAACACCGCGACCGGCGGCGCAACGGCCCAGAAGACCAGCACGCTACCCAGCAAGGCGCCGACGACCACGACGACGTAGAGCATTTACACAGCGTCGCGTCGAATGTCCGCAAGCCGTTTCTTGATGCGATCGACGTCCAGCATTCGCGCCATGCCTTCCCCGCCGCTTGTCGACCACGACGCGAACACCGTGTAGCCGTCCAACGCAACTTGAAGCAGCGTGATGGCGTCCGCCTTCTTTCCGATCATCGCGGCGTGCTCCCCCGCCCGCTCGAATTGGCCGATGGCGTCGACCAACGCGTTCGTGTCCTTTGCCCGCAAGAGCGCCACGGCGTCGTCCGCCCGCCCTTCGCGGAGCGCCGTCTCGATGGGATCCGGCGGGATCTCGCGACGCGAAAGGTCCTGGTACAAGAAGTAGTGGAAGCGAAGCCAGGCGGCGTCGAGCAGCTCCAGCACCGGCACTCGCAGATCCAGCTCGAAGGCGCGGTTCGAAAGCTCCGGCGCGAGCTCCAGGTGGACCAGCACGCTCTCGATGGCGTCGAGGGTGTCGCCGCTTTGGTCCGCCTCCCGCGCTCGCCGCAGAAGGGCGCCGACTTCCCGCGCCGACGGCGCGCCGTGCTCGTGGTCGAGGCCGAGTCCCTCGCGCTGAGCGCGGATCTCCAGATCCATCCAGCGCGCCTCGCTCACGACGTGCGGGAAGTACTCGCGTCGCCCCGACAAGATCTCGATGAAGCGGGATTCCTCCCCGGCCCACCCGAGATCCCGACCCCGCGGATCGCGCTGCTCACGGGTTCGCGCCCGGCGAATGGACGACAGCGCGTGGTGCACTCGCCCTCGCCGCTCCTCGATCGCCGCGCGCCGCGCGTGGCAGCGCGCCGGATCTTGGCAGTCCTTGGACATGAGCGCGGAGCCGTAGCGCTCGTAGGCGTCGTCGTCGCGCCCCGCCATCTCGTACGCCCGCGCCAAGTTCAGGTGCGCCGGCCCCCACCAGCCCCCGGTGCGAACGGCACGTTCCAGGAGCTCGATGGCCCGCGGCAGATCGCGCTCGGTGTAGTACCAACCGAGCCAGTTCAGAGCCCGCGCGGACTTGTGCTCCGACACGCGCCGCGCGGCCTCGTCCCCGCGACCGAGCGCCAAGAGCGCGTCCGCCAGGTTCACGAGCGGCGTGCCGTCTCCCGGATCCCTGTCCAACGCGGCCTCGAAGTGAGCCACGGCGCGCTCCAGATCCGCGCGGGAGCGCGACGGAACGTTCATGCAAATCCAGCCCGCGAAGTTGTCGCCGTTCTCCAGCGCCGGCTCCAGCGCGAGAGCGCGCTCCACCGTCGCCAGCGCTTCGGCGTGCAGCCCGCGAACGAACAGATCGCGGCTCTCCTGATACAGCCTCTGGGCCTCGCTCATGACGTCACGAAGGGGGCGAACCGAGCGAAGACGACGACAAGCAGCGAACGCATGACCGACCTCCCGCCGTCATCTTAGCGAATGCGGCAAAGGCACGCAGGTCGGCGGCCTTTTCAGGGGTTTGTTGGCCCGGCGCGGTTCAATCGCTGGTCGGCCCCCAACACCCATACACCACGTCCATGTCCTGCGTGAACGGCACCGACTGGCAGCTGCCCCCGTGGAACGTCAGCCGCTTGGTGACCGCGTCGTAGCTCCAGCCGTTGGGCTCTCCCTTCGGCACCGCGACGCCGTCGAAGTAGACGCGGAGCTCTGCGTCGTCCGGCGGCCCCTGGTCGACATGGAAATCGCAGAACGATTGCATCAGCGCCGTGAGCGCCGTCTCCAGCTCTCCCTTGCCGGACGCGACCTTTGATTGCCCGCTGCCGCCGGCCGCCGCGATCGGATCCAGCACGGCCGCGTCTGCACCGAGACCGAGCACGTAGGTTTGGACGGGCGGGGACTGGGCCGCGAGCTTGCCGGCCGCGCAAGCCGCGTCGCAGCCGGACACGCACTGAGCGTCGTCCCCCGTGTCGGTCAACACCACGACCACGTTGCGCCGCGTGGGATCGCCGAGGGACGCTTCGCCGACCAACGCCTCGAGGGACTTTCCCAGGCTCGCTTCCGGCGCGCCGCTGTCACACAGGTACTGCGTCTTCCCCCCTGGGGCGCTGCCCTTTCCGTCCGCGCTGCCCTGGTCCACGGTGTTGGCCAGGAACGCGTTGACGGCCGAAGCGTTGCTGGCGGCAATGGGAACCACCACGCTTCCCGCGGAGCAACCGCCCGGCTCGCACGCAGAGTACGTCCCGAGCCCAACCCGAGCGGTGTCGTCGGAGAAGGTGGTCGCCGTGCTGATCGCGAAGCGTGCCGCGTTCCAACGGCTTTCGCCGGAGAGATCCTGGGCCATGCTGACACCACGCTGGAGCAACAGCAGCACGTTGGGAAAAAGGCGCGTGACGCCAAGCTCGGACGACCCGCATGCCGTGCCCACCACGCACTGCTGCGTGCTCACGTCGCACGCCTGACCGGGGTCGCAATCTCCGTGGTTCTTGCACGCGCCCGGCTCGAGACAGCTTTCGGAACCTTTGCCGCACTTGCCGCTGGCGCAGTCGGCATCCACGACGCAGCCGTCTCCGTCCAGACACACGTGACTGGCCAGGCTGCAATACGAGGGCGGCAGACAGTCGTCTGGACCCGAGCAGCCCGAGGCCGTGCCGCCGGTGCCGCCCGATCCCCCGGCGCCCGCCGTGCCGGCGACACCACCGGCTCCCGCAACGCCGGACGGATTACCACCGTCCGAAGAGCAACCTTGAACGGACAGCGCGACCGCGAAGAACCCCACCCAATGACGCATGATTCACCTGAGCCGAGGCTACAGCATCTTTCATTGACTTGTAACACGGTGGCGCCTGGCGACTCAGGTGAACGGTAGGCAGCCGGCGCCGGCCTCGCCGGTATTCTCGGTGGGGCTACGCCCCACACCCCGCGCGGGGAACCCCAACCCCGCGCCGCCACTGTTCCATGCTTCTGAAAGACGCTGTAGCATCCTTGGCTCCTCGGGCAACCCCGCACGCCGAATCTTGTCGTGCCCGTCAGGCGAACCGACGGCGAATCACGTCCGCCAGGGTCGGCGTGCCGCGATCGCGGTAGTCGTAGCGGACGCGCACGACCGGCGCGTCGATGCGGAGGATGCGGCCGAGATCCACCGGCGTGGCGACGACCACCACGTCCGCCTTGGCGCCGCGGATGGTCTCGGACAGCTCGTCCACCTGCTCCTTTCCGTAACCCATGGCCGGCAGCAGCTCGCTGAGGTGCGGGTAGCGCGCGAACGTGTCCTTCAGGCTGCCCACGGCGTGGGGCCGTGGGTCGACGAGCTCTTTCACGCCGGCAGCGCGGGCGGCGAGAACTCCAGCGCCGTAACGCATGCCACCATGGGTGAGCGTGGGGCCGTCCTCGATCACCAGGGCCCGGGCGCCGCGAAGCTTTTCGGCGCCTTCGACCACGGCGGGCATCTCGCTCTCCACCACCGTGGCGCCCGGGTTCAGGCGCGCCACGCTCCGGCGCACGGCGTCCGCCTTGTCCGGATCCGCGCTGTCGAGCTTGGTGAGCACGACGACATCCGCCCGGAGCAGGTTCGCCTCCCCGGGGTAGTACGCGAGCTCGTCTCCCGGCCGGTGCGGATCCACCAGCACGATCTCCAGATCCGGAACGAAGAAGGGCAAGTCGTTGTTGCCGCCGTCCCACAGCACCACGTCGGCCTCGGCCTCCGCGGCGCGCAGGATGCGCTCGTAGTCCACGCCGGCAAACACCACGCCGCCCATTTCCACGTGCGGTTCGTACTCTTCCCGCTCTTCGATGGTGCAGTCCGCCGCCGCCATGTCCGCCAGTGTCGCGAAGCGCTGCACGGCCTGTGCCGCCAGATCGCCATAGGGCATCGGGTGGCGCACCACCGCCACGCGTTTGCCCATCTCCCGCAGGGTGCGAGCCACGTAGCGCGACGTCGGGCTCTTACCCACGCCCGTGCGCACGGCGCACACGCTGACCACCGGCTTTTCGCTGCGCAGCATGGTCGGCCGCGTCCCGAGCAGACGAAAGTCCGCCCCCAGCGCCACCGCGCGCTCCGCGTAGTCCATGATGGTTCCGTGGGGCACGTCGCTGTAGGCGAACACGACCTCGTCCACCCGCTCGCGGCGCACCAGCTCTTCCCAGCCCGCCTCCTCCAAGATCGGGATCCCCGAGGGATACAGCTTGCCGGCGAGCTCCGCGGGATAGCGGCGCCCCGCGATGTTCGGCAGCTGCGCCGCGGTAAAGGCGACCACCTCCACGCCGGGGTCGTCGCGAAACACCAACTGGAAATCGTGGAAGTCCCGCCCCGCCGCACCGAGGACGAGGACGCGCCGTCGCTCACTGCTCATGGGCTGAGCGTAACCAGCGACGCCGCTCGGCGCCTGGAGTAAATGGTGGGACATGGCCCTCGTCAGCCGCAGCAGCGTCCCCCCGAAGTCCGGCGAGCTCGCCGCCTCCGGAGATCCGCTCCTCGGCAAGCTGACGGAAGGCGATCGCGAAACCCTTGCGCCCTATCTGGAGCGCATCGAGCTTTCACCGGGCGCGGAAATCGTACGCGAGGGCGAGACCGATCGTGCCATGTACTTCGTGCTCGGCGGAACGGCGCGCATCAGCCGCGGAGGGCTCGAGCTGCGGGAGGTGCGCCATGGAGATCACTTCGGCGAGCTGGCGCTGATCGCCGGGCGCCCGCGAGCAGCGACGATCACCTCCAACACGCGCCTCAGCGTCGCCCTGCTCACCTTCGAGCGCTATCGAGATCTCTCCCGCGAGCACCCCGGCCTCGCCCTCCGGCTGGTGCAGGAGCTGGTGAGCGGCGTGGCGGATCGCCTGCTGGAGATGACCGACAGCGTCGGCCTGTTGCTCTCCGAGCGCTCGCTGCCGCGGCGCACCGCGGTGAGCGTGCGCGTCGGCGGCAAGGTGCTGTCCACCCCCACTGGTACGCCGCTGTCCAAGCTCTTGCCCGACAGCGTGGAAGGACGCCAGGTGGTCGCAGCGCTGGTGGATCGCAAGGCGCTCTCCTTGTGCGCGCCGGTTTCGTCGGACTGCGCGGTGGAGCCGCTCACCATCGATCACGCCGAGGGCCCGCGAATCTATCGCCTGAGCCAGGCGCTGGTGCTGCTCGAGGCCGCGCAGAAGCTCCGCCCGCTGCTCGACCTGCGCATGGAAAACTCCGTCGGTTTCGCCCAGCGCGTGCAGGTGCCCGCGCTGCCCCCGGAGGAGCTCGGCCCCCTGGCGCACGCGCTGGAAGCGGAGATGCGCCGCGTGGTGGAGGGCGACGCGCCGCTTCGGGAAGAGCAGTGGACGGTGGACGAGGCGCGCGCCTACTTCGCCTCCCGCGGCTGGGACGACCTGGCGACGCTGCTGGAGACTTGGCGCGCTCCGGCAGTCCCACTGGTCGCATATGGCGAGGTCTACGCCCTACGCCTCGGACCCATGCTGCCGAGCACCGGCGCCCTCTCTACGAGCTTTCGGGTGCTGGCGGACGAGAGCGGCCTGTTGATGGTGTACTCGCGCCCGGCGCGCATCCACGAGCTCGCCACCAGCGAGGGCAACGCGCCGCAGGTTCCCGCGAGCCTCCTCGAGCAAGCGCGGGAGGTCTCGCGTCAGGCCAACCTGATGACCCGCAAGCAGAGCCGCTGGCTCGACACGCTGCACGTCACCAGCATCGGCGCCTTCAACCGCGCCTGCATCGACGGCGACGTGTCCCAGCTGATCCGCGTCTCCGAGGGCTTCCAGGAAAAGCGCATCAGCCGCATCGCCGACGCCATCCTGAACCGCGGCCCCGCAGTGAAAGTGGTCACCATCGCGGGCCCGTCGTCCTCCGGGAAGACGACCTTCATCAAGCGCCTCAAGGTGCAGCTGCAGGTCATCGGCATCAACCCCGTGGGCCTCAGCCTGGACGACTACTACGTGGATCGGGAAGACACCCCCAAGGACGACAAGGGCGAGTACGACTACGAGGCCTTCGAAGCGCTCCGCACGGACTTGCTGGCCGACCACTTCCGTCGCCTCCTCAGCGGAGAAACCGTCAAGACCGCCCACTACGACTTCTCCACCGGGACCAGCCACCCGACGGGCGGCCCGGACATTCACCTGGGTCCCAAGGACATCTTGATGCTCGAGGGCATCCACGGCCTGAACCCGCGCCTGCTCGACGGCATCCCCGAGCAGAGCGCGTTCCGCATCTTCGCCTGTCCCCTCGCCCAGCTGCCCTTCGATCGCCTCACGCGCGTGCACGCCTCCGACGTGCGTCTGCTCCGGCGCATCGTCCGCGACCGCCACTCGCGAGGCTACACCGCCGCCGCCAACATCCTGCGCTGGACCAGCGTCCGCGACGGCGAGCGCAAGCACATCTTCCCGTTCCAGCACCACGCCGACGAAGTGTTCGACTCGTCGCTCATCTACGAGCTCTCGGTGCTCAAGGTGTTCGCCGAGCGCTATCTGCTCGAGGTTCCGCAATCTCACCCGGCGTACACCACGGCCTTCCGCCTGCTCGCGCTGCTGGATCGCTTCGTGACCATCTACCCGGATCACGTCCCGCCCACCTCCATCCTGCGCGAGTTCATCGGCGGCAGCGGCTTCGAATACTGACTGCGAGAGGGCTTGTCGGGGCGGCGCGGAACCTCTTGGCGCGAGGTTCCGCGGCGGACCAACATCCCCCGGTCAATCCTTCTTCAGAGCGGCTCTGATCTGCTCCAGGGCGGCGGGGTCTTCGATGGTCGTGAGATCACCGGGGTCCCGGCCCTCGGCCAGCGCTTGGATGCTGCGGCGGAGGAGCTTGCCGGAACGCGTCTTGGGCAGACCGCTGACGAAGTGCACCTGGCCGGGACGCGCGATGGCGCCGAGCTCGTGATCCACCGCGGCCATCAGTGCGCTGCGCTCGGCGCTGGCGCTCTCGTCGGTGGAGACGACACCCGGGTCCTTCACCACCACGAAGGCGACGGGCACCTGGCCCTTGATGGAATCTGCCACTCCCACCACGGCGACCTCCGCCACGGTCGGGTGCGTGCTCACGGCCTCCTCGATCTCGCGGGTGCCGAGACGATGCCCCGCCACGTTGATGACGTCGTCCGTGCGACCGAGGATGAAGTAGTAGCCGTCCTCGTCCCGGCGCGCCCAATCGAAGGTGGAGTACACTTGATGATCGCGCAGCGTGGAAAAGTAGGTGCTGACGAAGCGCTGATCGTCACCCCACACGGTGCTCATGCAGCCCGGCGGCAAGGGCGGCGCGATGGCGAGCACACCCTTCTCTCCGGGGCCGACGGCCTTGCCGCTGGACTCGTTCAAGAGCTGGACGTCGTAGCCGTACACCGGAAAGGACGGGCTGCCGGCCTTGGTCGGCGTCGCCTCGATGCCCGGTTGAGCGGACAGGATGGGCCAGCCCGTTTCCGTCTGCCAGTAGTTGTCGATCACCGCCACGCCCAGGGAATCCGCCACCCAGTTCGAGGTGGGCTCGTCCAGCGGCTCGCCCGCCAAGAACAGGTAACGCAGCGAGGAGAGATCGTGCTGCTTCAAGAACTTCGGATCTTGCTTCTTGAGCACGCGGATCGCCGTCGGCGAGCTGAACATGGTCTTCACGCCGTGCTCGGCGACGATTTTCCACCAGATCCCTGCGTCCGGCTGGATGGGCAGACCTTCGTACAAGATGCTGGTAGTGCCGTTGATGAGCGGGCCGTACACGATGTAGCTGTGGCCAACGACCCAGCCGATGTCGCTGGTGGTGAACATCGTGTCGCCAGGCTCGAGACAGAAGATGTTCTTCATCGACGCGGCGAGCGCTACGGCGTAGCCGCCCGTGTCCCGCTGTACGCCCTTCGGCTTTCCCGTCGTGCCGGAGGTATAGAGGATGTAGGAGGGCTCGCTCGACTCCAGCCACTCCACGGGCACCTCGGCGTCCAGGTGCTCCGCCCGCAGCGCGGCGTAGTCCACGTCTCGCCCACGCACCGTGGGCATGTTCGGGACCAACCCGCGATGGGCGATCAGCACGTGCGCCGGCGGATTCTTCGCCAACCGCAGGGACTCGTCCACCAGGTGCTTGTAGGGGATCACCTTGCCGCCGCGCATGCCGGCATCCGACGTGATCATCAGCTTGGGTTGCGCGTCGTCGATACGGCTCGCCAGGCTCGCCGCGGCGAATCCGCCGAACACCACGGAATGAATGGCGCCGAGCCGCGCGCAGGCGAGCATCGCGAACACCGCCTCCGGGATCATGGGCATGTAGATCAGCACCCGATCCGAGCGTCCGACGCCGAGGCTCCGGAGCACCGCAGCGAAGCGGTTCACCTCCTGGTAGAGCTCACGGTAGCTCAGCGTGCGGCGCTGATTCGTCTCCGTGGAGATGTAGGCCAGCGCCGGTTGCTCGGCGCGTGCTGCGAGGTGACGATCGATGGCGTTGTGGCAGAGGTTCGTGGTGCCCCCGACGAACCACTTGGCGAAGGGCGGCCGTGAGTAGTCGAGGATCTTCTCGGGCGGCTTCTGCCACTCGATCAGGAGCGATTGCTCGCGCCAAAACGTTTCTCGGTCTTCCAGGGATTGTCGGTGCGTCGCGAGCACGTGCTCCATGGCGAACTCTCCTTACGCAACGATCATCTTGCCCCCGTGCACGGCTGGCAATGGCGCGACGCATCATCCATCTGGGGCACGGGTCCCGGCCCACCGGCGGAGCACGATCGCCGGCAGGTCCGCAGAAACCGCCACCCCTGCAATGATGACGATTGCCGCAACCAGCGCTCGCCGCGTGGGCACGATCCCGAGCAGCGCCCAGGACGCCACCGTCGCGATGACGGGCTGCAGGTAGACGTACACCGCGACCACGGAGGACTCGACCCGCCGGAGCGCGTAGGCATTGAGCAGATAGGTGCCGAGGGTGGCGCCGAACAGCACGAACACCAGGGCGCCGTAGGTAGCGGCGGGCAGCGATAGCCAGTGCACCGACAGCACGGGCTTCACCGTGAGCGGCGCGGCCTCCAGGGCACCCAGCACGAACACCCACGCCACGGTGTTGAGCGATCCGAGCCGGGCGATCACCGGCCGCGCCAGCACCAGGTACAGCGCGTACACGCTGGCATTGGTGACCAGCATCAGGTTGCCGACGAAGCGACGGTCGCCCAAATCGATGCGCTCCACGCCGAGCAGGATGGCCGCCCCCAAGAGCGCGATGGCGATGCCCGTGAGCCGAGCGCGGCTGGGCTTCTCCAGCCCCAGCACGGTGCCCACCCCCAGGCTCACCGCTGGGATCAGCAAGATGGTGATGGACGCGTTGATGGGGCCGGCGCGGTGCAGCCCCTCGGCGAAGAGCAACTGGTTCACGCTGATGCCGAGGGCAGCAAGGCCCGCGAGGGAGAGCAGATCCCTGCGGCTCGGCAGCCGCCGCCAGGGCAGCCCCGCCACCAGCACCAACAGGGGCGCGCCCAGGGCCAGGCGAAAGCCGATCAACGCCGGCGGGCTCATCTCGCGCATCACCGCCGTACCGGCGACCGGCCACAGCCCGAACAGGAGCTGGACCGAGAGCAAGGCCAGGTGGACGCGCCACATCGCGGCCGTATCTACGCCGCGCGGACGATTTCCCGAAGGCTTTTCTGAGCGCCGTCAGGCGTGAGACGGCATCTGCCGGCGCGGATGCGGCAACACGACGTCTTCCTCCCGGTGCTCGTGCTCGTGGATGTATCTGCCTCGGTATTGGCTGGCGCCGATGACCGGCAAGATCATCACAGGCCAGAACACGCCCAACACCAGGACCAGCGGAATCAACCCAATGAACACCAATGGCAAGAGCGTCGCCGCAGCGACAGTCCACACCAATGCCTCGACGACGTCGAAGCGCTTGCGCTTTTCGGCCATGTGCACCTCCCTCGTGCAGCGGGGCAGCGTGCCCCACCGCGCGCCCGGAGCCCCGCCGCCACGCTAGCGGCGAGGATGGACGCGCGACATCTCGATCTACGTGGTACCCCGGCGAGAGTTTCAGCAGGCACGTTGACGGGCCTGCGAGGCCAGGTGACCCTCACTGCATGGGGCGAAAGCTGTTCTTGGGGTCCGTGGTCCTACTGCTCGCGGCCTGCTCCGGCGGGAGCGACGACGCCACACCAGCCAGCGGCGGCAGCGCCGGCAGCTCGGGGGCAGCGGGATCGGGGGGCAGCGCGACGGGGGGCAGCGGCGGTTCGGGCGGCAGCACCGGCGGCGCGGCGGGGACGGGCGGCGCCGCGGGTGCGGATGGCGGCGTGGCCGACGCCGGCAAGGACGCGGGCTTCGTCGATCCGGTCGCCACCGCGCAGCCGACCCAGAAGGTCCAGGGCGGCTTTCAGTTCGTCGAGGGTCCGGCGTGGCACGACGGGACTCTCTACTTCAGCGACATTCCCGCCAATCGCATCTACCAGCTGACGCCGCCCGGGAGCGCCGTGAGCTACCGGGACCCGAGCGGACAGTCCAACGGCCTCGCCTTCGACGGTGCGGGCAAGCTCGTGGCCTGCGAGCACGCGGGGCGCCGCGTGAGCCGAACCCTGGTGAACCCGAACACCGAGGTGGTGGCGGACAGCTGGCAGGGCAAGAAGCTCAATTCGCCGAACGACTTGGCGATCCGCAGCGACGGAACCGTCTACTTCACGGATCCGCCCTACGGCGGGAACACCAACGAGCTCGGCTTCCAAGGTGTGTTCCGCGTCGACGCCAGCGGCACGTTGCACCTCGAGAGCCAGGACATGTTCCGCCCCAACGGCGCCGTGCTGTCACCGTCCGAGACCGTGCTCTACGTCTCGGACTCGGAGCAGCACTACGTGCGGCGCTTCGACGTGGCGACCGACGGCGCGCTGTCGAACCCGAGCAAGCTCACCGACACCTCCAACACCCCGGATGGCATGACGGTGGACGCCCAGGGAGATCTGTTCGTGGCCACCTCCGCCGGGGTGGAAGTGTATCGGCCGGACGGCACCTTGATCGGCACCCTGCCGGTGCCCGAACAGCCGTCGAACGTCACCTTCGGCGGCAGCGCGGGCACCACGCTGTACGTCACGGCACAGACGACCGTCTACAGCATCGAGCTGTCCGTGACCGGCGTGCCCTGACGGGCATCGCGCCGCACCATCAAATGCTGGCGGCGTCAGCCTTGTTCGGGTCGATGCCCAGCTCGTCGATGGCCCGAGCCACGGTCTTGGCATCGACTTGGCCTTCTTGTCGCAGGGCGTCGAGGGCAGCGACCACGATGGACTCCGCGTCCACCTCGAAGTGGCGGCGAAGTGCCTCTCGGGTGTCGCTCATGCCGAAACCGTCGGTGCCCAGGGTGACGTAGCGCCCTGGAACCCAGCGCGCGATCTGATCGCTCACCATCTTCATGTAGTCCGTGGCGGCCACGAAGGGTCCCTTGACGCCGTCGAGGGCCGTCTGCACGTGGGGCACGCGCTGCTCGTCCTCTGGGTGCAGGCGATTGTGGCGCTCCGCAGCGAGGGCGTTGCGGCGGAGCTCGTTGTAGCTGGTCACGCTCCACACGTCCGCTGCCACGTCGAAGCGATCCGCCAAGATCTCCTGCGCGCGGAGGACCTCCCGCAGGATGGATCCGCTGCCGAAGAGCTGCACCGTGCGGCTCTTCTTCTGCGGCGCCGGCGCCACGCGGTAGATGCCGCGCAAGATGCCCTCACGAACACCCTCGGGCATGGCGGGCATGGCGTAGTTCTCGTTCTGGAGCGTGATGTAATAGAAGACGTGCTCCTCTTCGCCGAACATGCGGCGGAGGCCGTCTTCGATGATCACGGCAAGCTCGTAGGCGTAGGCCACGTCGTAGGCCACGATGCTGGGCACCGTGCTGGCCAGCAGGTGACTGTGGCCGTCCTCGTGCTGCAGGCCCTCGCCGTTCAAGGTGGTGCGGCCGGCGGTGGCGCCCAACATGAAGCCGCGCGCCATGGCGTCTCCCGCGGCCCAGGCAAGGTCCCCGGTGCGCTGGAAGCCGAACATGGAATAGAAGATGTAGAACGGGATCATCGGCTGGCCCTGAGTGGCGTAGGCCGTGCCCGCAGCGACGAAGCTCGCCATGCTGCCGGCTTCGGTGATGCCCTCTTCCAGCACCTGCCCGTCCTTGCTCTCGCGGTAATAAAGGAGCTTGCCCTTGTCCACGGGCTCGTACAGCTGCCCCTTGGACGAGTAGATGCCCACCTGGGAGAAGAGGGCGTCCATGCCGAAGGTGCGCGCTTCGTCGGGAATGATGGGAACGATGCGCCGGCCGATCTTCTTGTCGCGCAAGAGCTTGGAGAGCATGCGGGCGAAGGCCATGGTGGTGGAGGCTTCGCCCTTGCCGGTGCCCTCGAGGAACTCCGAGAACACCTCGGAGCGCGGCAGCTCGATCTTGACCGGTGCGTGATCTCGGCGCTTGGGCACCACGCCCCCGAGGGCGTGGCGACGCTCGAGCACGTACTCCACCTCTGGGCTGTTCATGCCCGGGTGGTAGAAGGGCGCTTCGTGCAGTTTGTCGTCCGGGACCGGTAGATGCAGAACGTCCCGGAACGCCTTGAGCTCGGCGTCCTCCAGCTTCTTCTTCTGGTGGGTGACGTTGGAGCCCTCGAAGGCCTCGCCCAAGGTCCACCCTTTCACCGTGTGCGCGAGCACGACCGTCGGGCGGCCATTGTGCTCGGTAGCCGCTTTCAGCGCGGAGTACACCTTGCGGTAGCTGTGACCGCCACGGCGGAGCTTTCGGATCTGGTCGTCCGTCAAGTGCTCCACCATGGCCAAGAGCCGGGGATCCACGCCGAAGAAGTCCTTGCGTGTGTATTCGCCGGTGGCCGTCGTGTACTTCTGCCACTGCCCGTCCACGACCTCGTTCATGCGACGGCGGAGCACGCCCTCTCGATCGTTGGCGAGCAGCTCGTCCCACTCCGGACCCCAGATCACCTTGATCACGTTCCAGCCGGCGCCGCGGAACACGGCCTCGAGCTCCTGGATGATCTTGCCGTTGCCGCGCACCGGGCCGTCCAGCCGCTGTAGGTTGCAGTTGATGACGAAGGTGAGGTTGTCGAGCCCTTCCCGCGCCGCGATCGACAAACTGCCCAGGGCTTCGGGCTCGTCGGTCTCGCCATCCCCCAAGAAGGCCCACACCCGGGACGCCGACGTGTCACAGATGCCCCGGGAGTGCAGGTAGCGATTGAAACGGGCGTGGTAGATGGCGTTGATGGGACCGAGGCCCATGCTCACCGTGGGGAACTCCCAGAAGTTCGGCATCAGCCGCGGGTGCGGGTAGCTCGACAGCCCGCGCCCGAGCTCGGCTTCGCGCCGGAAACGCTCCATCGCCTCGATGGAAAGGCGGCCTTCCAAGAACGCCCGGGAGTAGATGCCGGGTGCCGCGTGGCCCTGGAAGTAGATGTGGTCGCCGGAGGTTCCGTCGCGGTCCTTTCCGCGGAAGAAGTGGTTGAAACCGACCTCGTACAGGCTGGCGCTCGATGCGTACGTGGAGAGATGGCCGCCGATGCCGGGAAACATCACGTTGGCCCGGTGCACCATGGCCACGGCGTTCCAACGGATGATGCGGCGGATCCGCTTCTCCATCCATTCGTCGCCCGGGAACGTCGCCTCCTGCTCCGCGGGAATGGTGTTGATGTAGTCCGTGGTCAGCGGGCCACAGGGCGCAACGCCGTAGCGCTGCGCCGTATCGAGCACGCGCGACAGCAGGTAGCGGGCGCGATCCGTTCCCGAGCGATCAATCACTGCATCGACCGACTCGATCCACTCTCGCGTCTCGAGGGGATCGGAATCGGCGGGCGCTGCCTTCACACCAGCAGAGGAGAGCGGGGCTTTCACGTCGTGAGAGAGGGTCATGGCTTCCTTTTCGAGAAGCGCTGACGCTACCACAGCGCTCCCTCTGGGAAGCTCAACGCGTCGCGGCAATCCGGCGAGCCGGTCAGGGGCAGGCCGGCTCGTTCAGCTGAGCGATCCATTCGCTGAGCAACGCGACGCCGTTCTTGTCTTCTTGCAGCGTGGCGAGCGGCGGCATCTGGACCTTGGGCTCGCGCGACTTCACGCGGCAGAGCAGGACGCTGTCTTCCGGCTTGCCCGGCACGATGTCGTGCACGAGGCCGCAATTGGCACCGCCCGCGGAGGTGGGCACCTTGCACACGCCCCAGGTGGCCGCATCGGTTCCTGGCGCCGTCTCGAACCAGGTGAGCTGAAGGCCGCTTTGTGACGCGCTACCGCCGGTTTCGTGACAGTGGCTGCAGTTTGCATCCAGGTACGAGCGGGCCCGCTCCGCAACCGGAGCATCTCCCATGGGGTCGGTGAGATGGACCCGCTCTGCCGCAGGCGGGGGCGCGGCGTCGAGGAAGCCGAGGTCGTACAGGTGGTCGATCTGATTCTCTGGCCCCTTGCCGTAGTCGTGATCGCGATCCAGCTGCCGGGTCTTGCCACCCAAGGTGTCCGGCGCGTCCTTGCCGTGGCATTCAGAGCACTTGGTCGAGTTGGGCACGCCGTAGTCGAAGGTCACGCTGGCGCCGGCCGAGTCGATGGTGCTCACGCTGAGCGTGGTCCCTGCCGACTTGCGCACGGCGTCCGTTTGCTCGTCGTTCCACACGTAGGTGTGGGCCTTCCAACCGTCGCTCTCGTGCACCAAGAGGCGCGTCTCGAGCAAGCGCTCCCCCGCGGAAGCGTCCCGCTGATCGTGGAGGTAACCGAAGGTCTTCACCAGGATGGAGCCTACCGGGAACTTCCAGCGGTCCTCCGCGCTGTAGCCGATCGTCTTGCCCTCCGGCAGGTGGATGAAGCGATGCTTGCTCGCGCCGTCGGACCACAGAGGGCTGATGACCTCGTAGGGCACCACCCGCTCTGCGGGTTTCTGGCTCGGACCGTTCTCGAACAGGTGCCAGTCCGAGAGCTGGTCGTACGGCTCGCCCTCGGGTGCGGGGGTCACGAACACTTTGGGCGCCTTGGCGGGCGGGTCTTCGCTACCTCCGCAGCCGGATGCGGCAAGGCCCAAGCACAGGCCGATGGCCAGAGCTCCACGCTTCATCGTCCTTGGATCTACCGCGGATCGGCGGACGCGCCCGTGAAAATGTCAGCGGCAGCCCTGTACCCGAGGCTCGGTGGTCTCGGCCGTGGAGCAACTGTCGGCGGCGCACTGGTACAGAGTACCGGTCTTGCCGCAATCCACGGCGGCCTTGAAGGCTTCTTTGGTGGCGACGCCGCTGCAACCCGGGGTGCCGGTGCAGGAGTAGCCCATGTTGTACAAGGCGACGCCGAAGAACGACGGACACGCGTCACACACGGCGGAGATGGGGTTTTTGAAGCCGCAGTCGATGCACTGCATGCTGGGCAGCACCGTGGCGTATTGCTTCGCCTCCTGGCCGTCGCAGTCGTAATCGAAGCTCTGATCCCCGCGTTGAGCGTAGAAGTACTGGGTCTGCCCCGGGAACACGTAGACGTTGTCGTCGTAGCAGTCCGTAGCGTCGAGCACGTAGGCCGCGCCCGGCGGTGAGTCCGAGCAGCCAATCTGGTCCGTAGCGGCGTCCGCCGCACCGAACGTGTCGCCGTCCTTGTCCAGGTGCCACACGACGCAGCTGGCGCCGGAAGCGCAGGTCTTCCCTCCGCAGCTACAGCTCCCCGTCTCGCAGGTGGCGGGCGCCGCGCACGCAGTGCCGCAGCAGTGGCCACCTTCGCAGAAGCCGCCCTCGCACTCGAGCACGGAGCCGCACGCCGCGCCATTGGCGAGCTTCTTCTCGCAGTTGCCACTGGCGCAGTACGCCTGATTGCTGCAGTCCGTGGGTCCAGAGCAGCTGACGTTGCAGGTGTTGGGGTTGCAGGCGTAGAGCCCGCAGTCCATGGTCTCCGCGCCGCAGGTGCCCGCGCCGTCGCACACCATGCTGGTCTGGGTGCCCGCCGTGCAGCTGCTGGTGCCGCAGGTGGTCTGAGCGTCTGGGAACAAGCAACTTCCGGCGCCATCGCAGCTGCCGGTGCACAGGCTCTCCGTACCGCTCGTGCCCGCACAGTCGGCCTCTGGATCCGTACCGACCGCGAACGGCGTGCAGCTGCCCTCGTGCCCCGCGATGGCGCAGCTCTGACACGCGCCGTTGCACGCCGCGTCGCAACACACGCCGTCCACACAATGGCCACTGCCGCAGGGCGCGTCCTCCAGACAAGCTGCGCCGTTGGGCGCTCCCGGCGCCGAGTCCGCGCTGCCGGCGTCCGTCCCGGCGCTGCCGCCGCTGCCGGGCGGCGACGTGGCCGAATCTCCGGACCCACCACAGCCGACCACCAAGAGCGTGAAGAACGCGGCCGCGAAGCGCCTCATTCTTCGAGTATACCGCTCAGCGCGGTATGCGAAAGCCGTCGACGGGGATGTCGAGACCGCTCGGAACCTTCTTGGGACGATGCGGTCCGTCGCTCAAATCCGTGAGGGCCTTGTCGATGAACGTGGTGATGGCGTCGATCTCGTCGGGAGCGAGGGGGCGCGAGTCCCCGGTGTCTACCGAGCGGGCGACTTCGCGAGCCACGGCGTCCCGCAGGTCCTGCACCGAGCCGTCGTGGAAGTAAGGCTCGCTGTCACGCGCGTTGCGCAGCGTGGGCACCCGGAACGCGTAGCGGTCCGCTTCCTTGCCGGTGACCTCGAAGCGACCGAGGTCAGCACCCTGCGCCAAGCCGCGGTCCACCCACTTTTCGCTGTCGAACAGCGGCGCCACGTGACAGCTGGCGCAGCCGGCCTCGCCGAACAGGTTCATGCCGCGAACGGTTTCCTCGTTCAGGGCGCCGACGTCTCCCGAGACGTAGCGATCATATGGGGCGCGATCGCTCACGAACGTGCGCTCCAGGGCCGCGATGGCGCGAGCGAGATTGTCCGGGGTGACGCCCTGACCGGGAAACGCCGCCTCGAACAAGGCAGCGTACTCGTCGATGGCGGCGAGATCCGCCACGACGGCGTCGGGATCTCGATTCAGCTCCTTGGGCTCCTCCAGGGGATGCAACACCTGCTCCTCCAGACTCTTCACCCGGCCATCCCAGAACAGGTTCTTCCGGAACCCCGCGTTCCACAGCGTTTGGGCGTTGCGGCGCGTCTTGTTGGGGCCGGTGCGCCCCGGTCCCGTCGGCCCCTCGCCATCGATGCCAATCGAAACCGGCAGGCCGTCCGACATGCCCCACACCTCGCTGTGACAGGTGGCGCAGGCGACCTTGCGGTCGGACGACAGAATGGGGTCGTAGAAGAGCAACTGCCCGAGGGCGACCTTTTCGTCCGTGGTGGGATTGCTCTTGGGGACCGCCTGTTTGGGGAACGGCTTGTAGGCCCAGGGAATGGGCGGGCCATCGTACGGTGGCGGGCTTTCGACCTCTGGATCTCCAGAGCAGCCCGCCACCAACGCGAGACCGACGATGAGCGAACCCTTCACCACGATACGGGCGACAGCTCCGGGAACTTGCACTCGTGGGGCGAGGCGTCCGTACTGTGCTTGGCGTTGTCCGCCAGGCCTCCGCCCGCGGCGTTGAAGTTACGGAAGCTCGGCAGTGGGGGATCCCCGAGGCAGAGCACGTCCCCGGTCACGGTGCCATTGACCTGACCGTCCCAGATCACGTTCTCGAGGGGCGCCAGCTTGAACAGATCCAGGATGCCCTGGGGCGACTGGGCGTTGTTGGTGAAGGTGTTGTCGTGGATGTAGGTCTGCTCGGGATACGGATCCGTCGCGGGATCCGGCGTGGTGGCCAGCACCAGATCCAGGGTCTTCATGCTCACCACGAGCACGCCCACGCTCTGGTTGTTCTCGATCGTGTTGTTCTTGATCTCGGTCTGATCCGCCGCGAGCACCAGCATGCCGGTGCCCGGCGGCACGTTGGAGACGATGCTCCCCTTCTCTGCGAAGTTCTCGTGGTTGTTGTCGTGCACGTTGTTGTCGTGCACCAGGGCACGCATGCCGTCTTTCTTCTCCAGGTTGGGCAGCACGAACACCAGGATGCCCGCGGAGTTGTCGTAGGCTTCGTTGCCGTAGACTTCCGCGTCGGTGGTGTTCTCGATCTCGATGCCCGCCACGCTGCCGTGCACCTTGCTGTTGCGCACGATGGCCTTGTCGCATTGACCGACGTAGATGCCGGCGTCCGCCGCGCCGATGACCTCGGTGTCTTCCACGATCACGTTCTTGCTCTTGACCGGGTACACCGCGTAGGCGCCGTTCGCCGTCACGCTGCCCGCGTCCCAGCTCACCTTCAGCTTGCGAAAGGTGACATCCGAAGCTCCAGTAACCACGATGCCGTTGCCGGGCGTGTTCTTGAGCCAGATGTTCTCGATGGTGAAGCCATCACTGGTCACGCTGAAGCCGTCGTCGTCGACGGTTTGCTCCGCGTAATCCATGACCGTGTCTTCAATCGACGCGCCCAGGCCCTTCACCGTGACGTTGGGGACGTTCAGGTCCAGCTCCTTGGTGAAGGAGTAGGTCCCTGGACACAGGCAAATCGTGCTCCCGCTCTTGGCGTCGGAGAACGCCGTCTGAACGCTCTCGTCGTCGTTGGCGCCTGGCTCCAAGGACACGTCGCAACCCGTAGTATCGACGTTGGCGCAACCCGACGTCGCGCCCGCGCTGCCCCCCGTGCCGCCGCCGCTGCCTCCGCTACCGGAGCTCCCGCCGCTGCCGCCGCCACCCCCCTTGTCGTCAGCAACGCAGCCGGCCAGCGGCAGCGCCGAAGCCAGCGCACACACGGTAAGGAGGCGGAAGAATGGTTGGTATCGTTTCATGACTCGGGCTTCTCCTCGTGTCACCGCGGGGGCGGCGGCAGATCTGGAACGCACTCGATGGACACCGACGTCGATGACGGCGCCCAGGCGAGATTGAGCGGCTCGAACACGATCCCGGCCTGGCCGGTGATCTTGCTCATGTTGGTGAAGTCGGCGCCTTGGACGACGCCCTCGTAATCCATCACGGCAAGGAAGCCCTTGCCTTGGGTTTGCACGTAGTCGGAGATCTCCGCGCTCCAGTCCGTGGGCCAGTTGTTGCGGAAGCCACAGAAGACGACGACGTCGAAGTCCTGCGCCAACGCGGCGGCGTTCCCCTTGTACTTCGCCGGCAGGTCGAACCCCTGGTACTGCACCCAGCTCTGCAGCGGGTGCCCTGGGATCTTGCCCGGCTGGCACAGGTACTCGTCGCCAAAGGAGGCGACCTTGGGATCCTTCACCTGGCCCAGGTAGCCCTTGACGTCGAAGGCATCGAGGAGCTCCGGCAGGGTGGTCGCATCACACCACGCGATGACGTGACCCTTGCCCCAGCGATCCATCGCGAACACGCGGTGGCTCTGTCCGCCGAGTTGGATGAAGCCTTCGCCGTCCACGGTGGTGTTGAGGCTGATCGCGCAGGACTGCTTGGTGTCGATGGCGAACTCGAGCTTGCCGCAATCGCACCCGGGCTCTCCCGGAATGCCGCCATCTGGACAGCTTCCGCCTTCCGGCCCGGCGTCGGTGCTGCCCGCGTCGATGAAGCTGCCCCCGCTCCCGCCGCTGGGCTGCCCCCGAGGCCGCTGCCCGCGCTGCCGCCGCTTAACGGCCGAGCCAGGCGCTGCCGCCGGCGCCCGCCACGTCGTTGCTGGTGCCGCCGCACGCCACGCACGTGCCCAGCACCAGGACCGCCGCCGGCCTGATCATCCACGCTGTCACGCCGCGAAGCGTAGCACGCGCCTCAACGGCGAACGAAGCGGTAGTGGCAGACCCCCCACTCTTGACCCTCGCGGTATCCCCACAGTTCCTCACACGCCATGAAGAAGACCCGCCAGCGTTGGATCCAGCGCTCGGCTTCGCCCGGGCCGTAGCACGCCTCGAACACCCGGCGCACTGCGTCGCGCCGGGCGTCCAAGCGTTCGAGCCACGCCCGGGCGGTGCGTGCATAGTGCACACCACCGATCAGCCACTGGTCCTCCAGCACCACGTGCGTCTGGAAGTGGAGGAACAGATCCGCCGACGGCATCAGCCCTCCGGAGAAGAAGTGTCGTCCCATCCAGTTGTCCGCCCCGTCCGCCTCGAAGGGATAGGCGAGCTGTCGATGGCAGAACACGTGCGCGAAGAGCTTGCCGCCCGGCACGAGAGCGCCGGCAATCCGAGCGAAGAGCTGGTCGTAGTTGCGCACGTGCTCCAACATCTCGACGCTGACGACGCGATCGAACGAGCGGTCCAGCGCGAGTTGGTTCACGTCTTGGGTCTCCACCTCCAGATTGGTGAGGCCCCGCGTCGTGGCCGTCTCCAGGATGAAGCGCCGCTGGGAGGACGAGTTCGAGATGCCGACGATCCGCGCGTTCGGGAAGCGCTCCGCCAGCCACAGGGAGAGTGAGCCCCAGCCGCAGCCGAGATCCAACACCTGCATGCCGTCGGCGATCTCCGCACGCTCCGCCGTGATGCGCAGCATGGCGGCCTCGGCGCCCGCCAAGTCCCGCTGGTCCGGTCCCCACCACGCGGAGCTGTACTTCAGGTGCGGCCCGAGCACCTCGCGAAAGAAGGCCGCGGGGACCTCGTAGTGCTGCTGATTGGCGCGCTCCGTCTCGAGCGCGACGGGGCTCTCGCGGAGCTCTGCAATCAGAGCACGCAGCCGCTCGTGCTGCGCCTCCACGCCGCCTCGGCGCTCGCTGGCCAGCCGCTGGGCCAGCAGCCTGCGAATGCCCACGCGAATCACGACGTCCGGCGCCAGGCCGCGTTCCGTCAGCTCGATGGCGCTGGTCAGCGCGAGCTCCATGCGGTGTCTCCCTTCTTTGGAAACCACGGCACGAACATGCTCGTGGTGCGTTGATAGCGCCGGTAGTCGTCCCCGCGGCTGCGGAGGGCTTGCTCTTCCGTTGCCGGGATGCCGGTGATCTTGAACAGGAACACGAGCATGAAGAGCGGGCCGGAAAGGCTCAGCAAGAACAGCGGGCTGCCCACGGCGGCCAGCACCCACGCCCACCAGCCGAGCCACTCGAAGAAGTAGTTCGGGTGACGCGAGTAGCGCCACAGGCCTTCACGACAGGTCTTGCCGCGCGATTCGCGGCGCGCGCGGAAGCGCGCCAGCTGGCGATCGGCGATGCTCTCCCCCACCACGGAGAGCAGTGTGACCGAGAGCGCCAGCCACTCCCAGACGCGGGGCGCGGGCGCAGGGCTGTCGATGGCGACCGCGATGGGCAGCGAGAAGCCGACGCTCAAGAGCGCCTGCACCTGGAACACGAAGAAGAAGCCCAATCCCGCGCGCTCGCCCCACTTCCTTCGAAGCGCTCGGTAGCGACCATCCTCGGGTCTTCCCAGCACTCGATCGAAGAGCAAGTGTCCCGCGAGGCGAAGCGACCAGACGAGGGCCATGGCGGAGAGCAGCACCCGGCGCTCCAGCGCGGCGCCGCTGGTGACGCCGTAGAACACCGCCAGCGCGCCGATGCCGGCCGCCCACGCGACGTCCACGTGGCTCGCATCGCGACGGACGCGCTCCACGACGAGCAGGATCAGCATCACCAGGCTCATGGCGGCCGCGCCGATTCCGAGGTGCAGCGACAAACTCATGCGGCTTCCGAAGAACGTAGAGCGACGCGGGCGAGCAGGGGCGTGGCGAGAGCCCAGGCGCCGCTCAGCACCCAAAGCGTGGACGCATTCAGAGAAAGCGCACCCAGGCGCTCACCGGACCAAAACGCCACGGGTCCGCCCACGGCACCAAGCAGCACGGACGCGAGGGGGCGGCGGGTGAGCCATGACAGGGAGCCCGCGAAGGTGAGCGCGAACGCGACCCACAAGCCGAGGATCCACGGCGGCGCCAGCCAGGTCGGCCCAGGAGCGGCCGCGTAGTGGACCCACCCGGCGGAGCGCAACGCCCCGTCCACGCCGAAGCCGAGGAGCGCACCGCTTCCGCCCAGAACGAGCACGCGGCGGGCGGGAGTCTTGCTGGCGAGGCGCAGGGCGACGTAGCCGATCGCCGCCAAGGGTCCTGCGAAGGCAGCGCCGCGGGCGGCACCCAGCACGGCCGCGAACCACACGCCTTGGAACAGGACGAAGTCGAGCCACGCCGGCATCAAGCACCGAGACCGAAGCCGGGCTTCGCGAACACGAGCTGAACGTCGCCGATGTAGCGCTCGCGAAATCCTGCTTCGCAGTATGCCAGATAGAACTCCCACAGGCGCCGGAACGAGCGGTCATAGCCCAGGCGTTCGACCTCGCCGGCGTTGGCGACAAAGCGCTCCCGCCAGTGCCGCAGGGTCAGCGCGTAGTGCGGGGTGATGTCTTCCAGGTGCGTGAGAGTGAGATCGCTCGCGCGCGTCGCGGCGCCGAGCAAGGCCGTAATGCTCGGGATGCAGCTGCCGGGGAAGATGTACCGCTTGATGAAGTCGACGGCATTCTTGCTCGCATCGAACTGTTGATCCCGAATGGTGATGGACTGCAACACGGCGACGCCGTCCGGCTGAAGCAGCGCCCCCAGCTTCTCGAAGAAGACCGGGAGATATTCGTGGCCGACCGCCTCGATCATCTCGATGCTGACGATCTTGTCGAAGCGGCCCTGAACGCTGCGATAGTCCCGAAGCTCCACGGACACGCGGGACGACAGCCCCTGGTCTGCGATCTTCTTCTCCACGAAGGCGCGCTGCTCTTGGCTCAGGGTTACGGTGGTGACCCGGCAGCCGTAGCGGCTCGCCATGTGCAAGGCGAGGCCGCCCCAGCCGCTGCCGATCTCGAGCACGTGATCGCTCGGCCCGAGCCCGAGCTTGTCGCACACGCGCTCGTTCTTCGCGCGGCTGGCATCGAAAAGCGAGCTCTCCGGCGTCTCGAAAATGCCCGCCGAATAACTCATCGTCTCATCCAAGAACGTCGCGTAGAGCGCGTTGCCGAGGTCGTAGTGCGCGGCGATGTTTTCCCGCGCCCCGCCCGGCGTGTTCCGGCGCAACTTGTGGAAGGCGCGATGCAGCGGCTGCGTCAGCTGCGAGAGCGGTCCATCCAGGCGCTGCATGGCGGCGCGATTGCGCACCAGGATACGAACCAGGCCAACCAGATCGCCGGTGTCGTACAGCTCTTCGACCCAGGCCTCCCCCGCCCCGATGGACCCGGACAGCGCCAACACGGACCAGAGCCGGAGATCGTGCACGGTGACGTTCACCGACAGCGGCAGCTCCTCCGTTTCGCGCCCGAACTCCACGGTACCGAGAGGATCGCGAACCACGATACGGCCGTGGCGGATGTGCGCGCCGAGACGCAGCACGAACTGGCGAGCCAGACGATGCCCGAGGTCGGCGGAAGGTCCGAGCGCGGGTTCGATCGCGATCGAATCTCTCATGACACGCTCCTCTTCGGGTGCTCGAAGAACGGCACCCGCTTGTGCCAAAGTCGAAACGCGTTCCCGTAGATGGCCAGCAGGATCTTGGCGGTCATCGGTGGGTGGCCGAAGAGCGCCCGGCTCATGCTGGCGCGCGTGAGGGGCTCGCGGCGCAGCGAGAGCGTGGCGTCGAACATCTCGCGACCACCTTGCAAGTTCCGCATGTGCACCACGAGCCCGGAGCCCGGCCGTGTGAAGGCCCAGTCGTAGGTCTGATCCATGGGCATGAAGGGCGAGACATGAAACGCCTTGGGAAACCGCTCGCGGATCTTGGCGCCGCTGCCGCCGACCACGTACAGGTGCCGCTCGCCCCAGGGCGTATTGCTCACCTCCGCCACCACCGCGCGCAGCTCCTGCCCTGCTTCGTCGAAGCAGTAGAAGAAGCTCACCGGGTTGAACACCAGACCGAAGTAACGCAGATGGGTCAGAAGGCGGATGGGCCCGGAGAGCGAAACGCCGGTCCGCTCCGCCACCAGCGCGCGAACCGAGTGGGACAGCGTCTGGCGAGGGTCACCGAAGTGATCCGCGCGCCTGAACCACGCCAGCGCCGGCCGCGTGCTCGACCAGGCGGGGTGCTGGGCCAGCACCGCCGGCAGCTCGTCGAGATCCAGGTACACCATGTGGATCTGGTAGGAGAGCGCGTGGCCCACGGGTTCTTTGCGGCGGTGCCGCACGGTTCCTCGGTAGAGCGCGCTATGCATCACGAAAGCCACCTTCCGAAGCGCCGCGCCACACGCAGCGCGCTCCGGACCCCATCTTCGTGAAAGCCGTTGTACCAGTAGGCGCCGGCAAAGTGGGTGCGCCGTACGCCGCTGATGCGTTCGAACTGCTTCTGCGCTGCGACGGCCTGTCGGGTGAACACGGGATGGTGGTAACGGATACGACGAATCACCCGCGCCGGATCGATGGGGCGATTGGGATTCAGCGTCACGCAGTAGGTCTCGGGCTCGCTGAGGCCCTGAAGCAGGTTCATGTTGTAAGTCACCGCAACGGGCCCGCCTTCGCGCCCCGTGAGGTGGTAGTTCCAGGCGGCCCAGGCCTGCTTTCGCCTCGGCAAGACGCTCACGTCGGTGTGCAGCACGGTGTCGTTCTGCTGGTAGCGAATGGCACCCAACACCTCGCGCTCGGCATCCGTGGCATCCGCGAGCAAGGCCAGAGCCTGGTCGCTGTGGCAGGCGAGGATCACCTCGTCGAAGCGCTCCCGCCCCCCGCCTCGGAGCGTGAGCTCCACTCCCTGATCTTGTCGCCGCGCCGCGGTAACGGGTGTCCCGACCCGAATGCGATCGCGGAATGGCGCCGTCAGCGGCCCGAGGTAGCTGGCAGAGCCACCGCACACGACACGCCACGTCGGCTGGTGCACCAAGTTCAGCATGCCGTGGTTCACGAAGAACCGGACGAAGAAGCGGGCCGGACCAGCGAGCACCTCGCGACGATCCGCCGACCAGATCGCAGCGCTCATCGGGATCACGAAGTGCTCGACGAGCTCCTTGCCGAAGCCTTCCCGTTCCAGAAACTCCCCGAGCGAAAGGTCGTCACCGTCATCGTGCAGCACCTGCGGTGCGCGGCGCGAGAAGCGGAAGAGATCGAGCAGCATGCGGTAGTGCTGGGGTCGCACCCAGTTCCGCCGCGTCGCGAACAGCGCGCTCAAGCTGGTGGCGGAGTACTCGAGATCCCGCGCTTCGTCCCGCACACCGAAGCTCATGTTCGACGGCTGGGACGCCACGCCCAGCCGCTCGAGCAGTCGCACGAAGCTCGGGTAGGTCCACTCGTTGAAGACGATGAACCCGGTGTCCACCCGCGCGCCACCGGGGACGGTCACGGTGTGGGTGTGCCCTCCTATGGTGTCCGCCTGCTCGAACACCACGACGTCGTGGTCGGCCGCGAGCAAGTGCGCGGAAACCAAACCGGAAATGCCGGTACCCACCACGGCCAGACGCATGTCCTGTTCATAGTATGTCTAGGACAAAACGGAAGCCCTTGCCGGCTCGGCCGTGGGCTCCATAAGAATGTGCCGTGTCGCGCAGCGCGTCGTTCTTCGTATTCTTCGGCGTCGCGCTCTCGCTGACGGCCGGGCTCCACTACTACATCTGGGCGCGCCTGGTCCGGGATCCGGGGCTACCGCCCCTGGCCTTTCGGCTGCTGACGGCGCTGGTGATCCTGCTCTGCGCCAGCATCCCCCTCACCCTCTGGCTCTATCGCATGCGGCCACTGGAGAACATGCGGCCGCTGCTGCTCGGCATGTTCGGCTGGATGGGGCTGATGTTCTTCACCGTGGTGCTGCTCGGCATCGGTGACGTCGGTCGCCTGTTCGCGCGCCTGTTGCAGAACGGTGACCCGGTAGACCCCGCGCGGCGCCTGGCGGTCTCCCGCATGTTCGGCGCCGGCGTCGCCCTGGTCGCGACGTCGCTCGGCGCCGTCGCCACGCACCAAGGACTCACCCGGCTGACGGTGCGGCGCGCAAAGGTTCGACTCCCACGCCTGCCCAAGGCTCTGGATGGCTTCAAGCTCGTGCAGCTCAGCGACATCCACGTGGGTCCGACCATCCTGCGAGACTTCATCGAACGCGTGGTCGCCACCACCAACGCCCTCGAACCGGACGCCATCGTGATCACCGGAGATTTGGTGGACGGCTCCGTCGAACAGCTTCGAGAGCACGTCGCGCCGTTGACCGGCCTGCGCGCTCGCCACGGTGTTTACTTCGTGACCGGCAACCACGAGTACTACTCGGGCGCCGAAGACTGGTGCGACGAGCTCACCCGCCTCGGCGTGCGGGTGCTGCGCAACGAGCGCGTGACCCTCGGAAACGACGACGCCAGCTTCGATCTGGCCGGGGTGGACGACTCGAGCGCCCATCGCTTCGGCCGCGGGCACGGCGCAGATCTGCCCAAGGCCGTCCTCGGTCGAGACCCCGCTCGCGAGCTCGTGCTGCTCGCGCACCAGCCTCGAGCCGTCTTCGAAGCCAAAGACCAGGGCGTGGGCCTGATGCTGTCCGGTCACACCCACGGCGGCCAGATGTGGCCCTGGAACTGGTTGGTCCGACTGCAGCAACCCGTCGTCAGCGGCTTCGAGACCTTCGAAAGGACGCTGGTGTGGGTGAGCAACGGGACGGGCTATTGGGGACCGCCCATGCGACTGGGAGCGCCCGCCGAGATCACCGAGCTGGTCCTGAGCTCGGGGGAGCTCTCTGGAGAGGTGGTGGCGGTGGAAGACGCCGACTCTTTCCCCCATGACAGCGTTGGATGATATGAGCTTTCGGCTGAGGCCGAGCTTTCTTGAAGGGGATCCCGCTATCCGCCACCACCCTGGCGACGCTGTGCGTCGCGCTGGCTGCGAACGCAGCGGCGCCCACGCCCGCTGAAAACCGATTGCCACGGCTGTCCCCCTGGCAGTCGAGCCGCGCCACGCCCTTCGTCTCCCTCGCCACCGACGCCGGCTTCATCTACCTCCGGCCGCGGCTGACGCTGGGCTACGGCGCGCCCTTCTGGTCCTTCGTGGGCCTGGATGCCCACTGGCTCACGACCAACAGCTTCACCCAGCCCTACATCGGCTGGCGGGCGAGCCTCCCCTTCTTGGACGTGCAGACCGGGGTACGGGCCGTTTACCCCTTCGATCGTCAAGAGATGCCCCAGCGGGCGAGCCACGACGTCTCCGAGATCCACTTGAGCGATGGCGGCCGCCGCTCCACCTATCACGCGGCGGATCTCGACGTGACGCTGCTCGCCCCCGTGCTCCACGGAGCGGCGTTCATCAACACCCATCCGTTCTATGTGGACGCGCCGCGGGACATCCATCTGTACGAAGAGGTGAGCCGCGCGATCATCGAGCCACCCTTCGCCGTCTACAACCGCGTCGGCTACGTGTACGACTTCGGAGGCGCTCTGAAGTTCAAGGGCGGCGCCATGCTCGAGTACGTGGTCACGCCCGGACGCCCCAAGAACGTGACGCGCGCCGGCCCGGTGGTGCTGTGCAGCTTCGACAAGAACTTGGATGGCCTGTTCACCTTCTCCACCGTGCTCGACAGCCCCGACGAGCTCGGCATCGTGCACGGCACCTACGCGTTCATCGGCGTGCTGCACCGCATGGCGACGCGTTTCTGAAGGATGGATCGGGCCACGCGCATGCCATCCACGGCAGCGCTCACGATGCCGCCCGCATAGCCGGCGCCCTCTCCCGCCGGATACAGCCCTTCGACGCTCGGCGACTCCAGCGTCTCCGGATCTCGAGGCACCCGCACGGGCGAGCTGGTGCGCGACTCCACGCCGATGAGCACTGCCTCGTCCGTCAGGTAGCCGCGCATGCGGCGATCGAAGCCGCTCAGCGCTTGGCGCAGGCGATTCGAGATCCGCGGGCCCAGCACCTCGGCGACGTCCGTGGCCACGATGCCGGGCACGTAGCTGGATTTGGGCACCGTGCTCGACCCGCGCCCCGCGACGAAATCCGTGGCGCGGGTGGCCGGAGCGCGGAGCCTCCCGCCCCCCGCCAGGAGCGCCGCCTGCTCCAGCCGACGCTGCAGCTCCACCCCCGCCAGTGGACCGGTGCCCTCGAGGTCTTCGAGCTCCACCGACACCACGAGGCCGGAGTTCGCGAAGGGAGAGTCGCGACGAGAGAGGCTCATGCCATTCACGACCAGACCCTCGGGTTCCGTGGACGCGGGCACCACGAAGCCGCCGGGGCACATGCAAAAGGAGAACACTCCGTGGTCCGCCAACTGATACGCCGCCGCGGGGAGCTTGGGATGCCCCGCCGCTGCGCCGTACTGGATGCGATTGATGAGCGGCTGCGGATGCTCGATGCGCACGCCCATGGCGAAGGCCTTGGCTTCGAGCTCCACCCCAGCGCGGTCCAAGAGCATGAACACGTCCCGCGCGGAGTGACCCGTGGCGATCACCACCTGGCGCGCCGGGATTTCGCTGCCATCCGCAAGCCGCACGCCTGCAACGCGGCGCTGGTCCAAGAGCAACTCCGTGACCCGCGCCTCGAACCGAAAGCGCACGCCGACGCCCTCCAGCCGTTCGCGAAGGGCCGTCACCACCAACGGCAAGCGGTTGCTACCGATGTGCGGGCGCGCGTCCACCAAGATGGATGGCGGCGCGCCGTGCAGCGCGAGCACCTCCAGCACGTCCCGGACGTTGCCGCGCTTGTGGGCCCGCGTGTAGAGCTTGCCGTCGCTGTAGGTTCCGGCGCCGCCTTCGCCGAAACAGTAGTTGCTGTCGGGATCCACCACGCCGAGCTGAGTGAGCCCACGCAGATCCTTGCGCCGTGGCCGAACCTGCTTGCCGCGATCCAGCACCACGCTCGCCACGCCGCGGCGCGCCAGCTCGTAGGCCGCGAACATGCCGGCTGGGCCGTCGCCGACGATCACCACCTCAGCGGGGCCCGATACCTCCCGGGGCAGCTCCGGCGAAAGCTCCTCAGGCTCGCCCTCGAGCCCCACCAGCAATCGGAAACGCACGCGACCACGGCGCGCGTCGATGCTCCGCTTCTTCACCGTCAGCGGCGGCAGCTCCGCTTCTCGAACACCCAGCGCGCGGGCGACGCGCGCTCGCACGTGCTCGGGGTCGTCGGGCTCGTCCAAGCCCAGCATGACGCTCACCTCGTCCGGAAGCATGGGGCCGCGAAAATAGCAGCGATCCACTCCCCGGGCCCCGTCGTATCCGCGTCGTGCAGCTTTGTCTCGGACTGGCGAAGGGTCCGGCCCCCTGGTACGTTCGCCTCGTGGAGAGCGACGCGGAGCTCGTAGCGCGCTTGACGCGCGGCGACCGTGCCGCCCTGGCGGCGCTGTACGACCGCCATGCGCCGCTGGTGTTCGCCCTCGTGCGCCGCATCGTCGGCTCCGCCGCCGAAGCCGAAGATCTGGTCCACGACGTATTCCTGGAAGCTTGGCGGCGCGCCGAAACCTACGACCCCGGACGTGGGGGCGTCCGCACTTGGCTTCTCTTGCGCGCGCGCAGTCGCGCCCTCGACCACAAAAAATCCGCCGCCGTCAGCCGAACCGAGGCACTCCCGGAGCGTCCCAAGGCAGCCGTGGACGGCGACCATTCTCTGGCCCCCGACTGCGCACGCCTGCGGCGCGCGCTCCTCGCCCTGCCCCAAGAGCAGCAACACGTGCTGCTCCTCGGCTACTTCGAGGGCCTGTCGTCGACGGAAATCGCCGCGCGCGTGGGCGCGCCGGTGGGGACCGTCAAATCCCGAGTGGCAGCCGCGCTCTCCAAGCTGCGGGCGGCGCTGGGGGAGGAAGGCTGAGATGGCAAACGACCGCGACGTCCCGGAGTTCGCGCTCGAGGCCCTGGAAGACGCCCCCGAAGAGCTTCGGGAAGCCCTCGCGCTGGTCGCGACCGCCGCAGAGACTACCCCGCTGCCCGTCGGTCTGCGCGCACGGCTCCTGGCCTCCAGCAGCAGCAGCAGGGAGCGCTTCGCACCGTTCGAGCGGCGCCTATCCGAGCTCTTCGACCTGGGCGCGGAGCGCATTCGTGAGCTGCTGACGGAGATTGCCGACCCGGCGACCTGGACTGCCGGCCCGCTGCCCGGCAGCTCGCTCTTTCATCTGGAAGGCGGTCCCCGCGTGGCCACGGCAGATGCAGGTTTCGTGCGCCTCCCCGCTGGGATGCCGTTCCCACACCACGAGCATTTGGGGGACGAGCGCGTGTTGCTGCTGGAAGGCAGCTACACGGACTCGGAAGGTCGGCACTACCGCCCCGGGGACATCCACGAGATGCCCGCCGGCAGCGCCCACGCCTTCACGGTGGACGAGGACTCGCCGTTGCTCCTTGCCACGGTCGTGGTCACGGGCATCGAGATCCCGGGGCTGGGTGCGGTCAACGTGAAGAATTCCTGACCGGCTCCGATCCGAGCCGTCGGGCCCCTCGTACCTCACCGCGTGCGTGCGGAATCTCATCCGCCGCTCCACCCAATGGAGGGATGCATGCGCAGGAAATGGGGACTCGCCCTAGGCGTACCCGTGTTCGTCGCCGCGGGCTTGTTGCTCGTCGGCAGGAGTAGCAACGCTGCCGACCACCTCGACGCCCCCGGCGCCGAGGCCGACCCGGCGGCCGACATCAACGATCTGTTCGTCTTCCGAAGCAAGGATCCGGCAGCCGGAGCCACCAAGCGAACCGTGTTCGTGATGACGGTGTTTCCGCTGGCGGATCAGCAGAGCCGCTTCTCCGACAAGGTCGACTACGAGTTTCGGATCGAGGACGCGGCGGACGCGACCAAGAAGATGAACATCAAGTGCACCGCCGACACCGGCACGCCGCAGAAGGTGACGTGCACCGGACCCGGAAGCGTCACCGCAACCACCGACGTGGGCGCGGTGAACGCCGGCGATGCAGCGAACGACGACATGCGCTTGTTCGCAGGGCTTCGCGACGATCCGTTCTTCTTCGATCTGGAGGCGTTCAAGAAGGTGCAGGCGGATCCCACTCAGGTGGGGCTCCTCACCGACAACCAAGGCACCGACTTTCTCGCCGGCGCCAACGTGCTGTCCATCGTGGTGGACGTGAAGAACTCGGTGTTCAACGGCACCACGAAGCTCGCCGTTCACGCCGCCACCACCCGCACCGGGATCTGAGGAGAGCGCATGAAGCACGCGAAAGCACTGTTCGCCCTCTCCGCCTTGGCGCTGGCCCTCGGCGGGTGCGGAAGCGACGACGACACGAAGAGCCCCGGCAGCGGCGGTGGCTCCGGCAGCGGCGGCACCGGCGGCGCGGCCGGAAGCTCCACCGGCGGCACCGGAGGCGGCAGCGCCGGCTCCGGTGGCGGCGGCATGGCGGGCACCGGCGGCATGGCCGGCGCCGCGGGCAGCGGCGGCGGCCTGGCCGTGGGTCAGGTCGACCGCATGGGTCGCCCGGGCATCAACACCGCCCTCATCCCCAGCGACAAGAAGGACGCCTACAACAAGGCGCCGGAATCGAGCTGGGCCACGACCTATGCCTCCGACATCGAGGCATCCCTCGCGGCGGTGGATGGTCTGGACGGTGACGCGACGAACGGCCTGTTGGCCTCTCAACGCAGCGTACTGGCCGGCGTGATCGCCAACGATCAGCTCATGATCGACATCTCCATCGACGACTGCGACGGAGCGTACCTGGCACTGGAGCTTCAAGTTCCGAACAAGTGCGGCGGGCGCACCCTCGACGAAGACGTGATGGACAAGACGTTGCAGAGCCTGGTGGACGCCAGCGGCACCACCACGGTCACGGACGCCATCGATCAGAACGACGTCGCCTTCAGCGACGCCTTTCCCTATCTCGCAGCCCCGCACTGACCCCACCCCCAAAGAGAGGCTGCCGCGGTGCTCCTCCGTGCACCGCGGCGGCCGCTCGCCCCGAAAGGCGCCATGAAACGCACCCTGCTCTTTGCCGCCCTCGCCGTGGCCTGCGCGAGCCCCCACGACGAGCCGAAAACCAAGACCACGACGGCTCCGGTTCGCACGCAGAAGCCCCGCGTCACACCGGAAACGGTGCTGCTCCGCCCCCGCACCCAGGCGGAGCTGCCCACCACCGACGCGAAGATCTTCCTCGGCAATCTCGACGCCCGCGTCAGCGCCGGCTCCAAGGTGTGGAAGAAGAACCCGGGCTCGAGCGCCGCAGCGCTTCTATACGCTGGTCCTCGCGTCGCCCGCGGTAAGCTCCACGGCGACCTCGGCGAGATCTCGGCTGGCCTCGACGACATCGAAGCTGCCCTCGCGAAGTCTCCTCGCGATCCGTCGCTGCTCGCCCTGGCCTCGTCCACCTTGTCGACGATGCATCGTTTCGACGAAGCCCTCACGCTCGCCGAGAAGGCTCACGAGCTTCGCCCTGATAGCGCGTCCCGCGCCACCCTCGCGGATCTCCGCTACAACCTGGGTCAGTACGACGAGAGCATCCCCGAGATCCGCGCCCTGGCCGAGCGGCACCCGACCTTTGGCAGCTTGGTGAAGCTCGCGCACCTCGAGCAGGATCTCGGCAACGTGACCGAGGCAGAGCAAGCCTTCGCCTGCGCAGAGACGCTGTTCCGCGACGTTTCTCCCCTGCCCATCGCTTGGCTGAACGTGCAGCGCGGTCTGTTCTATCTCCACACCGGCCGTTTCGATCGCGCCGAGGCCTTCTACCGCGCCGCCGTCGAGCGCCTGCCGAGCTATCCCATGGCGCTCGAGCACCTGGCCGAGCTCGAAGGCGTCGTCGGCAAGACCGCCGCGGCGGAGAAGCACTACCGCAAGGTCATCGCCCTCACGAACGATCCCGAGTTCCTCGGCGCCCTCTCCCGCATCCTGGAAAAGAAGGGCCAACACGCCGAAGCCGACGAGCTCCTCGCTCAGGCCAAGAAGCGCTACGCCAAGCTCATCCGCAAGTACCCCGAGGCGATGGCCTGGCACGCCGCCGAGCTGTTCCTCTCCGCGGGCGACGCCAAGCGCGCGGTCGAGCTGTTGACCGACAACGCCAAGCTGCGACCCAACGCCGTGAGCTACGCAGCCCTTGCGAAGGCCGAGCTCGAGGCCGGCAATCTGGAGGCCGCCGCCACGAACGTCGATCGCGCCCTCGCCACGCCGCTCCGCCGCGCCGACATCCTGTGGACCGCCGCCCGCGTGCGCAAGGCCCAGGGCAAGTCCGCCGAAGCCGAGCGCTTGGCACACGATGCCCGAGCGCAGAATCCGAAGATCGAAGTCTTGGAAGGGTCTCTTTAGCTCCATGATGTTGTCGGTCCGGCGCGATCCCCGTCGCGCCGCGACCGCGTTGGCCCGAGCATCGCGCGGGCACGGAGACGGGCATGGGCGCGGAGACGGACGGTCAAGGACACATCGCTTGCCTTGACGCCGCGCTCTTCGTCACCCTACGGCTCGTCGCATGCCGAGCTGCCGAGGCTTCCGTGTGCCGTTGCTGGTCTTGTTCCTCGCCGGCTGCGCCCGCTCCGCCCCGCCGCCCTCGGACCGTGCGCCCCACGAGAGCAGCGCGCCAGAGTCCATCAGCTCCGCCAAGCCCACGGCCACGCCGCACGCCGACCTCGTTGCTGTCACCGCGCTCTTGACGGCCTACGATCCCAACTTTGCGTGGCACGACGACAGTGCGGAGGGCCAGGACGACGGCGTCGCGCCCCTGGCGACCTTCGAAGTGCGACAACCGGCGACGTTCCGCGGCCGTCCGATTCGCGTGCTGTTCAAGTACGACCGAGCGAGTGCGCGGCCCATCAGCGACACGACGCCGCTCCGGAGCGCCTTCACCCTTTCCGTTCCGCGCGACTACTTCGACCAGGCCTCGCCGGTCCCCCTGCTCGACAACAGCCTGGTAGGAGACCTCGCCCTCGCGCCGTGAGTCACCGCCTCCGCGGAAGCGCGCCCCGTCACGCTCGACCTGGTGCAAGATGGCCCCGTGAAGCTCGACTTCTACTTCGACTACTCGTGCCCCTACGCCTACCTCGCGTCGACGCGCATCCAAGAGCTCGCAGAAAAGACCGGCGCCGAGCTTTCGTATCGACCGTTCCTGCTCGGCGGGCTGTTTCGCGCCCTCGACGGGACGCCGAGCGAAGCCACCACGCTGGTTCCCGCGCGAGCGCTCCACAACGGGCTCGACATGTTGCGTTGGGCGGAGCTCTGGGGCGTGCCGCTCCGCATGCCGAAGACGCATCCGAATCGTACCGTCACCGCGCTCCGCGCCACCCTCGCCAGCGGCGACGTGCCGCGAGCGAGCAAGGCCCTCTTCGCGGCGTACTGGGCCGAAGGGCGTGATCTCGCCGACCCCGCGGTGATCGCCGAGGCCCTGGCCGCCGCCGGCTTCGACGCCAGCTTGCTCTTGCGGCGCGCCGAAGCTCCAGAAGTGAAGCAAGAGCTCCGAGAGCGCACCGACGAAGCGCTCCGCCGCGGCGTGTTCGGCGCGCCCGCGCTGTTCGTCGAGAACGAGCTGTACTGGGGACAGGACCGCCTCGATTTCGTGGCGCGCGCGCTGGGCGAGACGGCGAGCGTGCTCGCTTTCTCGCCGCCCGCGCTGGGCACGCCGCCCGGCGAGGTCGAGATCTTCTACGACTTCTCGAGTCCCTTCGCCTACCTCGGCGCGCTGCGCATCGACGCGGTCGCCGCTCGCACGGGCGCCAGCGTCCGCTGGCGCCCGATGCTGCTCGGCGCCCTGTTCCGCGAGATCGGCACACCGGACGTGCCCCTGTTCTCGTTTCCCAGCGCCAAGCAGCGCTACCTCCGCCGCGACCTCGAGCGCTTCGCCGAACGCTTCGACATCCCGTTCCGCTTTCCGTCCACGTTCCCGCTGCGGAGCGTGCTGGCGCTGCGCGTGGCCCTCGCGGCCGGCCCGCACATCGCGGAGGTGAGCCGTCGGCTGTTTCGCGCCGTGTGGGCGGAGGACCAAGACGTCTCCGACTCCGACGTGCTGCGCCGGATCCTGAACGACGCGCCGGCGCTGGTCGATCGCGCATCGAGCGCCGAGGTGAAACAGGCGCTGCGCGACAACACCAGCGAGGCCCAGCGCCGCGGCGTGTGCGGCGCGCCGACCTTCGCCGTCGGCGACGATCTGTACTGGGGGCAGGATCGCCTCGACCTCGTAGAGCTGGCCCTCCGCGGATGGCGCCCGCAGGCATCCGGTCCCGCCCCCGCTTGACGCCCCTACCCCAGGGTCACATCTTCCGCGCTCAACGAGGAGGAATCGTCATGGCAGAATTGCGCAAGGGCGCCGTGAAGTGGAAGGGCGCGCCCACGGACGTGCTCGGTCCCGAGATCAAAGTCGGGGACAAGGCCCCCACGGACTTCAGCATCGTGGGCACCGACATGAGCGCCATTACCGGTAAGGACATGGCGGGGCAGACGCGGATCATCTGCGCCGTGCCGTCGCTCGACACTCCGGTGTGCGACACGGAAATGCGCCGCTTCAACAAGGAGGCGGAAAAGCTGGGTGACGTGAAGGTCTACGTCGTCAGCATGGACCTACCCTTCGCCCAGAAGCGTTGGTGCGGCGCCACCGGCAGCGACAAGATCATCGCCGCCAGCGACTACAAGGACCGGAACTTCGGCACGGCCTTCGGCACCTTCGCGCCCTCCAAGGGTCTCGAGGTCCGCGCCGTGTTCGTCATCGGCAAGGACGACGTCGTCAAGCACGTGGAGTACGTGGAGGACATCGTCAACGAGCCCAACTACGACGCCGCCCTCGGCGCTGCCAAGGCCGCCGGCTGAGCCCGCCGCTTTCGCGCGCCCCAGCTCGGGGCGCGCGAGAGCCCCAACATCCCGTGGCCAAGAAGAAGAACAAGGACGCCGCGCGCTTCGAGGACGAAGATCTGTCCGGCGCTCACTTCGTGCGCACCCGCTTGAAGGACGCGCGCTTCGAGGACGTCAGTGCCGAGGCCGCGGTGGTGGAAGATGCGACCTTCGCCGGCGCCAAGCTCCACGACGTGACGCTCGAAGGCGTCGTCGTGGATGACGCCAACGCGAAGGGCTCGCGGCTCACCAACATCGATCTGCAAAAGAGCACGCTTTCGGACGCGAACCTCGCCGGCGCAACGCTCGACAACATCGAGGCCAGTGATCTGTCACTGTCGGATGCCAACGCCCCGCGGGCCAAGCTCGACAACGTGTCCCTCGCCGGCGCCCGGCTCTCGGACGTGGATCTCTCCGCCGCTCGCATCGAAAACGCGAACCTCTCCGGCGTGCAGGTCTCGGACGCGAACCTGTCCGGCTCCAAGCTCGAGAACGTGGATCTCTCCGGTGTCGTGATAGAGGACGCGAACATCGAGGGCTTGGTCATCGACGGCGTGCGCATCGACGAGCTCTTGGCTCGCGAGAAGCCCGACCAGCGTTAGCTTGTCGCTCCGCCGCGGAAACAGCGCGGCGGCTCTGCAGCGCGCGTCAGCTCGAGGCGCGAAGCTCGGGCCCCGGCCCCGTGCGTCGAAGCTCGTGCACCCGGAGCTGCGCCTTGCCAAGGACGCTCTTGGCCTGCTCCACCAAGTGGGCGTGGTGCGTGAAGAGCAGCACTTGCGTGGTCTGCGCCACGTCCGCCAGCACGGATAGCGCCGCCGCGGTGCGCTCCTCGTCGAAGCTCGCGAGCACGTCGTCGAGCACCAGCGGCAGGGGCTCCGCCGTCTGCGCGTGACGTTCCAGCGTGGCCAGGCGCAGCGCGAGGTACAGCTGATCGCGGGCGCCGTCGCTCAAGCCGTCGAGCTCCACCGGCTTTTCGTCGGCGCGCCGGGCGTGGAGCACCACGCGATCCCCGCTGCCCACTTCCGCCGTGAGCCCCACGTAGCGGCCGTGCGTCAGGCGCGAGTAGATCGCGCTGGCGCGCTCGAGCACCGGCCCTTGGTTCTCTTGCCGGTAGCGCTCGATCTCCCGGGAGAGCACGGCGGTGGCGAGGTGCAGCCGCACCCAACGCTCGACGTCCGCCTGCACCGCCGCGGCCTTCGCTTCGAGCTCGAGCGCCGCTTCCTCTCCTTCCGTGGACTCGAAGCGCAGTAGCGCCTGCTCCAACGTGGCGATGTGACCGAGCAGCGCCTCGCGCTTTTCGTCCAGCTCCTCGAGCTCCCGCTCGATCTCCGGAAGGCGCAGCTTGGCGTCGTCCCGCGACACGCCCGCGAGCTCCCGCTCGAGCTCCGCCACCGTGAGGCCGTCGGATGCTTCCGTCAGCGCCCGCTCGATGCCTTGGCGCTCTTCCAGGAGCTTGGCTCGCTGCTCCGCGCGCTCCTCCATCTCACGAAGCTCGTCCAAGCTCCCTGCCCCGGCGCGACGGCAGAGCTCCGCGAGCGCCGCGGACAGCCCTTGCTCCCGCGCGCGCAGCGCGCCGAGCTCGTCTTCCTTCTCGCTCAGCTCCCGCGCCCGCTGCTCCTGGGCGTCGCGCGCGGTGAGCGCCTCGCGATGGGCCGCCACCAGGCGATCCGCCGCCGCTTCCGGCGGTAGCTCCGCGAGCTCCGGTGCCGCCGTGGCGACGAGCGCGTGCACGTCGGCCTCGAACTCGCGCGCGTCCCGCTCGATGCCCGCGATGCGTGCGCCCTCCGACTCCGCTTGCTCCAGCTTCGCGAAGAGGTCCCGCGCCTCCGAGAGCACCGCCAGCACCTCCCTGGGCGAGCTGTCGGCGGAAAACCCCAGCGGCGCGACGGCGTCGCCGAAGCTCCGGCGCCACTCTTCACGCTCCGCGCGCTGACGCTCTGCGCGCTGACGCGCGGTGGAGAGCTCCTCCGCCGCGGCCTGCTGCGCTTGCGCGCGCCGTTCGCGCTCGCGATCGACCTCTAGCGCCTGCTCGAGCCGGAGCTCCGCGCGCCGGATCAGCTCCGCGAGGGAACCGCCGGCACCCAGCAGCGCCGAAAGCTCCGCCACGCGCTCCGCTTCTTCCCGCGTCAGCGCGTCTCGCTCTGCCGCGATCTCCGCGTGACGTTCTGCGAGCTCGCACAGCTCGGCGTGACGCTTGGCAAAGCCACGCATTTCCGTGGGCGTGAGCGGGGTGAGCCCCGACGCCTTCCACGCCGCGTGCCAGCGGCGCTCGAAGTCCGCGGCGGCGCTTTGCTGCGCCGCCGCGCGCGCTTCCAGCTCTTCGCGCTCCACGTCCAAGCGGCTCCGCTCGGCTTCCAGCTGCGCGCGCCGGGCGACGTCCGTGGCCTCGCGGCGCAGGCGATCCGCGACGGTGTCGGCCCGCGTTTGAGCGTCCTCGAACGCATCCGGCAGTGCGCGCTCCGGATCGAAGGCCCTTGCGTCTTTGTCGACGGCTCCTCCCAGCAGACCTTGCTTGACGATGTGCCAGCCGGCGTCGCGCCGCGCGCGCGCGTGAGCCAGCTCTTCCAGGGTTGGCACCTCCGCCTGGCGCACCAACGTCTCCAGTGCCTCGACCGCATCCCGCGTGCGCTGAGCGACGTCCCGCTGCTCTTGGGCGACCTGCTCGCGCTCGCGGGCGAGCGTTTGGTGCTCTTCCGCGAAGCGGTCGATGGTCTCCTCCGGGGGCAGCGCCAGCGAGAGCACGCCCGCGAGATCCCCGACGTACGGCGCATGCGACGCAAGCAGGCGCCCCGCCTTCTGCGCGATCTTTGCGAGTGCGCGCTCGTGCTCCCCGCGGCGCTCGGCGGCGCTCTCGAGCTTCCGCGCGCCTTCGACGACGCGAGCGAGCTCCGACGTGTCCTCCCCGGGGGGCAGCTCTGCGACTCGCTCTTGGGCCGCGGCGTGGCGAGCGGCGCGCGCTTCGACCTCCGCTTGGAGCTCCCCGGGGTCCGCCGGCTGCTGGGTGCACAGCTCTTGGATGCGAGCGCTCTGCGCCGTCGTCAGCCGAAAGCGCTGCTTCGCCTCCGCGACGTCCGCTCCCAAGCGCGCCGCGATGGCCTCCGCCTGGCGCGTTTGCTCGTCCAGCTGCGCCCGCACCTTGGGCAGATCCGCTCGCGCCTTGCGTTGGCTGCCGAGCCGCTGCGAAAGCTCGAAAATCCGCGCGGCGTCGATCTCGACGAGCGCCGCCGGAACCACGACCTGGCCGCTTCTCTGCTTCAGATCCGTGATGCGCGGCTCGAGCTGTGCGAGCGCGGAGCGCACCTCCGCGAGCTGGGTCGAGAGGCGTTCCCGCTCCTCGCGGGCGCCCCGGTCGAGTACCGGCACCGGTCCCAACGCCTCCAGTGCGACGCGCGCCTCTCGATGCCGGGCGAGCTGCGGCAACGCCAGCTTCGCCCGCTCCAGCTTGAGTCGCTCCCGTCCGAGCTCGCCCTGCGCGCCCTCCAACTCCGCGCGCTCCGCCCGCGCTCGAGCGAGGGCTGCTTGCTGCCGCTCCCAGGCCTCGGGCAGGTGAACGCGATCGCGAAGCTTGTCCTTCGCCGCCTTGTACTCCGCGATGGCAGCGTTGATGCGGGGGTTCTTGGCGCGGGGCTTGAAGAGCTCGTCCGCCTGCCGCCGGAGCTCGCCCATCACGCGCTCCACGCTGGCCCCACCGGTGGCCGCGTCGAACAAGATCTGGCCCACGGCGCCGTCCCCGGCGAGCAGCGCCTCCGCCCCCTGTCGCAGTCGCGCCGCGTCCAGGCCGAAACCGAGCTTGAACCCCTGCGCCCCCACGCCGCCGAGGAAAGGCAGCAGCACTTCTTCGGGCAATGGATCCCCGGACGCGTCCAAGAGCGTATTCTTGCGCCCTTTGCGCCGAGCAATGTCGATCTCGCGCCCGTCCTGAGCGATCAGCCGCGCGCCGATGCGCAGCGCCGCGTGCGTGTGGGCATCGCGAGTCCTCTCGGGAATGCCGAACAACAGGTCGGAGATCGCGCGGAGTGCCGTGCTCTTGCCCGCTTCGTTGGGGCCGAAGACGACGTGCAGCGCGGGCTCTCCTCCGGAGAAGTCGAGCTCTACCTCGCTGAAGGGACCGAAGGACGCCAGCCTGAGCACTGCGAGCTTCACGAACGACCTCCGGACGTGAGCAGCGTGAGCACCATGCGTTCGGCGTCGGCCAACGCCTGTGTCACGGCGTTCGGATCGTCGTGTCGCCTGCCGTCCGCGGCGCTTTTGAGCTCTGCCGGCAGCTTCTGCAACAGGGGCGCGAGCTCTTCCGCGAGCTCCGCCACGGCGGCGTCGTCGCCTTGCAGTGCAGCAAACGCCCGCGCGACCTGCCCCACCACGTCCTCCCCGAGGGACAAGTCCGAAGGCGGCCGGGTCTCCACCCGCACCTTCTCGACCCACAGCTCCCGCGCGCCCACGTCCCCGGCGATGGACAACACGTTGGCGCGGAGCGCCTCCGGATCGCGCTCGAGCTCGGCGTGCGCCCGGGACGCCCCGGTGATCTCCAAACGCACACACAAGAGCCGCCCCTCGGCGTCGTCCCGTGCCTCCGCCAGCGCCTCTCCCACCCGCTCCAACACGTCATCCAGCGATGCGCACTCCGCCGCGTTCACTTCCAGCCGGCCCCAGCGCACCACGTCCAGGGCGCGGTGCTCGATGCCCGCGACCCGCCGCCCGTCCACGCTGACGACGGTGGCGCCCTTGTCGCCGGTCTCCCGAGCGTGCCGGCCTTGCAGGTTTCCGGGGAACACGATGAACGGACGTTCGCTCACCACCTCCCGGGCGTGGACGTGCCCGAGCGCCCAGTAGTCGTAGCCGCGATGGGAAAGCATGTCCGCCGTGCACGGCGCGTAGGGCGCGTGTCCGGGACGGCCGCTGAGGGAGGTGTGCAACAGACCGATGTTCAACGCCCCGGGCTCGGGCTCCGGATAGCTTTCGGCCAGCCGCTCGGTCACTTCTCGCGTCTTGAAGCCCTGACCATGCACGGCAATGCCGAGATCCTCGTAGCGCACGGTCCCCGGCTTCTTGAAAGGCAGCTCGGTGACGCCTTCGGGAAGCACCAAATGCTGCGTGATCTGGCTGGCGGCGTCGTGATTGCCGCGAATCCAGGCGACGCGGCAGCCCTCGCGAGCGAGCCGGGCCATCTGCTGCGAGAAGAACAGGCCGGTGGAGTAGTCCTTCCAGCTGCCGTCGTAGAGATCTCCGGCCAAGAGCAGGAGCTTCGCGTCCTCTTCCAGACACAGCTGGACCAAGTTCGACAGCGCACGCCGCGTGGCCCCGCGAATGCGCTCCACGGGCGCGCCCTCGTAGCGCTCCAGGCCGGACAGCGGACTGTCCAGGTGTAGATCGGCGGCGTGGACGAGCTTCATGACCCCGACGGCCTCCATACCACCGTCTCGCGCCCGTCACACCGACCCCCGGACATAGCCTGTCCGGTCGCTCCGGCCCCCGCTATAGTGCCCGCGTGACTCAACCCCATGTGATGGCCGTCGTCGTGGGCGGAGGCCCCGCCCCTGGAATCAACAGCGTGATTGGCGCCGCCACGATCCGCGCCCAGCTCTCCGGTGTGCCCGTCGTCGGCATCCGGGACGGGTTTCAGTGGATCATGAACGGCGACATCAGCCACGTCACGCCGCTCACGATTCAGAGCGTGAGCCGTATCCACTTTCGCGGCGGCTCGATCATTGGCATTTCCCGCGCCAACCCAACAAAAGATCCCAAGCACTTGGAGAACACGGTCATCTCCTTGCTGCGCTTGAACGTCTCCAAGCTCATCACCATCGGCGGGGACGACACGGCCTTCACCGCGCTGCGCCTTAGCCAACAGGCCCAAGGGCGCATCCACGTGGTGCACGTGCCGAAGACCATCGACAACGATCTGGATCTGCCCGGCAGCATTCCCACCTTCGGTTTTCAGACCGCGCGGCACGTGGGCGTGGGCATCGTGAAGGATCTGCAGGTAGACGCGTTCACTACCTCGCGCTGGTATTTCATCATCGCCATGGGTCGCAAGGCCGGCCACCTCGCTCTCGGCATCGGCAAAGCGGCGGGCGCGACGCTCACGCTCATTCCGGAAGAGTTCCCGGAGAAGTACATCCGACTGGGCCGCATCGTGGACACCCTCGCCGGCGCCATCGTGAAGCGGCAGTCCTACGGCCGCAGCGATGGCACTGCGGTGCTCGCCGAAGGCTTGGTGGAACGCCTGCACCCGGAGGATCTGGAAGAGCTGGCCAACGTGGAGCGCGACGCCCACGACAACCTGCGCATCGCCGAGGTGAACTTCGGCGAGCTGCTCAAATCCCGGGTTCAGGAGCGGCTGAAGGGCATGGGCATCAAGAGCACCGTGGTGGCCAAGAACATCGGCTACGAGCTGCGCTGCACGGATCCCATCCCCTACGACATGGAGTACACCCGGGACCTCGGCTACTGCGCGGCGAAGTACCTGCTGGAAGACGGCACCGACGCCATGGTGACCATCCAGCAAGCCAAGTTCCAGCCCATCGGCCTGACGGACATGCTCGATCCCGAGACCGGGCGCACGCGGGTGCGCATGGTCGACGTGAGCACCGAGCACTACAAGATCGCTCGCCGCTACATGCTGCGCCTGCGCCGGGACGACTTCGAGGATCCCCACGAGCTCGCCAAGTTCGCCGCCACGGCGGGGCTCTCGCTGGAGGAGTTCCGGCGGCAGTTCGAGTACCTGGTGGAGGACGAGCCGCCGCCGGTGCTGCTGCGCCCAGACGCGGGGTGAATCGCCCCCAGCTGCTGCTGCCTACGGGCAGCACTTGCTGCTCCTTGGCAGCAGCAGCGAGCCCTCGCAATACGAGGAAAACGCGGGCAGCTCGCATGGAACGTTTGTTGGATACACGCGAGACCGGATGTCTCGCTCCTCCCTGCTCGTTCCCGCGCTGCTGGTGATCAGCGGACTGACATCCTGTGCGGACCGCGGCCCCACCAGCCAAAAGGTGCACCTTTCGCACCTTTCCACGCCGGTGGGTGCCGTGGCGCCCACTTCCGACCAGACCCTGGCGGCGACCCTGGAAGCGCCTGCCACTTTGGCCAAGGAAGAGCCGAGCGCGTGCCCCGATGACATGGTCCTGGTGGAGGGCAGCTACTGCCCGGACGTCGAGCAGCGCTGCCTGCGCTGGATGGACCCGCCCGGGCGCTACCACGAGTTTCGCTGCGCCCAGTACGCCCAGCCCGCGACCTGCCGCTCGGCCCAGCGGGTGAAGCTCCGCTTCTGCATGGATCGCGACGAGTACACCGCGCCTGGCAGCACGCTGCCCGAGAACGACCAGAGCTTCAACGACGCGGTGAAGACCTGCGGCAGCTTGGGCAAGCGCGTGTGCCAGGAGAGCGAGTGGAACTTCGCCTGCGAGGGCGAAGAGATGCGCCCATATCCCTACGGCTTCGCCCGCGACGCCACCGCTTGCAACGCGGACCACACGGATCTCGTGGACGACGCCGGCAAGCTCAAGGATCGCCGCGCTCCCTCGGATGCGTACCCTCGCTGCGTGAGCCCCTTCGGCGTGCGAAACCTCTCCGGAAACCTGGAGGAGATGGTCGCCATCGACGGCACCTCACCGGTACGCCCCGCGATGAAGGGCGCCTACTGGCAGCCGAGCCGGAACTTCTGCCGCGCCGCCCAGACCGCCCACGACGCCGTCTATCACGGCACCGAAACGGGATTCCGCTGCTGCTCCGATCCCGAGTGACCAGAGAAAAGACAAACCGCCAAGGCGCCAATAGAGGCCCACATTCGGGGGACCGCAGACTGGATAGGAGTCTGGGGCCAACCCAAAGACCCGGAATCGCCTCTTGATCCCGACGTCGGCGAGTTCAGACTTCGGTGGTCAACATGGGACTAGCGCGTGCTCGTTGGGCGACAGTCGCTGCGCTGTTCGTGCTTTCCTGTGGCCAGACCAAAGACGAGCTCGGCGCTGGAGACGCGGGACAGAGTGACAGTGGACCGCTGAATGCCTGCCCTCCGTTCGGGGTACCGCTACCTGCGCCAAGAACGCCGCCGCCACTCACTTTGGCGCTGAAACACATCGACTTTGGGACGGCAAAACACAGCGGGCAGTGGGAGTCCGTCGGTTTTGATCTGGACTGCTGCGTCGGCGATGCGTGCGCAGATGCTTGCGCGGCTTCGCTGGCTGGGGATGACGCCGAGGGGCGTGACAACGTATTTGGCGGTGTGCTGCTGCCGATACTCGGCCAAGGGTCCCTGCAAGTTGGCTCGGCATTGAACGAGGCAATGGCGTCGGGAACATGGACCCTGATGGTCGAAGTAGGTTCCTCGGAGTCGAGCAACTTTTCCTGGGCTACTAGCCAGACGACGCCGAACTTCGACGGCACTGACGTTTGGGCCGTTTGGGAGGCGCCCACATCGAACGCGGCGGCGAGGGGGGGGCCGGGGGCTCTCGCGTTCTTCGCCGACGAGATCACTTTGCCGTTGAGCCCGGAGTATCCGAGTCCTCGGGTCACAGTTCACCACGCCGTCGTGGAGCTTTTTTGGCAGGACGAAACGGGTGAGTATCGCGGCACGCTGGGTGGGGTCGTCTCTCCGGCACCTCTGGCCCACGCCGCATATGAAGCCATTGCCGCGGGTGATCCGAACCTTTGTCCCACCTGGTTCGATGATTTCGCCACGCCCTACGCGGATTCGCGCCTCGAAGGATCGGGAAAATGTGGATACGTGTCGATTGGAGCAGCTGTGTCGTTCGTTCCGGCCTCAATAGGAAGCTCGAAGCTGCCGGTGGTCCCGAGCGATCCTGTTTGCTTCTAGCGCTGATCGCTTGTCTGGCGGTTGGGGGTTGCGGTCGCGTCATGGACGATCCCCTCCCGCAAGGCGGAAGTGAGTCAAGCGCTGGCGCGAGTGGTCTCGTCGAATGCAGCGTGGACACCGTTCGCGTTGATGTCGGCGACGCTCCCTACTGCATCGATGCGGTTGAGGTTGTGCGTTCGGCCTATCGGCAGTTCTTGGCGGCGACGCCAGCGCAGCCGGCGGTCCCCGGCTGCTGGTGGAACACGTCTCTAGTTCCAAACGGTTGGAGTAGCGGCGATCACGGCGATGGAGCACTCCCGGCGACGGGCGTGGACTGGTGCGACGCCGCCGCGTTCTGCCAGTGGAAGGGACGTAGCTTGTGCGGTGCGACCGATGACTCCCAGCTTCCCTACGGCGAGTACGCCGGGGAGTCTGACAGTTGGTATTTGGCTTGCACGGGCGGGCGCGACCAGGCGTATCCGTATGGAACGCACTATGATCCCAATGCGTGCAATGGTGCGCTGGGAGCGGAGCCCCGAGCCGCGAAGCCCGGCCAGTGCGAAGGCGGACTCCCGACGCTGCTCGACCTCAGCGGGAACGTGTGGGAGTGGGAGGGGGTGTGCGATGGCACGGATGGGCGGTACGACAAGTGCCGCCTTCGCGGTGGGAGTTTCGGCTCGAGCTCCATCCAGCTTGCGTGCGCCTATAGTGCTGTCGCCGAGCGAGACGACATCGGCAGCAACATCGGTTTCCGTTGCTGCTCACACTGAGCTCGCCGCAATTTGGATGACAGACTACAGCCGCTTTCATTGACTCGTAACACGCTGGCGCCCGGCGACTCAGGTGAACGGTAGGCAGCCGGCGCCGGCCTCGCCGGTATTCCCGGTGGGGCTACGCCCCACACCCCGCGCGGGGAACCGAGAACCCCGCGCCGCCACTGTTCCATGCTTCTGAAAGACGCTGTAACCCCAGTGCTCATCTGAGTTGGTCCTCTCTCGCAAAGCGGCGGCTCAACGACGATCTCTTTGTCGGGTGGCTTGTCGATTCGGCGCGGAATCAGCCCGCCTATCGCGGAACAAGCAGCGCCAGGGCGCGCCGAAGCAGCTCTTGTAGAGAGAGGGTGCGCGCTTCTCGAGCGAGCGTTTCCGTCGCCTTCTTGGCTTCGCCCTTCTTGAAGCCCTGAGTCGTCAGCGCCAAGAGGAGCTTGTCTTGCTTCTCTCGCGCCTCAGCGTCCGCAACGTCCTCGGTGTCTGAACGCCTTCGCTGACGAAGGCGAATCCTGTCTTCCACGTACTCGCGGCCGAAGGTCTTCTTGGCCGCGTTCAAGTTGTGGCCTCTGCAATAGATCCGACCATTGGAGGATCCATCGCCACCACCGATGCCGGTGGCTTCGATGTGGTCGTACTGCAGAAACGCCCTTGCCGTGCAGCGCACCCCGGACTCCGACACGAAGCAGCACTGGGCACCGTCGCGCTCGTACACCTCGCGCCGGGCTGCACGGCCGGGCTCGCCCGGCTTCGTTCCGCGGGAGCGGCGCGGCTTGTCTGTCTTGCCCCAGCGCTTCTTCTCCAGCTCGCGAATCAGCGCGTCGAGCGCCCGCTCGACCACGACCTCCAGCTCCCGGCTCACGTGGCTCATCAGATTCTGGGCGTGCTCGAGCTTCGCTTTCAGGCTCTCTCCGGCACTGAAATGCACCTCGAAGCGCCCTTCCGAAAGCGGTTCCACGCCGGCCCCCGACCCTTTCCCGGCACTGGGCTCGACCCGGTCCGGAACATCCGGCTTCGGGAACCAGCGCGCGAGCACGACGCGAATCCCCGCGCTGGTCTTGCCGGCGGCTTCTTCCAGGAGCGCAGTGTGATTGTCCTGCGTGAGTCGCGGAGCCAAGAGCGAAAGCCCGGAAAGGTGCAAATCTCCGCTAGCAAGTAGCGAAAGCACCACCGGAAACGACAGCGCTGCCCGCGCCCCGGCGATGCTCCGATACGCCGTGCCCTCGCTCATCCCCAGGCCACGCACGCAGAAGTCGTACATGGACGAGTAGCCCTGGTCGTACACGAGCTCACGTCGGTCGATTTCGGCGAGGTGCGCGACCAAGTGCGCGATCGCTTTGCGCCGCCCGGCGTTGGCAACGACCGCGCTGGACCAGAGATCGCGATTGGAGAGGTCTTGAAGTGCGGAGAGCGCAGTGCGCTCGGTGGCAGACAGTTCTACGGAAATGGCCTTGGATGATGACATGACAAACCCCCGTGGTTTCCCCTGGCATACCACGGGAAATTTCGTCTTCTTCAGCGCCCTCTCGAGGCGCTTTCGAGCGCGCGGGCACTTCGAAGATCGATTTCGTTTCGAACGCTCGCCCAGTGGGCGCACGTGCGCTGCGCGGGCGTTGTGCGAACCAGAGCGGCGAAATGAGAGCGCGGAGCGTCCGAAATCTCGTCAACTGAAATCGCCTTCGCGGTGTCGAATTCTGTCGTCCGTTCGCGCTTGTCTCGTGTTGCGCTCTTCCGGTCGCTTGGCTCAGAAGGCCGCGCGCGCCCGCCCTCGAACGACGCGCGGCAACGGCGGCGCGACCGTCAGTCGTCTAATGCGTGACAGCGACGTTAGTCGTCCGCTGCCGAGGGTAGCTTCAGCGGCTTGGCGACCCTCGACCAAGCAGAAGTCAAACCGCCAAGGCGCCAAGATCGCCAAGAGAGACCAAGATCCTGGGCTGAGCGCTGAAGACTCTTCGCGTCGCTTGCGCCGTTTCCATGCGTCGCCTCCACGTTCACAACCCCCTCTCTCTCTCGGTTTGGCGAGCTTGGCGGCCTGGCGGTTTTCTCTCTCTCGGCTTGGCGACCTTGGCGTCTTGGCGGTTTTCTCTCTCGTCTTGGCGGCTTGGCGGTGTTCCTCGCCGCGATCTGACGGCGGTGTCGCCGAAGGTGGTTCCGCGGCGGACCGACATACAGGACTCGAGCTCTCGCCTTGGCATGCACGGAGGAGCTAAGCTCTCGCGGTGGCGTCCGGCCTTCACCTGCTTCGCTTTCGCTGCACCGCGTGCGGTAACTGCTGCCGCTCCGTGCGCGTGCCCGTCACCCACAGGGACGTGCGCCGCTTGATGACCGCCACGGGCAAGAGTGCCGCGGAGCTCACGGAGATGGCGAGCCTCGACATGAGCGGCGAGCCGGAGACCTGCCTCGACCTCGCCGGCGGCCGACGGCTGATGACGCTGCGCTTCGGCGACAGCGGCTGCGCCCTGCTCGGGGCAGACGGCCTGTGTGGCGTCTACGCCGCGCGCCCCCTGCCCTGCCGGAGCTTTCCCTTCCACGCCAGCTTCGGCCGCCGCGGCGGCATCCGACGTCTGCGGCTGCTGCCGCTGGGGGACTGCCCCTGGGAGCGGGGCGAACGCGAGAGCCCGCACCAGCTCCGCACGCTGCTCGAAACCCAACGTGCGGAGCTCTCGGAGTATGCGCGCCTCGTCTCGGCCTGGAACCGGCGCCAGCGGCGGCGGCGCTTCTTGGGCCGCCCGCCGGAAGACGCGACGCGATTTTTAGCCTTCGCCGGCCTCGGTCAGCCGAGCGCCGAGGCCACCCGGCGCAGCCTGGACTCCGCTTCCTCTGCAACGTCTTTCAACGCGTCGCCTTTCACCACCTGAAACATCGCCTTCGGATCGACGATGGACACGCGCACGCCGCCGTCCACCTGTTCCACCGTCACGTTGCAGGGCAACAGCAGGCCGATGGACGAGTCCGTCGACAGCGCGCGATGGGCGAGCTTCGGGTTGCACGCGCCGAGGATCTCGTAACGCTGAAAATCCACGTCGATTTTCTTCTTCAACGTCTCCTTCACGTCGATACGCGTGAGCACGCCGAAGCCTTCTGCCTTCAAAGCGTCCGTCACCTTGGCGACCGCGTCGTCGAAGCTGGTGTTGGCGAGCAGGACGTCGAATCCGTAGTCACTCATGATCATTCCTCCGTTTCGCGCGTGTTTCAGCGAAATCCGTGCCAGCGGGCTCGCTCGGCGGGCCTATCGTAAGGCGCGTTCGGAGAGATGCCACCACCCCGATCATGGGTTTGTCGGTCCGCCGCGGAACCTCCCGAAAGTCGCGAGCCCGAGCACCTCACGGCGCTCGGGCTCACGGTTCTCTCGGTTGGGGACCCGGAGAGTCTCGTTCAGCCGCCTCCGCACTGAAACTCCTGGGGATTGCACGTCTCCCCAGGCTGGCAGTTGTCGCTCGTCAGGCACTCCACGCACTGATGGCGATCCGGCTGACAGTACGGCCGACCGTTGTTGGTGCACTGCGTGTCGTTCAGGCAGCGCACGCACTGCCCCGCGGGCAGCAAGCAGTAGGGGTTGTCACCACCGCAGTTGCCGTCGGCCAGGCACTGGACGCACACGCCGTTGGCGGTGTCGCAGTAGGGGTGGTTGTTCGCCTGCGCGCAGTCCGTGTTGGACGAGCACGATCGCTCGCACTGGTGCGTCGCCACGTTGCACGTCTGATTGGGCCCCGTGCAGTTGGCGGGCGCGGTGCACTCCACGCAGCTCCCCGCGGCGGTGTTGCAGTAAGGCGTGTCGCCGCTGCAGTTGCCGTCGCCCACGCACTCCACGCATTTGCCCTGCGCCGTGTCGCAATATGGACGGTTGCCCGAGCAGTTCGCGTCCCCCAGACACTCGATGCAAACCCCGGCGGTCGGGTGGCAGTAGGGCGTTGGTGGCGCGCAATCCCCGCTGTTCACACATGCGGGCCCGCCGCCCACACCGCCGCTGCCGGTGGCAGCGCCGGTCCCCGCTCCTCCCGTGCCGATGCCGCTGTCTCCGCCACCGGCGCCGCCGGTGCTGCTGCCAAGTCCCGATTGATCGCTGCTGCCACAGGCGGCCGCGCCCACGAGACACACCACTACCGAAAGCCCCAGTGTCGCAATCCCTCTAAGCATTTCGAACAAACAGTGTCTCCACTCGACGAAACGAGGCGCCTTCGCCGCGGTTTTGTCGGACAGCTGCGCACATGGTCGCATCACTGATATGAAGCGCCATGGCCGAGCGCCCGATCTATCTCGACCACAACGCAACCACGCCGCTCTTGCCAGAGGTCCTGGCGGCGATGCTTCCGTACCTCGAGACGCACTTCGGCAATCCGTCGAGCTCCCACGCCTACGGCCGGGATGCGCACGCGGCGGTGGAGGCAGCGCGCAGCGACGTCGCAGCGTTGGTCGGCGCCGAGAGCGACGAGGTCGTGTTCACCTCCGGCGGCACGGAGGCGAACAATCTTGCCATCTTCGGCACGCTGCCGGCGGGCTCGTCGCCGCGCCACCTGATCACGTCCAGCATCGAGCACCCGGCCACGGCGGCGCCGGCCGCGGAGCTCGAGCGCCGGGGCCACCGGGTCACGCGCATCGCCGTCAGCGCTGCCGGCGCGGTGAGCGCGGACGACGTGGAACGGGCGCTCTCGGACGACACCGCGCTCGTCACCATCATGCACGCCAACAACGAGACCGGCGTGGTGCAGCCCATTCGCCCCATCGTGGAGCTGTGCCACGCGCGGGGCGTGCGCGTGCACACGGACGCGGCTCAATCTGCCGCCAAGCTGGACGTCGCCGCCCTCGGCGCCGACCTGATCAGCATCGCCGGCCACAAGCTGGGCGCGCCCAAGGGCGTCGGCGCCCTGATCGTGCGCCGCGGCACTGCACTGACCCCCCTCACGCTGGGCGCCTCCCACGAACGCGGCCTCCGGCCCGGGACCGAGAATGTCGCGTCCATCGTCGGCCTCGGGGTCGCCTGTCGTCGCGCCCGAGGGCGCACGGCGGAAGACCGCAAGCGGGTGGCGTCCTTGCGCGACGGCCTGTGGTGGCGTCTCAGAGCGAGACATCCCGACCTCGTCGCGTTCGGACAGGACGCCGAACGCCTACCGAACACCTTGCTGGTCGCCGCCCCGGGCACGCGCGGCAGCGAGGTCCTGGGTCGCGTGCCCGAGCTGGCCGCGAGCACCGGTTCGGCCTGCCATGCGGGAACGGAAACACCCTCCGCGGTGCTCACCAGAATGGGCGTTTCCGGGCCGCTCGCCCTGGGCGCCATCCGGCTGTCCCTGGGCTTCGAGACCCGCGAGGAAGAAGTCGAGCGCGCCGCGGCGTTGCTGCTAGAAGCGCTCCGGCCGTGAGGGCCTGGCGCCCTCATGGCTCCGGCTCCACGCTTATGGGCTCGAAGCGCCCAATGCGTCACCCCGTCCCACATCACCTTACCTTCGGAAGCTGCCGCTGTTCGTGGCGGAGGGTGATAGAGTGAGCTTTCGTCGCGGGTCCGACTCCGGCGGTGAAGAGGGATCGAGCGTGGTGCAAGAGGACTTGGCGGTAGCGGAGCGAGCTTCCTCCGTCCGGCCCGGGGAGGTGCTGGGAGGGGCGTACCGCATCTTGCGCGCCATCGACGAAGGCGGCATGGGCACCGTGTTCGAAGCCGAGCACGTCCGTCTGCGGCGCCGACTGGCCGTGAAGATCATGGCTCAGCACCTGGTGAACGACGAGCAAGCCCTCGCCCGCTTCCAGCGCGAAGCGGAGATCATCAGTCAGCTCGCCCACCCCCACATCGTCCACGTGTCGGACTTCGACACCACGCCTGCGGGCGAGCCGTACTTGGTGATGGAGCTGCTCGAAGGTGAAAGCCTCGCCGTGCGCCTGGAGCGTGAAGGCACGCTGTCGCTGTCGGAGTCCGTGCGCATCGCGTGGCAGGTCGCCCTGGGCCTCTCCGCGGCGCACACCCTCGGCATCGTCCACCGCGACCTGAAACCCGGCAACGTGTTCCTGGTGGACCTGCCCACGCAAAAGGGCTTCGTGAAACTGCTCGATTTCGGCATCAGCAAGGGCACCGGCGGCGGCCGCAAGATCACCCGAGAGTTCGACATCTTGGGCACACCCGACTACATGGCGCCGGAGCAAGCCCTGGGTCGCACCGCCAACGTGGACGCTCGTGCGGATCAGTTCTCCCTCGCCTGCATCGTGTTCGAGTGCCTCGCCGGCCGCATGCCCTTCACCGGCACCACGGTGATGGAAGTGCTGCAGGCGATCATCGGCGCGGCGCCGCTCTCGCTCCGGGAGCTGGCCCCGGGCACACCGGAAGCCGCTCAAGAAGTGCTGGAGCGCGCCCTCGCGAAGAAGCCGGAAGAGCGCTACGGCAGCGTGACGGAGCTGGTCGAGCATTTCGCCATCGCCGCCCAGTGCGCGTTGCCGGGCACGGGTCCCACTTCCGCACCGCCGCAGTCGTCGCGCTCTCCGCGGCGCCCGCCCACACCGGCGCCGTCCTCGCCGCCACCGTCCACTCGCGCGGAGCGGGAGAAGCAGGGCACGGCCAAGACGCAGCTGGCGTCCAGTCCCAACAATCCCTTGCCGGACGGCAAGAGCGGTCCGGTACCCCGCCGCGTAGTTCCGGACTCCGAAGCAGATCTGCTCAAGGCCCTCGGCGGTCAGACCCGTCGCGTGCGCGTGATCGGCGCGTCGCACGCGGCGCTCACTCCGGAGCAGGCCTTCATGCTCTCGCGGCTCGAAGGCGGCCTCAGCGTGGAAGAAGCGCTGGACGTGTCGCCGTTGCCGCGACGCGATTCTCTACGGGTGCTCGTGGAGTTGCTCCACGCCGGACACCTCGCAGTGGAATGAAGGTCCGAGCCGTTCTCCTTTCGTTTTTGCTCTCCGCCTGCGCTACCGGCGGAGAGGGCGACGTGCCGGCAGCCGGCGGCGGCAGTGGCTCTCTGGGTGGCAGCGGTGGAGGCACCGCCACTGGCGGCACCGCTGGCAGCGGCGGCGGCAGTGGTGGCCTCGCTGGCAGTAGCGGCAGCGGCGGGCTCAGCGGCAGTGGCGGGCTCGGCGGCAGTGCTGGAGCCGCGGGCGCCGGCGGCGCCACCGCGTGCAGCACCACCACCACCTGCCAAGCGCCTACGGATCTCGGCTCCATGAGCGGCGACAGCGGCAGCGATACTCAACAGATCCAAGGCACGGAATCGGAGTGGTTCCGCATCCGCGTCACGGAAGACAACCACAGCGTGATCGGTCACGCCCTGCAGCTCTCGGCCAGTGTGGACGTGCCCGCGGATGCCGACATCGACGTATACGCCTACGTGAACGTGGACCAAGACGCCTCGCCCTGCGGCCTCTCGCCCTACGCCAAGGCGGACGCGGGCGGCATTGGCGCCAACGAAACCCTCGACGTGAAATGGGGCGACGGCCTGACGGGCAGCGGCAACGACGACTCGCGAGACGTGCTCTTGCAGGTGGTGCACAAGGGCGGCGCCTGCTCCACGGCGTGGTCGATCAATCTGGTCGCCAATCCGTGAGAGCGGGCACGCCCTCGGCCGGACGCCACACCACGACGCCCTGAGCCAAGAGCGCCTCGTCCGCTTCCACGCTCGCGTCCAGCTCGGCGAGGGCCCGCGCCGACGCGCGAAAGCTGTGACGTGGGTCGGCCGTCTTCAGCTTGCTCCACACGCGCGTCCAGCGCGCGAAGAGCATGCCCAGGGCGGTGTGCGGCAACACGCCGCGGCGCAAATCGCGGGGCAGCACGTCGCGCAGGGCGAGCGGCGCAAAGCCGCGCACACACGCCGAGTGCAGCACCAGTGCTTCGCGCCGCGGACCGTCGCGCGTCACCCGGAGCACCAGCGCCGCCAAGGCGTGCCCCGCCTTGTCACTGCTGCCCTCCACGACCACGCCGCCGACCTGGACGCCGCGCGCGAGAGCGGCGTGGGCCGCGGCCACGTGCTCGGGCCGGTATTGCCGGAGCACGTTCATCGCGCGCACGACGCGCGCCGGCTCCGCGAGGGGCAGCTCGAAGCCGCCCACGCGGATCTCGACTTCCCCCGCCGCGTGCGCCGCGGCGGCCGCCGCGCGCCGGGCGTCCACTTCCACGCCGATCACGGCGAGCGCGGGGTTTTCGCGCCGCAGCGCGCGGGCGAGCTCGAGCGTCGTCCACGGCGCCTCCCCGACCCCGACGTCCACGACGGGACCGCCCTCCGCGCGCCGCACGAGCTCGCGCTCCGCGCGGCACAGCCACGTGTCCAGGACGCGAAGCCGTCCCCGAGACGTCTTCCCGCGGGTGGACCGGGCCGTGAGCACGCGAGGACTGTACGCGTGGTTCCGCGGCGGACCAGCAAAACCCGAACGGGGATTGAAAGAGAGTTTGTTGGTGCGGCGCGGAAACGGCCCCAATCGAGTATAGATCCAGGGCATGCGGAGCCGCTGGTTCCACCGGCCCTTCTTGCACAGCCCGGCCCTCGGTCTCGAGAAGAAGGCCACCTGGATCGAGCTGTTCTACGACCTGATCTTCGTCGCCGCGTTCATCCAGCTGGGCAACGGGCTGTCGAGTCACACGTCGGTCAAGGGGTTCCTCGGCTTCGCCGGTGTGTTCGTGCCGTTGTGGGTGGCGTGGACCGGATTCACGTTCTTCGAGAACCGCTACACGCTGGACGACTTCTCCCATCGCCTGCTGGTGTTCCTGCAGATGTTCGCGGTGGGCGCCATGGCCATCAGCGCTCCCGGCGTGCTGGACGGACACGTGTTCGCCTTCTCGCTGTCCGCGGGCATCGCGCAGCTGGTGGTGGCGGGGATGTACCTCCGGGCCTACTTGCAGGTTTCCGAGGCCGTGGACTACAGCCGCTTCTGGGGTCTGGTGTTCGCGTTCGGGGGAGCGCTGTGGGTGGTGGCGGCGTTCATGCCCCCGCTCGTGGCCTATGGCATGTGGGGCGTCGGCACCGTCGGCGTGCTCGGCTCACCCCTCAGCCGACAATCGCGGGAGCTGAGCGAGCGCTTTCCGCTGGACTTCGAGCACCTGGGCGAACGCTACGGCCTGCTCACGCTGATCGTGCTGGGCGAGTCCTTCGTGAAGGTGCTGAGCGCGCTGGCCGGCGAAGGCGTGAACCTGTCCGTGTACGGCGAGGCGAGCCTGGTGCTGCTGGTCACCTGCAGCCTGTGGTGGGTGTACTTCGACGACATCGCGGGCTCGCGCATTCGCAGCGGTGGCGGGCAGTGGGTGGTGTGGCTCTACTTCCACATTCCGCTGCAGATCGGCTTCACGGCCGTCGGCGTGGCGGTGAAGAAGGCCGTGCACTTCGGCTGGGATCAGCCGGCGCCGGAGGCGTATCGCTATCTGCTCGCGGGCTCGCTGGCCGTGGCCTACTTCAGCGTGGCCGCCATCGACTCGGTGACGGAGCGACGTCAGGCCGAGCTCAGCGACCGCGCTCGCATCAACGCGCGCTGGGGTTCGGCGCTCTTGCTGCTGCTGCTGGCGCCAGCGGGGGGCGCCATGAGCGGTGGCGCGTTCCTGTCTCTCGTGCTCTTGGTCACCGTGGCGCAGGTCGCCTTCGACATGATGATGGCGCCCTTCGAAGAAGCCGCGCACACCGAGCTCGGAGCCAAGACCACGGCCGAGATCACCCGCGAGCGCCATGCTCAGGGGAATGCCGCCCCCGCGCAGAAGAACCGACCGGTGGTGACCGACGCCGTGCGCAAGGGCACGCCTTCGGAGCTGCGCCGGGATCTGTACTTCTATTTCATCGAAGGCAGCTGGACCCGCGTGTTCGTGGCCTTCGCGTTCTTGTTCGTGATCACGAACGTGTTCTTCGCAGCGCTCTACACCCTGGATCCGCAGTCGATCAGCGGCGGACACTCGCGCACGTTCACGGATGCGTTCTTCTTCAGCGTACAGACCCTGGCCACCATCGGTTACGGCGCGCTTTCCCCCGGAAACGTGTTCGGTGACGTGATCGTCACGGTGGAGGCGGCGGTGGGGCTCATCGGGGTGGCGCTCACCACCGGTCTGGTGTTCGCCAAGGCCAGCCGCGCGCGGGCCAGCGTGCTGTTCTCCAAGTACCTGGTCGTCACGCGCATGGAGGGCAAACGGGTGCTGATGCTGCGGGCAGGCAACGCCCGTGGGAACGAAGTCGTCGACGCGACGATGACGCTGCACGCCCTCGTGGACGAGCTGACGCCGGAAGGGCACCACTTCCGGCGCGTCCGCGACCTGCGCCTCACCCGGGATCGCTCACCCATGTTCGTGCTCTCTTGGGCGGTGATGCACGAGATCGACGAACAGAGCCCCCTCGGGAGCGTGGACTGGGACAAACCCCTCGGCGGAGATCTGATTTCGATCGTGGTCACGCTCATGGGTCACGACGGAACCTACGGACAGACGATCTACGCGCGGCACATCTACTACCCGGACGACATCCGGGTGAACCAACGCTTCGAGGACGTGATCAGTCAGCTGCCGGATGGGCGCCTGATGATCGACTACGGCAAGTTCCACGACACGCTGCCGGACGCCGCTGCGATGGAGACCCTGGGCCTCTCCGATCCAAAGAAAAACGGCGACCCGTCCGAAGACTAGTCGCCGTTTTTCAGTTGCCGGCCATCCGGCCGGCGCTCGCGCGTCAGTAGCGATTGCGGCGTTCTCCGCCGCCACCGCGCCGACCGCGGTCACCACCGCCGCCGCCACCGCCGCCGCCGCCACGAGGACCACGAGGAGCGCGCTCCTCCGCCTCGTTCACGCGCAACGCGCGACCGTCGAGCATGGTGCCGTTGGTCGCCTCGATGGCGCGCTGTGCGGCATCGTCCGTGCCCATGGTCACGAATCCGAAACCGCGGGAACGGCCCGTCTCACGATCCGTAACGACGTGAACGTCCGTGACCTCGCCGTGCGCCGAGAACAGATCACGGAGCGTGTCGTTGGTGGTCGAAAATGGCAGGTTCCCTACATACAGCCGATTTCCCATGTCTCTCTCATCCTCTCGCTCAGGCGATACAGAAACGCGCCATCCCAGAAGTGAGAGCGGCGAGACCCGATGCCGGAAACGATCTGGTGACCTCGCCGAGGCTAGCTCAACCCCCCCGGAAATCAATACTTCGCGGCCCGGGCTTGCCCCGCCTCGCGGCCTGCCCTTAGATGCCCGCTAAGCTCGCGAACGAGGCCACGTTTTCCCATGCAACGGTTTCTCTGGGTCTGTCTCGGCGGCGCCCTCGGCAGCGGCGCCCGATACCTCGTCAGCGGCTGGGCATTGCGCTGGCTGGGAGCGGCTTTCCCCTACGGAACCCTGGCGGTCAACTTGACCGGCTCGTTCCTACTCGCGTGTTTGATGCACGTGGGTCTGTCCACGGGCATGTCCCCGTCGCTCCGCCTGGCGCTGACCACCGGCGCCATGGGCGGGTTCACGACCTACTCCACGTTCAGTTACGAGACGATGAAGCTGATCCAGGACGGGGCCTGGTCCCTGGCGGCGCTGAACGTTGGCATCACGGTGTTCGCCTGCCTGGGGGCGAGCTTCCTAGGGCTCATGGCCGGGCGCCTGTTGCTGGGCGCCTGAAGAAGGAGGAGCACATGCGCATTCTGACGGGTGAGCAGGTTCTGGTTCGGATCTTCATCGGCGAGAGCGACACCTGGCACCACCAGTCGCTGGCCACGGCGCTGGTGGAACGCCTGCGCAAGGAAGGCTTTGCCGGCGCCACGGTATTCCACGGGGTGGCGGGCTTCGGCGCTCATAGCATCATGCACACCAGCAACATCCTGCGCCTGAGTCAGGACTTGCCGGTCGTGATCGAGGTGGTGGACACCGAAGAGCAGGTCGACCGCATGGTGCCCATCCTCGACGAAATGGTCGCCGAAGGCCTGGTCACCATGGAAAAGGTCCGCGTCCACAAGTACGCCCCGCGCCCGGAGTGAGCATCTTGTCGGTCCGCCGCGAGCCGCTTCGGAACCCTCGAAGGAGGGAGAACTACGCGGGGCGGACGGCGAAGCGCTCGATGCGATCGCGAATGGCGTCCCGCGCGCTGCGGAACCGCAAGAGCAGCTCTTCTCGCGGGAGGCCCTCAGCGGCGGGATCCGGCTCCGGCCAGTGCAGGCGCTGCACGCGCCCCGGAAACACGGGGCACACCTCTTCGGCACACAGTGTGATGACCACGTCGACCGACGCCGGGTCGATGGTGTCGACGGATTTGGAGTGCTGCGCGGAGATGTCCACGCCGATCTCCGCCATCACCTCCACCGCATAGGGATTGAGCCGGGAGGGCGCGCTGCCGGCGCTGGCCACCCGGCCCGGCAAGATCTGGCGAGCGATACCCTCCGCCAGCTGGCTGCGGGCGGAGTTCGCCACGCACAGGAACAGCACGCTCTCGGCCTTTCGAGCCTCGAGTCCGAGCTCGGCGCGGCGGCGATCCGTGAGGCCGTCGTGCGGGCCGCGGCGCCGGAGCGGCGCGTCGTGCCACCACTGCTCCGGCTTCATGTCGTCACGGCGCTCCGGGTTCAGCGGATAGTAGATGCGGTTGTCCGGCTTGGTCCGCTCGCCCCCGACCAAGAGCAGCGCTTCGCCGTCGGAGTTGTTGAGGATGCTGTGGCAGATGCCCGTGCCGGCGGGGAATGCCGCGAGATCCCCGGCTTGCATCGGGTGAAGCTCGCCGTCGATCCACGCATCGACGCTACCCTCGAGCACGTAGACCAGCTCTTCTTCCTTCTCTTCCGCGTGGGGGTAGCTGGTGCGCACACCGGGCGCGAGGCGCTCCAGATGCAAGCCGATGCGCTCGAGCCCCGCCGCGCGCCCGATGGCGCGCCCCGCGGACATGAGCTCTTCGCTGCCGGGATAGGCAGACGCTTCTTCCGAAACGTCCGCCGCCCGCACGATGAACGACGGTCGCACGGCTCAGCAGCAGCCGCGGCTCTTGGGCTTTTGCGCGGTGATGTTGGCGGAGGCCACGTACTCCTCGGCGCCGCTGCCCGGCAGCCAGTCCTGGATGAACTCGCGGCTCTCGGGCTTCACCACCACACTCACTTGCTCGAAGCCGACGGCACGCAGCATGTCCTCCAGCGTCTTCACATCCGCCGCGCCCGCCACACACCCCGCCAGGGCCAGCGCGTCCTTCTGGATCTTCTCCGGGATCGGCCCGAGGGCCACCACGTCGCTCACGGCGAGGCGACCGCCGGGCTTCAGCACGCGGAAGGCGTCCTTCAACACCTGCACCTTGTCCGGCGACAGATTGATCACGCAGTTGGAGAGAATGACGTCCGCGGTGTCGTTGGCCACGGGCAGGTGCTCGATCTCCCCCAAGCGGAACTCCACGTTCGTGGCGTTCACACTGCGGGCGTTCTTGCGCGCCTTCTCCAGCATGGACGGGGTCATGTCCACGCCGATCACCTTCCCCGCGTCCCCCACCTGGCGCGCCGCCAAGAAACAATCGAAGCCGGCGCCGCTGCCCAAGTCCACCACCGTTTCCCCGGGGCGAAGCTTGGCGATGGCCTGCGGGTTGCCGCAGCCCAGGCCGAGGTCCGCGCCCTCGGGAACGCTGGCCAGATCTTCGGCGCTGTAGCCCAAGCTCAGGCTGCTGCCCGCGGGCACGCCGCAGCACCCCGGCGCGCAGCCGCCCTTTTCGGCTTCCGCCACCTGGGCGTAGTGATCGCGCACCGTGGCGCGCACCTGGTCGTTGGATTCACTCATGACACTGCCTCCACTGGATCTCGAGCCCGAAAGTAGCGCTTCTCGATCCAGAGCGCGACGTTCACCAGACCGATGAGCACCGGAACCTCTACCAGCGGGCCGATCACCGCGGCAAAGGCCGCACCGCTGTGGATGCCGAAGGTGGCGACGGCCACGGCGATGGCGAGCTCGAAGTTGTTGCTCGCCGCCGTGAACGAGAGCGTGGTCGATTCGCCGTAGCTGGCGCCCACCCGCTTGCTGAGGGCGAAGGACACCGCGAACATCAGCACGAAGTAGATCAGAAGCGGAATGGCGATGCGCACCACGTCCAGCGGCAGCTGCACGATGGCCTCGCCCTTGAGCGAGAACATCACCACGATGGTGAACAGCAGCGCCACCAGGGTGATGGGGCCAATGCGCGGCGCAAAGCGGGTTTCGTACCAGTCGCGGCCCCGCTTCGCGATCAGCGCTCTGCGGGTCAAGAAGCCCGCGGCGAAGGGAATTCCCAGGTAGATCGCGACGCTCTTGGCGATCTCAACGATGGTGATGTCCACCACCGCACCCTGGAGCCCCAGCCACGACGGCAGCGCGGTGGCGAATAGCCAGGCGTACACCGAGAAGAACAACACCTGGAAAATGGAATTCAACGCGACCAGCCCTGCGCAGTACTCCCGATCCCCTCGCGCCAGGTCGTTCCACACGATCACCATGGCGATGCAGCGCGCCAGGCCAATGAGGATCAGCCCCAGCATGTACTCCGGCTTGTCCCGGAGGAAGATTACCGCCAGCGCGAACATCAAGATCGGCCCGATAATCCAGTTCTGCACCAGCGACAGCGCCAGCACGCGCTTGTTAGACAGCACCCGCCCGAGCTCTTCGTAGCGGACCTTCGCCAGCGGCGGAAACATCATCAGGATCAGGCCCACGGCGATGGGAACGCTGGTGGTGCCCACGGTGAGCTGACCCAGCGCCTTCGGCACGGAGGGCGCCAAGTAGCCGAGAGCGACGCCCACACCCATGGCGGAGAAGATCCACACCGTGAGGTAGCGATCCAAGAACGACAGCCGGCGACCGACGTGCTCGCTCATCAGAGCCCTCCCACCAAGGCGCGCAGGCGCCGGAGCGCCGCGGGCTCGATGCAATAGCAGACCCGCGGCCCGCTCACCTCGCCGCGAACCAGACCCGCGTCCTTCAGCACCTTCAAGTGCTGGGACACCGTGGACTGCGCCAGGGGCAGCTCCAGCACGATGTCTCCACAGACACAGGTGTCCCGCCGCCCGAGCAGCCGAAGGATGCGCACCCGTGCGGGATGACCGATGGCTTTGGCCAACGCCGCCAGCTCGTCGTCCGCGGCTTCTCCCTCGATCGGTCGCAAATCTTGCTCGGTTTTTGGAGCCGGGCAGCAGCCGGGGACCGGAGCGCTCATCGTATTTTTGCGATTACCTGCTCGCGCCGGGGTCGTCAAGCGCCGGCCGCGTCCTATGGTCCATCGGTGCTCGAAAGTCGGCTCGGGGTCTACCGCCATAGCGGTCGTGCGGTGGCCCTGGTGTGGTCCACGAGCCGCGGGCTCACCGTCGCGTTGATCGTCCTCAGCGTTCTCGCGGGCCTGCTACCCGCGGCCATCGCCTACGTGGGCAAGCTGATCGTCGACGCGGTGGTCTCCGCGCACCGCAGCGGCGGTAGCCACCGCCTGGCGCTGGAGTGGATCGGCCTCGAGATGGGGCTCGTCGTGGCGCAAGCGGCGCTCCAGCGCGGCATCGGCGTGGTGCGCTCGTTGCTCCGGGCGCTGCTCGGACAACGCGTGAACGTGATGATCTTGGAGAAGGCGCTCACCCTGGGGCTGTCGCACTTCGAGGATTCCGAGCTCTACGATCGCATGACGCAGGCGCGCCGCGAGGCGTCCAGCCGTCCCCTGAGCCTGGTCATGCGCACCTTCGGCTTGGTGCAGGACGCCATCTCCCTCGTCAGCTACGGCGGCCTGCTGCTCGCCTTCTCGGGCTGGGCCGTGTTGATCTTGGTCGCCGCGGCGCTCCCCGCGTTCATCGCGGAAACGAAGTTTTCTGGCGAAGCCTTCCGCTTGTTCCGTTGGCGCACGCCGGAAACGCGCCAGCAAATGTACCTGGAGACGGTGCTGGCGCGGGAAGACTACGCCAAGGAAGTGCAGCTGTATCAGCTGGGTCCGCGCTTCCTCGCCCGCTACCGCCGGATCTTCGAGACCTTGTTCGGCGAGGACAAGAGCCTCACCCTCCGCCGCGGCGCGTGGGGTTTCGTCCTCGGGGTGCTGTCCACCGCGGCGTTCTACGGGGCCTACGGCTGGATCGCCATCGCCACCGTCGCGGGGGCCATCAGCCTCGGGCAGATGACGATGTACGTGCTCGTCTTCAAGCAAGGGCAAGGCGCGCTCACCTCGGCCCTGTCCGCCATCGGCGGGATGTACGAGGACAACCTGTACCTCTCGAACCTGTATTCCTTCTTGGACGAGCCCGTGGAGGCGGCCCGTGGCGATGCCAGCGAGGGGCCGGCTCCGGGCGAAGGCATTCGCTTCGAGGACGTGAGCTTCAGCTATCCGGGTGCAGATCGCCCCGCCCTGTCCGCCGTGACCCTGACGCTCCGCCCCGGAGACAAGCTGGCGCTGGTAGGCGAGAACGGCTCCGGCAAGACCACCCTCATCAAGCTGCTGACGCGCCTCTACTCACCCAGCTCCGGAACCATCACCCTGGACGGCCTCTCCCTCGAGCACTGGGATCCGTCGGCCCTGCGCCGCCGCATCGGCGTCATCTTCCAGGACTTCGCGCGCTACCAGCTGGTCGTCGGTGAGAACATCGGCGCCGGCGACGAACGCGCCTTCGACGACGAGACGCGCTGGCACGAGGCCGCCGAAAAGGGCCTCGCGGCGCCGTTCATCGAAGAGCTCCCCGACCGCTACCATACGCAGCTCGGGCGCTGGTTCTCCGGCGGCCGCGAGCTGTCCATCGGCCAGTGGCAGAAGATCGCGCTGGCGCGGGCGTTCATGCGCAAACAGGCGGACATCTTGGTGCTGGACGAGCCCACCGCTTCCATGGATGCGGAGGCAGAAACGCTGATCTTCGATCGCTTTCGAGAGATGACGGAGAAGCAGATCGCCGTGCTCATCTCCCATCGCTTCTCCACCGTGCGCATGGCCGACCAGATCGTGGTCTTGGCTCACGGAAAGGTCATCGAGCAGGGCAGCCACGACGAGCTCATCGCCCTGGACGGCCACTACGCACGGCTGTTCTCGCTGCAGGCCGCGGGCTATCGCTAATCGACGATCACGCCCATCATCTGCTCCGGGTAACGAAGCCCTTCGGCGGCACCCGCGGGGAAGATGTCGTTCAGCTGCTTCAGATCGGCGTCGCTCAGCGTCAGGTTCATGGCGCCGACGTTCTGCTCCAGGTAGCGCACGTGCTTGGTTCCCGGTATCGGGATCACGTTCTGCCCCTGGGCCAGCACCCAGGCCAGGGCCAACTGCGCCGCGCTGGCGTTCTTCTCCTTGGCCATCGCCTGCACGGCCTTCACCAGCTCCAGGTTCTTGTCGAAGTTGTCTCCCTGAAAGCGCGGAGAGAAGCGACGATAGTCGTCCTCCGCCAGGTCTTCGAACTTCGTGATCTGCCCGGTCAAGAAGCCTCTGCCCAGCGGACTGTAGGCCACGAACGCCGTCCCATGGTCCCGACACGCGGCCAGCAGTCCGTCCTCCGGATCCCGCGTCCAGAGCGAGTACTCACTCTGGACCGCAGCGATGGGATGCACCGACCACGCCTTCGCGAGATGCTTCGGCCCCACCTCGCTGAGGCCCAAGAAGCGGACTTTTCCTTCCTTCACCAGCTCCGCCATCGCGCCCACGGTGTCCTCGATGGGCGTCTGCGGATCCTTGCGGTGCAGATAGTACAGATCGATGGTCTCCACGCCCAAACGCTTCAGGCTCGCCTCACACGCCTTCTTCACGTACGCGGGGCTACCGTCGATGCCGCGCACCGTCGCGTCCTTCCGGTCGCGCACGATGCCGAACTTGGTCGCCAGCACGATCTGCTTTCGGTGCTGGGCCAGGAAGGGCGCCAAGAGCTCCTCGTTGTCGCCGAAGCCGTACATGTCCGCGGTGTCGAAGAACGTGACGCCCAGCTCCAGCGCTCGCTCCAACGTGCGCCTGCTTTCTGCATCGTCCCGCCCGGCGTAGAAGTCACTCATTCCCATGCAGCCGAGGCCCAGGGCAGAAACCTCCGGCCCACCGGCCCCCAACTTGCGCTTTTGCATGCTTCGCCTCCCTTTGGAGGGCCACGCATAGAGCCGAGCCCTGCTCGGCGCCAGTCCGCAGGTCTTGTTGGTCCGCCGCGGTAACCTCACATCGCGAGCCGGGCGCGGATCTCTTCCGCCGCGGTGCCCAGATCATCGGCTGCGCGGCGCTTGTCCCCATGCAGATAAGAAGACAGTCCCTGCACCGCCACCAGGGCCACGCTCTGGTTGATCCCGCGCTGCGCCAGCTCCACGCCCACGCTCGGCGTCTTGAGCAGCTCCTCCACGTCCGAGAGCAAGCGTTGGATGGTGCGCATGGTGGTGTCGTGACCCATGTCGAGAATCTGGCGCCAACCCGCCGTACTGAACACCCCCAACCGTCAAGAGAGCTCGCGGCGAAGCTCCGAGAGCGCCGCGTTGGTGCGGGCGGACACGTCCACTGGGTAGTGTGCGGGAGCCCTCAAGCGCCGCACGGCCGCTGGGAGGGCCCCGATGGAGAGCGCCGCCCGTTGGCGCGCATCCTCCAGGCGTACCCGCTCGGTTCGCCGCCCGTCCCGCATCACCGCCTGCAGCAGCGGGATGCCTCCCGGCGATTCGTCGCTCTGGGCGATCACGTCCCTGCCACTCCGTTGGCGGAAGACTTGCTTCCGTCCCGGCAGCACCACCTTCTCGGACGACAGCTTGGTTCGACCCCGGCCTGCGTACTCCACGAGCTTGTATGCCATGTCGAGCGCCGGTGCGTCCTCCGAGGTGGTCAGCGCGGTCCCGACGCCGAAACCATCGATGGGCGCGTCCGCTCGAACCAGCTCGGCGATCGCGTGCTCGTCCAAGCCCGAGGAGGCGAAGATCTCGACGCTCCGATACCCCGCTTCATCCAGCGCGCGTCGCGCGCCGCGCGACAGCTGAAGCAAGTCACCAGAGTCCAGGCGCAGAGCGGCTACCGGACCCAACTCGTTCATGACCTCGATGGCGCGCTGGACTCCCCGCTCGGTATCGTAGGTATCGACCAGCAAGGTCGTATTCGGAAACACCCCTGCGAAGGCCCGCAGCGCTCCCTCCTCCGTGGCATGCGCCTGCACGTAGCTATGCGCCATGGTTCCGAACACGGGAATCGAGTGGCGCTCCCCGGCCAGTAGATTGGACGTGCCGGCAGCGCCCGCAATGTACGCGGCGCGCGCCGCTCCGAGGGCCGCGTCCAAGCCATGGGCACGCCGCGCCCCGAAATCCACCACCGTCCGTCCGGCGGCGGCGTCCACGACCCGCGCGGCCTTGCTAGCGATGGTGCTCTGGAAGTGAACCGGGTTCAACACCAGTGTCTCCACCAGCTGAGCCTGAGCCAAGGGCGCGACGACTTGGACCAGGGGCTCGTTCTCGAACACCGCCGTGCCCTCCGGGACGGCCCAGACGTCTCCGGAGAAGTGCACGTCCGACAGTCGCGCGACGAACTCGGGGTCCAGCTGCTCCAGAAAAGACAGATAGCGTCGGTCCGTATCCGAGAAGCGGAAGCCTTCCAACGCCGCCAACGCCGCATCCAGCCCCGCCGCGATCACGTAGCCTCGCCCTGCGGGCATTCGCCGGAAGTACAGCTCGAAGACGGCAGCGCCATCGAGCCCTTCGCGCTCGTAGGCCTGAGCCATCGTCAGCTCGTACAAGTCCATCATCAAGCCGGACATGCCGCAGAAGCCCCCAGTTGCTGTCTGTCGTCGAAATCCATCGTCCGCGCGATCGGGAAGCACTGGCGCCTCTCGAACACGACAAACGTCCGCGCTCGCAGAGCGGATGCAACCCCCTGGGACAGGATGCCTCAGGTGCGGAGCAGGCGCGCGATGTCTCCTGCAAGCTCTTCCGTCGCTCTGCGTGCAGCCGGCACGGCTTCCGTCATCAGGGTGAAGCCATGAATCAGCGACGGGTGCTCCCGATAGACCACCGCCACTCCGGCGTCCTCGAGCTTCTTCCTGTAGGCCTCGCCCTCGTCTCGCAGCGGGTCGAAGCCAGCCGTGACGATCACCGCGGGGGCCACTCCCGTCACGTCGGCGGCCCACAGCGGTGAGAGATCCGGATCCCGATCGTCCACGCTCTCGTCGCGATAGTGGTCGAGGTACCAGTTGATGGCGTCCTCGTCCAAGAAGTACCCCTGCCCCACGCTCTGGTGACTCGGCAAGGAGCGCGTCGCGTCCGTCGCCGGGTAGATCAAGACCTGCAGGGCGGGCTTTCGCTCGTCGCGCCGCAGATGCCGCGCCACGACGGCGGACAGATTGCCGCCTGCGCTGTCCCCGGCCACCGCGATGCGCTCTGGCGCCATGCCCAGCTCCTCGGCGTGGGCCAGCACCCAGCGCACTGCCGCAACGGCGTCGCGTACGGGCGTCGGAAAGCGATGCTCGGGAGCGAGGCGATAGTCGATGGAGAGCACCCGACAGCGCGCGTCCCGCGCCAGGCGACGACAGAGCGTGTCGTGGCTGTCGAGATCTCCGACCACCCAGCCGCCACCATGCAAGAACGCGATCCCCGGCGACGGCGCGGCGAGCCCTTCCGGAGCGTATAGCCGCCCCCGGAGCACGGTGCCCTCGCCCTGCACCTCTCGCTCGTCCACCTCCACGCCACCCGCCGGTGGCCCGTCCACGGAGCGGACCTCCTCCAAGAGCCGAGCGCGAGCGACGTCCACCGCCACGTCCTTGGCGGGCGGTCCGTTCACCAATTCGTCGATCGCCAGCACCACGGCGGTGTCCCGATCGAGGACACGGCCGTCCGCTTCTTGCCGGCGGGTGCTTGCCAAGCGATGCCCAAGCGCCGGAATCGCGCGCACCACCCACAGCACCCGTCGAGCGCCCTGGGCGCGTACCCACGCGATCGGACCCAGCTCAGCCATGGACACGGAGTTAGCGTCCCCCCGCGCGGGCTGCAACGCCTACCGCCAGGCGAGATTACGTGGCAAAACGCCCGGCATGCATCGCCTGGTGATCGTGCCGCGCTATGGGGGTCACGCGGACAGTGACTGGTACCCGTGGCTTCGGGACGAGCTATTCGCCGGCTTTCCCGATCTGTTCACCTCGGTGGAGGTGGTCGAGCCGGAGCCGCGGGACGCACCCGACATCGAGCGCTCCGTCGCCGCCCTCACGGAGGCGCTGGATTCCGGCGGCGCGCCGACTTGGCTCATCGGCCACAGTGTCGGCACCCAGGTGGTCATGCGCGCGCTGGCTCAGCACCAGGACGGCTTTCGCGCCGCCGGCGTGCTGCTCGTCGCCCCGTGGTTCTCCATCGACGAGCCTTGGGACGACATCGTCCCCTGGACGGACACGCCCATCGACACCAGCCGCGCCCGGGACGCGATGGGCCACACCGTCGCGCTACTCTCGGACGACGATCCTTTCACGGCGGACTACCACGGCACGCGGGCCGAGCTCGAAGCGCGCATCGGCGCCGAGGTGCGCGTCGTCGCCGGCGCCGCTCACTTCAACGCCGCGATGGAGCCCATCGTGCTCGGAACGCTGCTGAGCTTGCGAGCCATGGGCTGAGCGCGCCGCTCAGCGCGGGCTCACTTGCAGGCGAAACCGCCGCCGCTCCAGCCGCGGCCGGCTGCGGCTGCGGCGAAGCACGCCGCGGCCAGCTGCTTCATGTACGACTTGGTCGGCTCCGGCGCGTTCTCGGCGTTCTGCGATACGGCCTGGCAGCACTTCTTCATGCTGGCCGAGCTGCCTCCGGTGTACGTCTTCTTCGGCCCGGCTTCGGCGTCTTCGACAGGCTCACCGGCGTCCTCGATCTCGAGGGTGAGCGGCGCGCTCGTTTCCGTGGCGGCCGGCGCCGCGGACGGCAGCGGTGGCGGCGGCTCGTCCTTCTTGCAGCCGGGTGAGGACACCATCGCCAAGGGCAGGAGCAGCCCCGCCGTGATCGGAATCAGCCAAGTTCGCGGGTTCACGAGCGCTTTCATAGCACGTCAGACGTGGGGACGAGAAAACCGCTTCAAGTCGAGTGGCTCCCGGCGCTCCCGCACGCCGCGCCGGGCTGCTCTTCAGGGCGCCGCATTCGAGAGCCCACGCCGGAGCTCCGTGACCAGGTGAGCCGCGACGGGTATCGCGGCGAACCAACATGCTCATGCAAATCATGTTGGCTCGGCGCGGAAGCTCGCGTCAGCTCGCGTGCCACGCCTCCACGATGGTGTGCGGCGCGTGCTCCGTCAGTTGGCGCAAGAACGGTAGCTCCTCGGAGCGGCGCGAGCGGAGCACGGGATCACTCACCCCGAGCGGCGTGAGCGACTGATTCACGACCCACGCCTCCACGGGGATGTCCGCGCGGGCGAGGTCGCGCTCGAGCTGCAGTGCTTCGTGCACGGGCGTCGCTTCTGCCAGCGTCACCAAGATCACGTGGGTGAAGGACGGATCCCGGAGCCGCGGCAAGAGCTCGCGCACGGCGTCGGGGCTGCCGCTCGCCTTCTTGAGCACCTCGCGGTGATAAGCCTCGGCGGCGTCCAACAAGAGCAGCGTGTGCCCCGTGGGCGCGGTATCGATGACCACGAAGCGGTCCCGCCCGCCCGCCACGCACTCCGCGAAGGCACGAAACACCGCTATCTCCTCGGTGCACGGCGAGCGCAGATCCTCGGCCAATAGCGCGCGGCCTCTTTCGTCCATGTCGCGACCGACGGTGGCCATCACTTCTTCCGAGTAACGGCGGGTCTCGAGCTCCGGATCGATACGCGCGATCTCCAGATTGGGGAGCGGGCCGCCGGCGGCGTCCGCCACGTGGGCGGCAGGATCCGTCGTGGTGAGCAGCACGGAGTGGCCGGCGCGAGCGAGGTCCCGCGCGATGCGCGCCGCGATGGTGGTCTTGCCCACGCCGCCCTTGCCCATGGTCAGCACCACGCCGCGCCCGGCGGCAGAGATGCGCTGAACCAACGCGTCCATGGCTTCCGTGACGACGTCGTCCGAGCGGGGCATGTCCCCGAGCGCCGGGGCCGCGCGCCCGCCCTGCCCCAGGCTCCGCAGCGCGTCTACGCCGACGAGGCCGAAGGGCACCAGCGCCACCTCCGTGCGCGGCAGCGCCGCCAGGCCGGGAGGAAGCTCCGCGAGGGCGGCATGGCCCCGCTGCTCCAGCGCCCGGGCGATGGGATCTGCGGCGTTCTCTGCGCGAAAAACGCCGTTGATGGTCAAACGCAGGTTCGAGATGCCCAAGGCCGAAAGCTCGGAGCGTGTGCGCTCGGCTTCCTTCAGCGACGCGCGATCGGGACGTGCCACCAGCACGACCGTAGTGCTGGCGGCAGAGCGCAACGCCGCATGCGAAGCGGCATACAGCTCACGCTGCGCGGTCAGCCCGGAGAGCGGGCCCAAGCACGACGTGCCGCCCACGTTCTCGTCGAAGAACTGGCTCCAGGCCGCTGGCAGCTCGAGCAACCGAAGCGTGTGACCGGTAGGCGCCGTGTCGAAGATGACGTGATCCAGATCCCGCGTGGCCGACGCATCTCCGAGCAGCTTCGAGAACTCGTCGAAGGCGGCGATCTCCACCGTGCATGCCCCGGACAGCTGCTCTTCCATGCTGACGATGGCGCTCTCCGGCAGTACGCCGCGATACGGTCCCACCACCCGCTCCCGGTAGCGCCGCGCCGCCGCTTCCGGATCGATGTTCAGGGCCGAGAGGTTCTCGACGCCGGGCACCAACCGCGGCGCGCCATCGAGCGCTACGCCGAGCACCTCGTCGAGATTCGACGCTGGGTCGGTGCTGACGAGCAGCACCTTCTTGCCCTGCTCCGCCAGGGCGATGGCCGTCGCGCACGCGATGCTGGTCTTGCCAACCCCGCCTTTGCCAGTGAAAAACAGCACCCGCGTGGGGTTCGGAAACAAGGATGGCATGGCGTCACCTCATCAGCAGCAGCCGCCCGACTTGCCCTTGCCGCCGCAGCACCCGGTACTCTTGGGGGCCGACTCCGCGTTGACGCCGAGCCATGCCGCGAGCTGGGCGCGGGAAGGGTACACGCCGGTGCTCTTCACCTCGCCGGAGATCTCGATCACCGGCAGAGCGCCATCGCCCTTGTCCTCCAACGCTTGCTTCACCGTGGCGTTGGCTGCGAACTCGGCTGGCTCCTGCGCTAGATTGAAGCGCCGCACGGAGACGCCCATGCTCGAGAGCCAATCCAGATCCGCAGCGAACGCGGCAAGAACCGGATCCACGGAAGGGCCGCAAACCCCAGTCGCGCAACACATGGCAGGATCGAACACGCGTACAGTCTTTTCGGACATCGGATTACCTCTTCTTCACAGATCGCCGAGCAGCACTGTCAGCTCCTCGACGACCGCACGATCGACGCAGTAGCAACGCCGCGGCCCGTCCACCTCGCCGCGGATCAGCCCCACCTCTTTGAGCACCTTCAAGTGCTGCGACACCGTGGACGCGGCCAGGGGCACCTCGTCCACCAGCTCTCCCGCCACGCACACGTCCTTCGCGAGCAGCACCTTGAGGATGCGGATGCGCGCCGGGTGGCCGAGGGCCCGCGTGAGCGCGGCCAGCCGTTGCTCCGCCTCCTGCCCCCGGAGCCGAGGGCGCGGGACGAAGGGCCCTGGCACGCAACAGGCGTCTTTTGTGCTGGTCTGGACGCTCATTCGTATTTCGTCTAAATACGAAATGTGGGCTCCGCGGTCAACCCCGAGATGACGCCCCGCATTTGTCTGCGTCCATTGCCCGACATCCGCGTCTTCAGGGTCGAAGGAGGCATTCCCCGTGAACGACGATCAAATCCGAAGCACCGTCCGAGAGCACTATGCGCGCGTCGCCGCTGGAGAAATGGGCTGCGCGCCCAGCTGTTGCGGGCCCACCCCCGAGCACTCGCGGCGCATCGGCTACAGCGACGACGAGCTCTCCCAAGCGCCGGATGGCGCAAACCTCGGGCTTGGCTGCGGCAATCCGCAGGCCATTGCCGATCTCAGCCCCGGAGAAACGGTGCTGGACCTCGGCAGCGGCGCCGGCTTCGACAGCTTCCTGGCCGCGCGTCAGGTCGGGGACAGCGGCCGTGTGATTGGCGTGGACATGACCGCAGAGATGATCTCCAAGGCGCGCGAGAACGCTCACAAGGTGAAAGCCGACAACGTGGAGTTTCGGCTCGGCGAGATCGAGAACCTTCCCGTGGCCGATGGCTGCGTCGACGTCATCCTCTCCAACTGCGTGATCAACCTGTCTCCGAACAAGGCGCAGGTATTCCGCGATGCGTTTCGGGTGTTGAAGGCGGGTGGCCGTCTGGCCATCTCCGACGTGGTCGCCCTTCGCGAGCTGCCCCCGACTCTCCGGGGTGAAGCGGCTCTTTCCGGCTGTGTCGCCGGGGCAGCGCCGGTTTCGGAGATCGAAGCGCTGCTGAAGGAGGCGGGCTTCGCCGAGGTGAAGGTGCGAGTCAGCGAGGAAAGCCGAAGCTTCATTCGCGACTGGTCCCCGGGAAGCGGCGCGGAGGACTACATCGCGTCCGCCACCATAGAAGCTCGAAAGACGGCCAAGAGCTGTTGCGGCCCGAGCTGTTGCGACGGAGCGGCATGAACGCTCCGGCCTGGGATCGGCTCAGCGCCCGTCTGTATCCGTTCGTCCGCCGCCGCGTCGCTTGCGACGCGGATGCGGACGACGTGCTCCAAGACGTGCTGCTCCGCATGCATCGCGGGCTGGGCTCGCTGGAGGACGAAGCACGGATGGGCGCCTGGATGTTCCGCATCGCGCGGACCGCGATCGCCGATCACCAGCGCCGGCGCGCGCGTCACCCGCTGCTGGCGCAGGCGCCCGGGGTCGAGCCGGAGGCGCCACTGGACGACGACGACCGCGCGGTCGCCACCCTGGTCTCGGAGTACCTCGCCGTCTTCGTCGCCCAGCTCCCCTCCCCCTACCGCGAAGCGATCACGCTCACGGAGCTTTCGGGCAAGAGCCACAAGGAAGCGGCTGAAATGCTCGGCGTGTCTCTCACCTGCATGAAATCACGCGTCCAGCGAGGGCGCGCCAAGCTCCGAGAGCTGTTGGACGAACAGTGCGACATCGTCGTGGACGCGCGAGGCAAGATCGTCTCTTGCGAGCCGCGCTCCAACGGCTGCGAGTGTTGAGAGCGGGTCTACGCCTTTTCTCCAGGATTCCTGAGCCGCTGCGAAAACCACCAGTGGTGCCCACCGATGTCCACGCACTCGTACATGCGGTCGGTCCAGTAGTCCTCGCCGTAGTCCGTGGTCTGTGGCTCCGTCACGATCTCCGCCCCCGCTGCCCGCGCCCGGGCGCAGTGCGCCTCCACGTCGTCCACGTACACCATCATGTTCTGGGTGTTGACGCCGGAGACCTGCGTGGGGCTCCGGCGATACGGGAACTTGTCGAGCTTGTCGGCCTCCCCCACCATCACCAGCCCGCCGCCGAACACCAGCTCGGAGTGCTCGATGCGACCCGTGCTCGACACCACCTTCAGCTTCACCTCGAAGCCGAAGGCGTCGCACAGCCAATCGATGGCCGGGCCCACGTCTTCGTAGTAGAGCGCGCTCGAGATTCGGGGCCAGTCCGCGGGTGTGGGCTTCATCGTAGTCGTCTCCTGGGGCTTCAATTTACGTTTCGCGCAATAGTTACAACAATTCGCAACTACTTTCAAGGGTCTGTTGGTGCGGCGCGAGTCTTCCCTGTCAGGTTCGCGGGGCTCGCCGCGAAGTCCCCCTCTGAAGCGAGGAGGACGACATGGCGCAGAGTCGGGGACGCCGCCGGGTGCGGCAGGGTGTGGCCATTTGCGGGCTCGGGTTGGCGCTCGGCGCGGTCGCTGCGTGCAGCAGCCAGGGAGATTCGTTGCCGCCCACGGGCACGAGCTCTCATGGGGTGCGGGAGGTGTTGGTGCGAGTTCCCCAGTCGCGGCTGGCCGAGCTGTTTCCGGAAGGCAGCGGTCTCTTGTTCCCCGTGCGAGACATGTCCCCCGCCGGGCAGTGGTGGCAAGCCCGCTTGCCGGAACCCACGCTGGAAAGCCTCTCGGGCCTCGGCATCGAATGGCGCCCGCTGACGACGAGCCTGCTCGGCGGCAAGGAGAACTCCCCCGGCGAGACGTGCTCCGGCTCTCCCGATCCCAACACGTTCTGTCCTTACGCCGAGCATTCGTCCCGGGTGTCGTTCTGCAACCAGAACATCCTGCAGGAGCTCGACGCCGCGGCCAGCAACTATCCCCCCATCGGTGGTACTCCGTACGTGGAAACCGTCTACTTCGGCGATAGCTACGAAGGGCGCCCGATGAAGGCGGTGCGCATCGGCAAGCTGCACAGGCCGGGCGACCCGCCCGTTCCGCAATACGTCGTGTATGCCGCCCAGCACTCCCGGGAATGGGTGGGTCCGGAGATGGCGATGCGCCTCTTCCGCTATCTGGCCGACAGCTTCCGCGACGATGTCGACGACGTCCGCAAGTTGCTGCAAGACGTCGCCATCGTGATCGTGCCGGTGTCCAACCCAGACGGATACGACTACACGCACACGAGCGTCGACCGCGAGTGGCGGCCGAATCGTCAACCGTGCACCTCCGGCATCGGCACGGACATCAATCGGAACGACACCGCGACGTTCTACGAGCCGGGCTCCGGTACCTCGTGCCTGAACAGCCTCAACTCGACCTACCGCGGTCCGTATCCAACCTCGGCGCCGGAGAGCATGCCGCTACTGTCGCTGTTCGCGAGCTCCATGGACGACGGCGCCTACAGGACGCGCTTCGCCCTCAACGTCCATTCCTACGGCAACGCGCTCCTGTTCCCCGAGGGCATATCCCCGGGGTCCTCGGGGCTCACCCCTTGCACCACCAACTCCAACTGCAGCGCCCCGGACCTGGGTGCGTTCTACGACCTGATGGGTACGGAACGCGCGCCGACCATGAAGGACGAAGAGAGCGGTAGGCCGTACATCTCGGGGCAAACGTACCGCCTGCTGTATTCCATCGCGGGGGATTCCGTCACCGAGCACGTCTACGGTGAGCTGCCGATGGACGCCGACCAGTTTCTGGGTGCGGGCATCGAGATGACCTACACGGGCTGCGGCTTCGAAGCGGAGAGCCTGCCCAGCGCCCAGCTGAAGGATCTGTTCGACAACTTCCTGGAGCTGAATCGTCGCATCCTGAATGCCGCTCCGAAGCTGAACGACGGCAGCTACTTCCGCGACTTCAGCCTACCGCACCTGCACCGACGTCAGCCCGACGGCACCGCCGGGGAGTACCCCACCTTGCGCGTGGCCGCTCGCAAACACCTGACGGGTGTGGACTTCCTGGTGCCGGGCGGTACTGCGGACGTGGACGACGTACGCGACGGCGTCGAGTACCGTATGTACCGTTGGCGTCCGACGGGTGACCCGTACACGTTCCCTACGCTGATCCCGCTGTGCGCCGACGGGAAGAACTGCTCGCCCATCGCCATGGGGGATCCCGGCTGGGGCGAGATCAATCTGTGCAAGCCCGACCTCTTCCCCACTCGCAACGGCTGGACGTTCAAGGACGACCAACCCGGCGGACCACGAGAAGAGTGCTTTTGGACCTTCGACCCGAGCGGAAGTGGGCCGTATCGGCTGACCAGCGGCGAGTGGAGCATCGCCAACATGCACGAGGCAAAGCTCGTCTATTCGATCCGCTGGCAGAGCTCGGTCCAGGCGCGGGTCCTGGTCAGCTCCAATGGCTTCAGTGGATGCTCGGAATCCGGCTTCGGAAGCTGCCGTGTGGTCCGAAGCTACCCCTTCGGCACCAGCAACATCGATCTGCGCTCCGATGCATATCGCACGGAAATCCTCGACATTGCGGACTTCGACCACGCCTCCAAGGTGCAGGTCCGGTTCGAAGTGACCTCTGGGAGTGGGAACATGTCGGTGTTCGACCCGGTCATGATTGGCTGGGCAGGCTGACGAACGCCTGTTCCCACGCGGTGCGCTTTTGATACGCTCAGCGTTTGCCGGGGGGGCTTCCCGGCAACCCGATGCCGAGCCGAGACTCATACGCCGCAATCGACGCCATTCCCGCCGCTGTCGTCCTGTCGGAACGGACGACCGGCCGTGTCGTGTATGCCAACGAGCACGCGGCCCGAACGCTCCGCGCCTCGGTGAGCCAGTTGCTCGGTCGGCGGGTTCACGAGGTGTATGCGCACCCCGACGACCAGAAGGCACTGATGGAGCGCATCCAAACCGAAGGCGCCTTTTTGGACCACGAGATCGAGCTGGTTCGCGACGACGGCACCCACTTCTGGGCTCTGGCCAGCTGCAAGCCGTTGGAGGACGATCCCGAGCTCCTGTGCGGCACCTTCGTACCCATCGCCGAGGGTACTCGACAACGCCGCCAGCGCCTGGAGGAGACGGAACGACGCTTGTCCACCGTGCTCGACAACTTGCCGGGCCTCGCCTACCGCTGCCGGAACGACGCTCAGTGGACCATGGAGTTCATCAGCGCGGGCTGCGAACGCCTCACTGGCTATCGCGCGGACGAGCTGACGGGCAACCGAGTGCTGAGCTACGGGACCCTGATTCTGGAAGAGGACCAAGAGCGGGTTTGGGAAGCGGTCCAGCGTGCGCTGACCCACCACGAGCCGTATCAGCTCGAGTATCGCATCGTGACCAAGTCCGGCGCGCTCCGTTGGGTCTGGGAGCAAGGTGTCGGCATCTGGAACGGTCCTGCCGGCAGCCCGGAAGACGTCGTAGCCCTCGAAGGCATCGTTCACGACGTGACCGAGCGGCACCATGCGGAGCAAGAGCGCGAGGACATGGAGCAGCAGATGCGCGCCGCCCAAAGACTGGAAGCCATCGGCCGCCTAGCCGGCGGTGTCGCCCACGACTTCAACAACATCCTCACGGTGATTCGCTCGTACGCGGACTTTCTTCAAGAGGAGCTCCGTGAGGGCGACCCTGCCCGAGACGACGCCCGCGAGATCGCCGAAGCGGCGGACCGCGCGGCGCACCTCACCAGCCAGCTCCTGGCCTTCAGCCGTCGTCAGATCCAGGCCCTCGCCGTGGTGGAGCTCAACTCCATCGTCAGCGGACTCGAGAACATGCTCGGACGCCTGATCGGCGAGGACATCACGCTGGTCACGCGCCTCGCGGCAGAACCGAGCCGAGTGCGCGTGGACGTGAGCCAGGTGGAGCAGGTGATCCTGAACCTGGCGGTGAACGCTCGCGACGCCATGCCCAGCGGCGGGCGCCTCTCGCTGGAAACGGCCAACGTCACGCTGGAAGAGACCTACGGCGCCAACAAGGACGTGAAAGTGCCACCCGGCCGCTACGTGATGCTGGCCGTGAGCGACACGGGTACCGGCATCCCGGAAGACGTGAAGAGCAACATCTTCGAGCCCTTCTTCACGACCAAAGAAGCCGGCAAGGGAACGGGGCTCGGGCTTTCCACCGTGTACGGCATCGTCAAGCAGTCCGGCGGATACGTTTGGGTCTACACCGAAGTGGATCGCGGCACAGTGTTCAAGATCTACCTGCCGTTGGCCGAGGGGGAGGCTGCGGTCGACACCGCCGGGGGCGCGGGTCCCCGCTCCGGGCAAGGTACGGAATCGATCCTCCTCGTAGAGGATGAGCGCACGGTTCGGCGCGCCGCCGCGAGAATCCTCAAGAAGCAAGGCTACTCCGTGCTGGAGGCCGCCAATGGCAGCGAAGCGCTGGCATTCTGTCGGCGCGAGGCGCCCATCGATCTGGTGCTCACGGACATCGTCATGCCCGACCTGAGCGGGAAGGATCTGGCCTCGGTGGTGAAGGAAATCCGCCCCGACGTCCGGGTCGTGTACATGTCCGGCTACACGGAAGGCACCATCTCGCATCACGCGGAGCTCGGCGCGGGCGACGCCTTCCTGCAAAAGCCCTTCAGCTCGGCCGCGCTGCTGGAGAAGATACGCAGCGTGCTCGACGCCAGCTGAGGCTCGGCAGGCCCACCAAACCCGCGTAGAGTCTCGCCGTTCCGATGGCTCACGCTCTAGTCCTCACGCCCAACCTCCGCCACTACGACTGGGGAGATCCCCGGTTCATCCCGGAGCTTCTGGGACGAGCCGCCACGGGCAAGCCCGTGGCCGAGGCTTGGTACGGCGCGCATCCCGTCGCACCGGCGCACACCGCGGCGGGCACGCCGCTGGACTCGCTCGTCTCCGAGACCCTCATCGGTCCCGAGCACTTCGCTCGCTACGGCCGACTTCCCTATCTGCTCAAGGTGCTGGCCGCGGACCGGCCGCTCTCCATTCAGGTGCATCCGAGCGTGGAGCAGGCGCGGCGTGGCTTCGAACGCGAAGAACGCGCCGGCGTGCCTCGAGATGCTGCCCATCGCTGCTATCGAGACGACAGCGAGAAGCCCGAGCTGATCGTCGCGCTCACGCCCTTCGATGCCCTGTGCGGTTTCCGCCCGCCGGAGGAGATCGCGACGATGCTGGAGCGAGTGCCGGAGCTTGGCGCGCTCTTGCCGCGGCGGGCAGAGATCGCAACCGTGCTCGAGACCTACTTCGCGCTGCCGCCCACCGTGGTGGAGACTGCTCTCGCCCAGCTGCTCGCTCGCCTCGAAGAAGAAGCGCTGGACCTCGACAGTCCCGAGCACTGGGCCCTCGCCGCTCACCGAGCGCAGGGGAGAGCCGCGCCGGATCCGGGGCTGGTGTTCGTGTTCTTGCTGGAGCACGTCCACCTCGAGCCCGGGCAGGGCTTGTTCCTACCCGCCGGCGTGCCCCACGCCTACCTCCGCGGCGCTGGCATCGAGCTGATGGCCAGCTCCGACAACGTGCTGCGCGCCGGGCTCACGACGAAGCACGTGGACGTCCGAGAGCTCTTGTCCGTGGTGCGCTTCGACGCGCGCGTTCCGCCCATCGTCTCGCCGGTGTGGGACGGCGCCCACGTGGTGGGCCGCTATCCGGTGCCGGCGCCGGTTCTGGGCCTTCAGCGGTTGGAGCTCGCTCCCGGCCATACTCTGGAGCGTGTCGCCAACGGAGCGGAGACCGTGCTCTGCGTTCAAGGCACCGCCATCGTGCGTGTCGCCGGAGAAGAGCACTCGCTATCACCCGGAGCAGCGTGCCTCGTGCCGGACGCCAGCCCCTACCAGGTGGCGAGTGAGCAGCCCGCGGTGTTGTTCGTGGCCGGCGTCCCCGGCCGCGAGCCCGCGACGAGCTTCCGAGGAAAGCATCCGGCTCGCCTCACGTTCGGCACCAGCGGCCTGCGCGGGCTGGTCACCGACATCACGGATCTCGAGGCGTACATCAACACCGCTGGCTTCTTGGACTTCCTCGTGGCCATCGGAGACGCCGTTCCCGGAACCCCCGTGGTGCTCGCCGGCGACCAGCGCCCGAGCACGGAGCGCATCCTCCGGGCAGTGGCTCGTGCCGTTCGCGACCGCGGGCTAACGGTCGACTACGTCGGGCGCATCCCCACGCCGGCCCTCACCTACTTCGGCCTCCTGCGCCGCTGTCCCAGCATCATGGTCACGGGCAGCCACATCCCCTTCGATCGCAACGGCATCAAGTTCAACAAGAGCGCCGGTGAGGTGTTGAAGGCCGACGAAGCGGACATCCTCGCCGCCGTGGCCCGCGCCCGCCACTCGGAATACGAAAGGGACCCCCTGGCGTCCGCCTTCGACGACAGCGGCATGCTGCGCGAGCGCGTCGAGCTCCCACCTGCCTCGGACGCTGGCCGCGCCGCCTACGTCCGCCGCTATCTCGACGCGTTTCCGTCGGACGCTCTTTCGGGCACCACGGTGCTGCTCTACGAGCACTCCGCCGTCGGACGCGAGGTGCTCGCCGAGGTGCTCCGCGGGCTGGGCGCGACCGTGCACGCGACGGGCCGCTCCGAGAGCTTCGTCGCCATCGACACGGAAGCCATTTCCGACGCTCAGCTCGCAGCCATACAGGCGCTCGCGGACGACGCGCTCGAGCGGTTCGGTCGCTTCGACGCCATCGCGTCGACCGACGGCGACAGTGATCGTCCCATGCTGCTGTCCGTCGATGCCGACGGTCGGGTCCAGTTCTTCGGCGGCGATCGAGTCGGGCTCGTGGTCGCGGACTTCCTGCAGGCGGACGCCATCGCCGTGCCCATCAGCTCTTCAGACGCCATCGAACGGCACTTCGCGCCGCGGGGTGTGAAGGTCGTCCGTACGCGGATCGGCTCTCCCTGGGTCATCGCGGCGATGGACACGCTCGAAGGCGAGCGCGTGATGGGCTGGGAAGCCAACGGCGGATTCCTCCTGGCGTCGCGAGTCCAGCTCCCCGACGGCGCCCTCGCGCCGCTCCCCACCCGCGACGCCGTGCTGCCCATAGTAGCGACGCTCTCGGCCGCCCGCGCGAAAGGGCAGACCCTTGGCGAGATGTTCGCCGCACTCCCCAGGCGCCACGGCAAGAGCGGCCTATTGGATCAAGTCGATCCGGCCGTGAGCCGCGCCATCGTCGAACGTTTCGGCCCGACGAACCCCGACGTTGTTCACGTGTCGTTTCTCGAAGGACGAATCACGTGGCGCGATGCCTCGGGTCGAGAGCACGCGGCCACCGCGGAGCTCGACCGAGAGCTGACGAGAATCCGGGCAGCCCTTGCGCGCCACTTCGCCGGCTTCGGCGCCATCGTCGAGCTCGACTATCTCGACGGCATCCGCATCTACTTCGCCTCCGAAGACGTCGCCCACGTGCGACCGTCGGGCAACGCGCCCCAACTTCGCATCTACGCCCTGGCGGATGACGCGGCTCGCGCAGAGGAAATCGTCGCCCAAGGGCTCGCGGAGCCGGATGGCATCTTGCGCCGCTTGGCCTCCGACGCCATGGATCGGGGCGAATGATTCGCTTGTTGTTCGCCCTCGCCCTGGCCACCGCCTGCACCCGGCATGAAGCGTCGGAGCGACAGTCCGAGACGGCGCCGTCGAGCGTCGCAAGGCCCGCGCTCGATCCGGGCTCCGACCCATCTCGTTTCGAGTGCAAGTCGGCCGCGGACTGCAGGAACAGCTGCGCCTACGGCGCCGTGAGCTCCCACTGGTACGAGAAGAACCGCACGAGGCTCCGGGAGTGCAAGGACGGCTGCGCCAACCAAGTGGCGGGCACACCGCGCTGCGAGGACGGAAACTGCGTGGCGTACCGCGGCGACGGCACGCTTTGGCCCGAGTGCACGCGACGGCCTCCGCCGGAGCGCTGAGCGCCGGTTCCGCGCCGGACCAACAAGAAGCGTCAGCTGCGGCGGTGGGCGACGAAGACGTGCGTACCCCGCGTCGACTTCTTCGTCATCCAAGAACCGTGGAACGATCCCCGGGTCGTCGCGTCCTCGGCGAGCTGGAAAAGTCTCGGCGAGCCGAGAAGACGACGATCACCCGCGTGGTCCACGCGGGCCTTCACCAAGCTGAACGAGGCAAAGGTGGATCTGTCCGAGCTGGAAAGACTGCTCGCGGCAGAGACGCAAGCCTAAGGCATCGCGCTCTTGAGCTCCGATAGACGGCGGCGAGCCGCCGCGCTGGTCGTCACGCGGATGAAGTCCAGCACGTCGAGCATGTCACGCGGCTGAAGCCCACGCTCGGTGAGCTTGGCGGCCGTGAACTTGGCGAGCGCCACACACCGCTGATACCCGGACGCAGACGGTTGTGTCGGGATGGCGAGCCGCCGAGCCAGAAGCTTGGCTTGAGCCCGGAACGCCGTGGGTCGAATCGAAACGACATTCTCGGGATCGAGCAGGGCAGGAAGCGTCGTCGTCAGCTGCCACCCCGGGGGCGCGCCCATGACCTGTCGGTACGCCAACAAGAATTGATCGAAGCGCGGGCCGAACGGATCGTTTCCATGCAGGAAGTCGAGCACCGCGTTCACCAGGACTCTCTGCTGCCCTTCCTCTACCTCCAGCAATGGAGCGATCTCACCGCTGGGGACCAAATCCGTTCGGCGAAGCAACGCGCCCATGTCGGCCAAGACCTCACCGTACTCCTGCTTCGCGAGCCGGCTCTCGAGGACGGCCGCGTCCAGCACTTGCCGAGCCTCGGCGATCGCCGGATCCCGGTGTGCTCCAACACGCTTGGGAGCACCCAGGCCGCGCTGATCCTCGAGCCACGCGGGATCCGAAAACCCTTGCGGGAATCGATCGCGAAATAGCAGCAACTGCTCCTCGAAAGACATCGCAGACGTCAGAGACCTCGGAGTGTGCACCGACCCACGTTCTGCTCGCGCCGCCTCCAACTCTGGCTTGAGGCACTCGAGCAGGGCCCGGACCTCCCCGGCAGATCGCTTCACGGGCGTCATGAGCGAATAGAAGGGGTGCATGAGAACGCGTGTTTGGCCGTTCTCGAAAACGTAACCCCGGCGGTCCTCCGCTTCCCAAGCCAACACCCCGAGTCCCCACTCACGGCGCTTCTTGTGCTCGAAAACGGCAATGGGGCTCGACGAATCTACGATGGTGTCCATGCAACGCCTTTCCACGGCTGAAGGGAAACAGCGCCCACTGCGCGGGTCGCCACACGCGTTCGCGGGTCTTGGTTAGGGCGACTGCGGCCGACGGCCGGGCCGCCCTCTGGGGAAGCGAAAGCTAGCACCTGTTGGACGACTTCACAATCGGCCTCTTGTTTCGTCACCTTGGTCAGCGTGGGTTTCGCGGTAGGGTGACCTCAGCGACGCACGGTCGAACGCGCGCTTGTCCGCCACGCCAACAATCGCGCTCTTCGATCGAAAGGAACACTTGTCCCCCAAAAGCCCAACCGCCCTTTCGTCCACCAAGCTCCGAATCGTCGCGCAGTACCGCGACAAGGCGACGATGGTCTACGAGCTCGAAGCCGACGGCCGGCGTTGGACGTCCGGATTTCTCCTCGGAACGCCGTGTCCGACGCAGGAGACTGGAAGATCGAGGCTCGCCCGGGGAGGACTCACGTCGCAGGCATTACCCGGTGGGCCCGCACGCGTCGGGAAGCCCTGATCGAGGTCGGTCGCCGCTGGGCGGCAGACGGCCTGCCCGCCTTCGACTGGGCCGCCGTCGAAGGCGCCCTCGCCACCGTCCGGGCGTTGTAGGTCTTCCATGAAGGGTGCACGCGTACGGGTATTTCTGCGAGCCCTGGGCGAGTTGATCGACTCCCTGGACGCTACGTTGCAGGTGGACGAGTTCGCTGAGCGCGATGAAGCTCCACCTTCGTTGCGGGCGCAGGCGGAACTGCTGCCGGCGCGTTTGGGTTCCGCGGATCGACTGGCCGCGGGGGTGTTCAAGGGAAACACCCTCGACACTGCCCGCGTGTCGGAGGTCACCAAGATGATGCGGCAGCTCGACCACGCCTACCTCGAGTACCGCCGCAGCCAGGATTCCGACTCACGCGCCCAAAAGGCCGGGACGGAGTTGGCTGGAATGCTCGATCGCATGAAGGCGCAAGTGGAAAGCGGGAACGTCTGACCGCGCTCGATCGCCACGCAGCGGTCGTCCGGCTTTTGGCGTTCGGGTGCGCGCGCAGACCGCCTGCACACGAGAAGATCCCGATCGGCCGTCGCTCCGACGCGCCGGCGAGCGCCCCCGAGGCCGACCCATCTCAGTGCACGCGACGACCTCCGCCGGAGCGCTGAGCGCCGGTTCCGCGCCGGACCAACAAGAAGCGTCAGCTGCGGCGGTGGGCGACGAAGACGTGCGGCGCGTACCCCGCGTCGACTTCTTCGTCATCCAAGAACCGTGGAACGATCCCCGGGTCGAAGCCCACCTGGCGCAAGGTGCCGAGCCACGTCTCCGTCGTGAACAGGCCTTCGATGTGCGTCTCGTGACATGAACGAAGCACCGCCCCGTCGCGAAGCAAGAGGGAGTAATCCACGCGATAGGTTTCGTCCGACGGTTCCGGATCCCACATCCAGTCCAGGCAGCGGAGCGAGCGGACGCCATCGTCGTTCTCGTGGAGCTGCGAGAGCTCCTTGAATGACTCGCCCACGCAGTCGGGCGCGAGCAGCGCCACGCCCCCCGGCCGCGTGTGGAGGAACGCGGTCTCCAAGGCGGCGATCAGATCCGCGCGCGTGGTCATGTACACGATGGCGTCGTGAGCGAGCACGATGTCGAAGCTACGATCGAGCCGCAGCGAGCGCATGTCTCCTTCCAGATGCTCGCACTCCGGATTCACCGCGCGGCTCAGGGTCAGCATTGCCGGTGAGATGTCCGTGAGCGTGCAGCGGAGGGAATGCTTCATGAAGTGCGCGCCGTTCCCCGCCCCAGATCCCAGCTCGAGAAGGGTCGTGGCGTCGGGCACCACGCGGCGGGCCGCGGCCTCCAACGCTGCAGCCTCCTCCGCGTGATCCGCGAGCGGATCGAGCAGCCGGTACCAGTCCACCAGGTCGTCGTAGATCGAGCTCATGAAGAAGTTATCCTATCTTCCGCAGCCCGAAGACAGCACACTTCGCGCTACGTTGCGCCGAGGCAAGCAACCGTGCAGCATGAGTCAAAGCGGAAGTGCCGGGGCTACAACGCTGTCGGTCAGCTCGGCAACGGCTCCACCACGGACAGCGCCAGCGCGGTGATCGCGCTCCTCTAGCGTCTGCTTTTGTTGGTCCGCCGCGGTACCGACACGATTGTGCACCGCCACGCAGCCGCTGTGGCAAACTGGTTGCAGATGCGAGCGGCCGGGTACGTCGGGTTGGTGTTCGTGACCGCGTGTGCGCAGATCACGGGCGTCGACGCGGACTACCGCGAGATCCCCAGCGGCGCATCGGGCGCCGCCGGCCTCGATGGAAGCGCGGGCGCGACGGCGTCTTGCGAGAGCCTGGGCAAGACGTGTGTGCCGCCAGTCCCCAGTGGCTGGAAGGGGCCCGTGCTGGTCCAGGGCTCGGCGTCGACGCCGGACTGCCCGGCAGCCTTTCCCAGCGCGGAGCTCGTAGTCCACTCCGAGTTTCAGCCGGGCACGGCGACCTGCGCGTGCAGCTGTGACCCACCGAGCGCACCCACCTGCGGCAGCGCGGAGTTGTTCGGTCACGCCACGGGCTGCTCCACGGCCGGCAATTCGTTGGCGCAGCTCGCTCCCGGTGCCTGCGTCAACGTCCCCGGGCCGCTCCCTCCCGCCATGCGCATCAAACCACCGGACGTGGTCGGCGCGTGCACCGCAGTCGACCAGCACGACATCCAGGCTGCCACCTGGGGCAGCGAGGCACGGCTGTGCGGCGGAGCAGACACCACGGGCAGCTGTGAAGAGGGCGGTGCCTGCCTGCCCGCGGACCCGGGGACGGGACACGTTTGCATCTACCAATCCGGCGACATGACGTGTCCAGCCGGCGCCTACTCGAAGGCCAACGTTGCCTACGAGGGCGTCTCCGACACGAGAAAATGCTCCAAGTGCAGCTGTGGGACGCCCGAAGGAAAGTGCGCCGGACAGGTGGGAATGTTTCCCACATCGGCATGCTCGGGAGGCCCAACCACGACGACCTCCCTCGCAACCTGCGTCAAGATAACCAGCTCGGCTCCCCTGCACCTCGAGTACAACGCCGCTCCGCCGGCAGCCGTGACGTGCGCGCCCAGCACGAGCACGCTCAGCGGAACCGCCGTGGCCACCAAGCCGGTGACCTTCTGCTGCATTCCGTGAGGCAGCGGCCTCAGTATCGATACCAGAGCTTGCTCGGATCCTGCGTCTCGGCGGCCGACGCCGACGGCTTGGCCTTGGGCGACGGCTCCGCCTTTTCGCGCTCCACGACCGCGGGCGGCTCCGCCGAGGCGGCAGCGGAGGGGATTTCCTCCGGCGCGGGGACGGCGGCTGCCGAAGCGACGCCGCTCGCGATGGTCACCCGTGGGGCCCGGGGCACCGACAGGATCTTGGCGGAGGGCCGAAGCGCGAGCGCGCCGAGGGCGATGCCCCCGATTGCCAGCGCCGCCAGCAGGGCGCCACCCACGATGGCGATGCGCAGGCGGGATGAGCGCGGCTGGACGCTGGGCGCGAACGGCGCGGGAAACTGCATCACCGAAGTTTCGACGCTGTCTGGCATCGTCGTCGTGTCGGCATCGATCGTGGTCGCAAGGCGGCTCGACCGCGCGGCTCTCGCCTCCAGCGTCGGTAGCGGCTCCGTGAACTGCGGAGCGATGCCCCTCTCGCCATTTCCCGCTCCCGAGCGGACCGTCTCCCGGAGCGACGGCGCCACTGCCGAGACTACCGTCGCACGGGCCGGCAGCCGCTCGGTCGGCGCGCGCTGTGGGCCGTCCCGGCGGGTCGCGGCACTGGCGGGTGCCTCGGGAACGGCTGCCGCCGTGACGCGATCCCCCACTCCGAAGGAGAAGGGTCCGGCGGACGACTCTTTCGGCTCCATGGCGCGGCCGGCATTGCCAAGACTGTCAGCAACGAAGCTCAGCGCACCCGTCAGCTTCGGTCGCTCGGGCGCCAGCAGTGCCGGACGGTTCGGAAGTCCGAGGGCATCGCACAAGCTGCCGATGGCTTCACTGGCAAAGGCAAAGCGATGGCTCGGCGAAGCGTTCGCGGCCCGCGCGAACCAGGGGTCGAACGCCGCCGGCAACGCGCTCCGGTAGCGCTTGGCGCGCACGGTCGCCGGCTCCTGCGGGCCGGAGGCGAGGGCCTGGGCGAGCTGATACACATTCTCCACGCGCGCCTGCTCGAGTCGGAAGTAGTGGGCGCCCGCCAGGAACCTGAACGCGATCAGCGCCAGGGCGTACAGATCCGTGGAGGGTGTGGCAGCGCTCTGATTGAACTGCTCCGGCGCCATGTAGAGCGGCGTGCCCAGGGTATTGCTCACGGCTTCGAGCGCGCTCGTAGCCACCACCTTGGCGATGCCAAAGTCGAGGATCTTGACCAGGGGTGCGCCGTCCGCACGCTCCGTCAAGAACAGATTCGCGGGTTTCAGGTCTCGATGCACGATGTTGTGCGCGTGGGTACGATCGAGAGCCACCGCGACTTGGCTCAAATAGGTGATCGTCTCCTCGGCGTTGAACGTTCGCTTCCGTGCAATCCGCGCGCTGAGACTCTCCCCGCGGAGCAGCTCCATGACCAAGAACGGCATGTCCGTGGCCGCGTCTATGCCGGCATCCAGAACGTCTACGATGAACTCGCTTCCAATCTGCGCCGCCAGCCGGCACTCGACCATGAAGCGATTGCGGAACTGCGGCTCGCTCGCGAACTGCGGCCAGAGCACCTTGAGCGCCACCTTGCGTCCGGTAACCTCGTGGACCGCGGCGTGCACCGCGCCGAAGCCGCCAGTCCCGATCTGCCCGACGATCCGATAGCGGTCGGCGAAGATGGTGCCGGGCACGAGCGCCTCGCCCATGGCGCAGATCATACTCCCCATCTGTTGCCCGACCGCTAGAACGCGCCGCGGACTGCGACATTTGCGCCACTACCGCCGCCGCCGTCGCTGGCGCCGAGCAACAGAACGGTGCCGGCCCCGAGTCCGACGACGCCCACACCGAAGCTCACGGTGCTGATGAGGGCCAGGACCTTGGCGTCGTCCGCCGCGCTCTTGCCCTTGGCATTGCACGCCGTCGAGTCCCCACCAATCCCGCAGTTGTCGTCGATGGTGCCCTTCTTGGAAAGCACCGCGAGGCCGGTCGCTGCGGAAGCCAAGAGCCCCGCCCCACCGATCCCCATCGCCACCCAAGCAACCGTCGAGCGCGAGCTCGAGGTCGGCCGGTCGCCTCGCGGCGCGGGGTCGGGGTGCTTCCGACCCGCGGGTGGCGGCGCACTGGGCGCCGCGATCGGAATCTGGAGCCGAAGCTCTTTCTTGTCTCCTCGTGCGAGCTCGACGGCCCGTGACTTCTTCCCCGCCTTCGTCTCCACGACTATTTCGTAGCGGCCGGGGTCCAGCGGGAGCCACACGCCCAAAGACGCGCGCGTGAGCTCGACGTCTCCACGATACACGCGCGCATCTCCGGGCAGGTCCTTCGCCAGCGTCAATCTCAGCTGCGGAACAGCCGGCCGAAGCTGCTCGCTCTTCTCACGAGCGACGGCCTCGCGTTCTGCCTCCTTCGTCCGCTCCGAGGCCGTGGCCCGCGAAAGCTCGTGCAGATACTCGTCGTAGCGAGCGACGGCCGACGCGATCTTTCCTTCGTGGGCGTGGCACTCCGCCAACGTGAAGAGCGTGCCCAGCCGCGGCTCCAAGCGCTGGCTGGCGACGAGCTTCGGGCAAGCCTGCGGGAACTTCCCGGCCTTCATCAGCTCGACGGCGTCATTGAACAACACGTCGGCGCCGAGCGGCTCGTCCGCAAAGCCCGGTGCAGCCCAGGTCAGCGCAACACAGAGGCCGAGTCCGACCCAGCGAGCTCGCATTGGCGAATGCTACACCGGCTCGAGCGACCGTGGCTCACTCCTGCCGGAGCGACGCCGCGAGCAGGCGAATGTCCCGGTTTTCCAGCACCGGATCGTCGTGTCCGGCCACCCCGAAGAGCCCGGCGTGGACCATTGCGCGAGCCAAGTCCTCGGATTCGACGCCCACGTTGGGATACACGGCGCTGAGCGCGGGATAGAGCGCGCGCATCGTTCGATAGACCAGGCTGGGCTCCGTACGCGGAGTCACCGGATGGATGTACCCGGGTCGAAACACGTGCAGACGTCCGAAGCCGAGCTCACGTAGTCCGCTCTCCGCAGCACCTTTGTAGCGTGCAAACGCCATGCGACTCTTTCCGCTCGGATCCGCCCCCTGTCCGCTCAAGAAGCAGAAGGCCGCGCCGGGGCTCCGCGCGTGAAGCGCCTGCGCAAAGCTCAGCGTGTAGTCCGTGGTCACCGCGCGAAACACGTCATCAGAAACCGTGCCGCCATACACGCCCAGGCAGTACAGACACACGTCCTGCTCCGCAAAGACGTCAGCGATGTTTTCGAAGCTCGAAAAGTCCTCGTGAACGACATCTCGAAGCTTCGCGTGGCTGACCCCGGTCGGACGGCGGCCGACGGCGGTCACGCCGGAAACGTCCGGATGCGCGAGACACAGCTCGAGAGCCAGGCCACCCACCATGCCCGTGGCGCCGGTGACGATCACGCGCCGTCCTGCCATGCTTGGCCTTGTCCTCCAAAGCTTGGGCAGGGTCAAACGCCCTTGGCGAGTGCCGCTCCCAGGAGCAACGTTTCGCGCTTTGTTCGTTTGGATGTCGGTCCGCCGCGGTCACATCCGTCCGCGTAGCATCCCGTTCCAGTACGCCTCGGGCAAACCGTAGGCCTTCAGGGCGTACATGCTGTAGCGCTCCTGCGCCTGATCGAACGGGAACGTCTCTGCCGGCTTTCCGTCGTAGTCGAACTCCGCCAAGATCAGCTTGCCGAAGCCGGTGATCAGCGGACACGAAGCGTAGCCGTCGTAGCTCGCGGCGAGCTTCTGCTTGGAGCGAAAGCTCAGTAGGTTCTCGGTGAGCACCGGCGCCTGCTTGCGCACCGCAGCGCCCGTGCGGGAGGTCGGCAGGCTGCTGGCGTCCCCCAGCGCGAACACGTTCGGGTAGCGCACGTGCTGCAGGGTGTGCTTGTGCACCTCGACCCAGCCCTCGGCGTTGGCGAGCTTGCTCTTCTTGACCACGTCCGGCGCGCTCTGCGGCGGCACGACGTGAATCACTTCGTAGTCGAGCGAGAGCGTCTTGTCGCTGTCGAGATGACGGAACGTGGCCGTCTTCTTCTTTGCGTCAATCGCCACCAGATCGTGCCGAAAGTGGGTCTCGATCTCGCGGCGCTCCACGATCTTGTTCAGCGCGCGGGCGTACTTCTGGACACCGAAAATGCCCGCGCTCGCGGCGGCGTAGATCACCTTGGATTTTTCCCGCACGCCGTTCCTGCGCAAGATGTCGTCCGCCAGATACATGATCTTCTGCGGAGCGCCCGCGCACTTGATGGGCGTGGCGGGAAACGTGAAAATCGCGTTGCCGCCCTTGAAGCTGCGGAGCACCTCCCAGGTGCTGTCCACCGTGCGGAAGCTGTAGTTGCTGACGATGCCGTTCTTGCCGACATTCCCCTCGAGCCCTTCCACCTGGCTCCAGTTGAGCTGCATGCCCACCGCCACCACCAGTTGGTCGTAGCTGTGGCGCTCGCCGTCCTCGGTGACGACGGCGTTTTCGTCCGGCAAGAATTCCTTCACCTTCGTCTGGAGCCACTTCACGCCGTCGGGCACATAGTCTTCCTGTGGCCGCGCCGTCGTCTCCTTGTCGAACACACCGGCCCCCACCAACGTCCACAGCGGCTGGTAGTAGTGCCGCTTGGACGGCTCGATGAGCGCCACGTCCGGCGGGTTCGGCTGGTTCATCAGACGCGCGGCCACGGAGATGCCGCCGGCGCCACCGCCCACGATCAGGATTGAATGGTGGTTTTGCATTTCGATCACTCCGCGTCTTCAGTGGAGGCCACGAGGGCAGGAACGGCGTCCAGGGCGTCCAGCGAATCACCGAAGCGCCGGGCGAAATCCAGGGCGAACCCCAAGGCGCGCTGCACCCGGGGGTCACTGAGGGAGCGCAGCGCGCCCCAGGCACCCACCGTCTTCGGCGCACCGTTGGATCCGGCGCTGGCCAGCGCTCCGCCCGCGCGGCTCACCACCTCCACGGGGCCCGGGGCCAAGATGCCAGAGCCAAGCAGCCGCGAGATGGCGTCGAGGTTTCCAACCAACGTCTCCGCCACGCTGAGGGCGCCGGGAGAGGTGAGGCGTTCCGCCACGCGCACGATCACCCGTAGGCGCTCGTCCACGTCGATGCCCGCCTCGGCGCCCTTGGCGATCAACCCGTCCACCACGTCCGCCACCGTCGCGAGGGTTTGCGGCGCCGTTTCGGCCAAGTCCAAGGTCCTTTCGAGCATGCGCGCGGTCTCTGGCTGCGTCGCGCGTTCGAGCAGCCGAAGCGCCGTGCGCATCCGCTGGTCGACGTCGATGCCCCGTTCATCCGCCTGGCGGGCGACGTCGTCGAGCACGTCGAGCGCCGTCGCCGCGGTGGGCACGGCTTGCCGCGCGAGCCCCTCGGCCCGCGACACGGAGTCTTCGATCCGCGCCAGGCGTTGCTCGAGGCGCCGAATGGCGGACAGCACTGGGTCCTCCTGCCGCGCTACCGGCGCAGTTCCCTCGGTCATGACCAACGTACAGCAAGCTGCGTTCCACCCCGCGTGCGCCCGCATTCCGCAGCCTTCTGCGCTGCGCACGAAACGGATTGAAACGTCAGCGCTTCACGGCGCGCCGTGTCAACCGCGCGCGACGGAGCTCGCGCCGGACCGACATCCCCCATCAAAGCCTTTCGCGGAAGCACGCGCCGAAGAAGTCGAACAGTGCCCGGACCTTCGCGTTCCGGCGCTGGCCCGGGAGGCATAGCGCGCTCAAGAGCGGCCCCTGGGCGCTCCGCCCGGGGAACAGCTCCACCAGCGCGCCGCTCTCGACGTGCGGACGGACCATGAAGTCGAACACCTGGCACACGCCGGCGCCCGCCAGCGCCAGATCGACGAGCAGCTCACCCTGGTCGATGGCCAGCGCGCCCGCAAGCGCCAGCGATCCATTGGGCTCGGCGAAGCTCCAAGGGGTGACGCGGCCGCGGGGCCCGCGGAAGACCAAGCAGCGGTGGGTCTCGAGGTCTTCCGGCTGCTCCGGGATGCCGAAGCGCGCGAGGTACGCCGGCGACGCGACCGTCAACCAACGGAGGCGCGAGAGCTTCTTCGCGACGAGACCTTCGGCGTCCACCACACCGACGCGCACGGCCACGTCCACGCGGTCGTCCACCAGGCGGCGGTAACTGTCGCTGAGCTCGAGCTCCACACGGAGCTTCGGATGCAGGTCGAGCAGCCGCGGAAGCTCCGCCGCCAGCACGCGCCCGAGCACCAGCGACGCAGAAAGCGTCACCGTCCCGGAAACCTCTCGCCGCGACTGCGAAAGCTCTCCGGCGGCGAGTCGCAGCTCTTCCAGGGCGATGCGCGCGCGACGGTGAAAGGCTAGCCCTTCGCGACTGAGCTCCACGCTGCGCGTGGTGCGATGAACCAGCTCCGTTCCGAGCTCCGCTTCCAGGCGCTTCACCGAGCGGCTCACCGCCGCTGGGGACAGCCCGAGGGCCCGCGCCGCCTTGGAGAAGCTCCGCCGTTCTGCCACCGCCACGAAGGCCTCCACCGCCGAAAGAGACGCCATGGTCTGATTATTTACATTTGATCAATTCAGAAGCCAGCCTCGGCGGGGCTGACTCTGCCGGCCGCGGACCGTAGGTTCGGGGGCGAGAGGAGAACACGATGAAGATCTCGGTTTTGGGCACGGGCATGGTGGGTCAGTCGATCGCGAGCAAGCTGGTGGCGCTCGGACACGACGTGATGATGGGCTCCCGCAGCAGGGACAACGACAAGGGTCAGGCCTGGGTCAAGAGCACGAAGGCGCGGGCCAGCCTCGGCACCTTCGCGGACAGCGCCGCCTTCGGCGAGCTCGTGTTCAACTGCACCCAGGGCGGCGCCACCCTGGCCGCGCTGGAAGCGGCCGGGAAGCAGAACCTCTCCGGCAAAGTCCTGGTAGACATCGCGAACCCGCTCGATTTCTCCAAGGGCATGCCACCCACCTTGAGCGTGTTCAACGACGACTCCTTGGGCGAGCAAGTCCAGCGCGCCTATCCGGAAACCAAGGTGGTCAAGGCGCTGAACACGATCAACTGCGAGGTCATGGTGGATCCCGCGCGCATTCCGGGGGATCACGACGTGTTCGTCAGCGGCAACGACGCCGACGCAAAGAAGCAGGTCCAGCAGATCCTCACCGAGTGGTTCGGTTGGAAGCGCGTGATTGATCTGGGCGACATCACGACGGCGCGCGGTACGGAGTCGTACTTGCCGCTCTGGCTCCGGCTGTGGGGCGCCCTGGGCACTCCGGACTTCAACGTCCACATCGTGAAGAAGGACGCCTGACGCTCGCGCGCGTCTCGTCGACTGGGTCCGGTCAGGCCGCGAACCAGTCGACGAGCACGTCCATGCGATCCGTGGGGCTCACCAGCACCGGCACGTCGCCCCCGGTCGACAGCACCTCCGACTTTTGCACGTTGTCGATCTGGCGCACGGAGTACGCTTCCGCGCCCGGAACCTCCACGCGCAGCACGAGCTCGTAGCGCGGAGCGCCGTCCACCATCATGCGCAGGTCCTTGAAGCTCAGGATCGTCGCCCGGCCGCGGGTCCCCTGCTCCCGCAGCCGCTGCTCCCGGGCGTGACTCCTCGAGTAGCGCCGGCCGATCCCAAGCAGCAGGCCGCCCAGCACGAGCCAGAACCCGCCGAACGCGACCACGCCGAGCCCCGCCTCCGATATCACCGCGAGGGCGCCACAGGCGACGGCGAACAGCAAGAACAGCGCGCCGAGCCCGAGCATCAAGAACGCGTTCACCCTCCGCCCCCGCGCCAGCGCTTCCCGCTGTCGACGCCGCAGCTCATCGCGCGCGCCGGCAGGCCGTGCGCGCCGCGCTTCGAACTCCGCCAACGCCCCGGCCAGGGACGCGGCGCGCTCCGCGGGATCGAACCCGAGCGCCGCCGGGAGCGAGCGATGCGCGCAATAGCCGCACAGGTACACGCCCCCCTCCGGAGCGCCGAGCCCCCCGCCGCAGTTTGGACACGTGAGCCCAACGGCCTCCATCGCGGTCATCCTACAGAGGCGGGTGGCGTTGGTCCACGCGCCCAGTCTCAGCCTCGTTTGCGCGCTTTCGGCCGCTCCCACTCCACGCGCCGGCGATCCCACACCAGATCGTGACGCTGGATCCGCGCCAAGGCGCCCTCGTCGTCCCACTCGGCGGACAGCTCATGCTTCGCGAGCGGCTCTTCGGGAACCGCTTGCTCGACCATCATCGTCGTCGGGCGTCCGTCCTCGTAGCGGATCTTCCAGTGCTGACCGACCTCTTCCCAGTCCCACATCCGAAGCTCGGTGATGCCGTGCGGGCCGAGCTGGATGACCGCAGCCTCCAGCAACGCGCCGTCCCGGCGATAGCGCGTCCACTCCGAGCCACCCTTCGCGTACGCCGAAGCCCGCTCGACGTAGGCGTTGGGAGTGGCGTAGCTGCGATGCAGCACCACACGCCCCTCCCCGTCGAAGCCGAACGCCTGCGTCCCCTGCCCCTTCTGCTTGGGCTCGCTCTTGTGAAACGTCGGCAGCTTCAGAAAACGGTAGCGGTCGAACGGCAAGAGCGCGTGCTCGTACCACACGCCCTTGCACCAGCTCCACCTGCGCCTCCGCCGCAGCGACTCGCTTCTTCGCCTGGCGGGATGCGCGCCGGAACAGCGCCTCGGCAGCGTTCTTGGCAATCACCCCACGGAGGGTATCCACTTCTCGAAGGGCCCGTCTTCTTATTGTTGGTCCGGCGCGAATCCCGTCGCGGATTGTCAGCGCGTGCGGTTCTCGACCAAGACGGCGTCGTGGACGACGCGGCCATCCAGCGTCATCCAACTCTTGATCGGGATGCCCGGCACCTCCCGCGCGTACCAGTCTTTCATCACGCGCCGCAGGCCGTCGTCCCGGAGCTCGTCCACGGTGTAGAGCTGCGCGTCGAAGGTGCCCGCAGGCACGGTGATGCGAACGCGCTCGATGCGCGTTGCGTTGGCGGGGCGCGTCACCTGCCGCTCCTGCTGGTTCCAGGTAATCGCCGCTGTGATCTGCCCCTCCTTCGTCGGCGGCGGTGAAGGGCGGCGGCGCCATTCCGTCGGTGCGTGGCGCGGGCGCCGGCGCCACTGCCGCCGCGGGCTCGGGCGGCGGGGCGGGACGTGGCCGCGGCGGACCAACAGAAGAACAGGCAATGCACGGCAGGATCAGGAACAGGGCGGGCTTCACACCCCAAGACATATCCGATCTGCGAATCGTTCGTTCGCACGTCGTTCCCCACTCACCCATTCGGCTCACGTGGGCACGGCTGCTTCACCCGGGAGCGTCACATCCACTCGCAACCTTGTTCGATGCACGATTCCTCGTCGCCCATCGATTCACACGAATCAGGGTAGCCTTCGCACGTGTTGTCGGGATGGCCGAAGGCGTCGTAGTGCACGTGCATGTAGCAGCCGCGCACGTCAGCGCACGGCGGGTAGCTCGGACAGGAGTCAGGGCTGCCCTGGCACGACTTCGCTGCCGGCTTCGTGTTGCTGGCAGCGCTTGGGTTGTCTGCGGTGCACGTCAGACAGTCGCTGTCTTGGCATAGCGAGAACGCATTGACGTCTCCCGACCAGGTGAGAACGGTGTTGTCGTAGGAGGCGGTGCCATCCGGGTCGATGCGAATCGAGCCGACGTAGCAAGCGCCGTCGTGCTGCTCGAGGGTCGAGCTCACGTCGTCGTATCCGTCCGTGCAGGTGTACTGGCCGGAACAGGTTTCCACCAACCCGGCCGAGGCGCTTCCCGAGCCGGAACCCGAGCTGCAGCTGACCAGCGGCAAACAGAAGAGGAACGCTGAAAGGAGGAGAGATGCGTGGGCAATGCGTTTCATGCGTCGCCAGTCGACGGCGGTCGAGCGGAGTTGCGCGAAAACCTCCGACCCGGGCCTGCAGACTGCGCTGCACTGACCCCGCACACGAGTCGATTCGAGCGGGTTCCGCGGCGAACCAACATGGAACGGCCCCAAACCGTGGGCGCGGCGGCCTGGAAATGACATTTGTCGTTGCGCTCGGTGTCCTTGGGGGCCCACGGCGCCCCGCGGGAGGGCGGCTGCGCTAGCCTCGCCGTTTCCAAGGAGGAACCGTGAGCGAATTGGTCGTCGTGGCCATGGGGGGAAACTCGCTGCTGGATCCGGCGTTGCCACCGACCGTCGAGAACCAGTTCGCGGTGACGGCGCGCGCGGTGGTGCCCATTGCCGAGCTCGCGGAGCGCGGCGTGCAGTTGGTGCTCACCCACGGCAACGGGCCTCAGGTCGGCTTCATGCAGCTGCGCTCGGAGCTCGCCAAGTCCCAGGTGCACGAGGTGCCCTTGGACTCCTTGGTGGCGGACTCGCAGGGCGCCATCGGCTACATGATCCAGCGGGACTTGCGTGAAGAGCTGGTCCGGCGTGGCGCAGAGCCGGAGGTCGTCACCGTGGTCACCGAGGTGCTCGTGGATCACGAGGACCGCGCATTTTCCGAACCGACCAAGCCGATCGGCAAGTTCTACTCCGAGGAGGAAGCGCGGCACTTCGAGGCGGAGCGCGGCTGGGCCATGGTGGAGGACTCGCATCGCGGCTGGCGGCGCGTCGTCGCGTCCCCGTCGCCGGTGGAGATCGTGCAGCTGATGACGATTCGGCGCCTCGCCGAGACGGGAGCCACGGTGGTGTGCTGCGGCGGCGGCGGGATCCCGGTGGTGCGCCGGGCGGACGGTCACATCGACGGACTCGAAGCGGTGATCGACAAGGACCGGACCAGCGCCCTTTTGGGTGTGGCCTTGGGCGCCCAGCGCATGTTCATCACCACGGGCGTGGACGCCATTTATCGCGACTTCTTGACGGAAAAGCGCACGGCCCTGCGAGAGACCACGCCCGCGGAGCTTCAAGCGCTGGCCGACAGCGGCCAGTTCCCGCCGGGCAGCATGGGGCCCAAAGTGGAGGCTGCCCTCTACTTCCTGGAGCGCGGCGGCAAGGAAGTCGTGATCTGCAAGCCGGAAGATCTCGCGCGCGCGTTCGAAGGACGCGCTGGAACTCGCATCGTGAAGGAGCATTGAAGTGATCGATCCCAAAGTACTGTCGCGCCTGTTCGGCAAGAGCCTGCTCGTCACCCAAGACTGGCCCACGGACGAGGTGAACGCGCTGCTGGGCGTGGCGTCCGCGTTCCAGAAGCTGGACCGCGCCGGCAAACGCGCGGCGCTGTGCCCCCACGAGCTGGCCTACGCGATGTTCTTCGACAACTCCACGCGCACCAAGAGCGCCTGGGCCGGCGCCGCCGCGCGCCTCGGCATGCATCCGGTGATCGTGGACGGCTCGTCCACCCAGGTGGCCCACGGAGAGACGGCCAGCGAGACGGGCGCCATGTTGGGCATGAACGCTCACGCCCTGGGCGTGCGCCACGATCTGATCTTGGGCGAAGGCAACGCCTTCATGCGCGACGTGAAGCGCGGCATCGACGACTACCTCGCCGCCACGGACGACCGCCGCAAGGTGCCCATCGTGAACCTGCAGTGCGACGTGGACCACCCGACCCAAAGCTTGGCGGATCTGTCGTGGATCCGCGAAAACTTCCCGGAAGGCCTGTCCGGCAAGAAGATCGCCGTCAGCTGGGCCTATTCGCCCAGCTACGCCAAACCCCTGAGCGTGCCGCAAGGCCTCATCATGCTGCTCACTCGCTACGGCGCGCAGGTCACCCTGGCGCATCCGGAAGGCTATTCCTTGATGGATCAGCCGCTGGCCGACGCCAAGAAGAACGCCAGCGAGTCCGGCGGCAGCTTCCGTGTCACGCACTCCATGGCGGAGGCCTTCGAGGGCGCGGACGTGGTGTACCCCAAGAGCTGGGGCCCCTACGACCTGATGCTGGAGCGGGTGGCCGCCAATCGCGACAAGGACAAGTCGAAGATGGCGGACATCGAGAAGGCCGCTCTGTCGCGCAACGCCGGCCACAAGGACTGGATCTGCGACGAGGCCAAGATGGCGAAGACCGCAAAGGGAGATGCCCTGTACATGCATTGCCTGCCCGCGGACATCGGCGCCGAGGTCTCCCCCGGCGTGATGCAGAAGCACGTGGTGAACGTGGCCCGCGAGGCGAACTGGAAGGTGTACGTGATCATGGCGCTGCTCGCCTCGGCCAAGGTGGAAAACCTCGCCGACAAGCTCGAGCAGCTGGCGAAGTGAAAGGATACGACGATGTCTTTGGACGAAAAGGTCGCCAAGCTAGCTGCTGAATACCGTTCCCTGGGAGCGAAGATCCTTGCGGAAGTGGTGAGAATTCCCGCGGATCACGTGAAGACGGATCCTTCTTCGGGCCTGTCGAACCACGAAGGTCCGCGCCTCGAGTACTTGAAGAAGACGATCGTGGAGATCGGCGCCGTGCGGCGGCCGGAGGACGTGTTCTTCGACGACTTCGGCAACCTGGTGTGGACCCTGGAGGACGAGAGCGACGGCATCCCCCGTTCGGAGAAGCGCGTCATCTACCTGGACGGCCACTCCGACACCGTGCGTGCCCTCCGCGACCAGTGGACGCAGAAGATCGGCGGCGGCATCGACGCCTACGATGGTCTCGTGGACCCCCAGAAGGTGGACCGCGCCTTCTTGCAGCGAGAGCTCGGCTGGCTGCCGCCGGAAGACGAGTGGCAACATCTGCTGTTCGGTCGGGGCAGCGCGGATCAACTCTCCGGTGTGGTCTCCCAGGTGGTCGCTTCCAAGATCTTGTTGGAGCTCGCGGCGGAGGGCTCGCTCCGCGGTGCCATCGTCCGCAGCTACGCCACCGCGTCGGAAGAAGACAACGACGGTGGCGGCCCCATGTTCGTCACCCGGAAGCTGCTCCCGGGCGCGGCGCCGGAGCTGGTTCCGGACGTGGTGATCCTCACGGAAGGCACGGGGGACTCCAAGAAGGGCGCTCTCGGCATCTACCGCGGTCAGCGCGGCCGCATGCAGATCGAGGTGGAGGTCACGGGGCGTTCCTGCCACGGATCCATGCCCTGGGAGGGGCTGAATCCCCTGGAATACGCTGGTGCCATCCTCACGGAAGCGGCGCAGGCGTACGAGGCGCGCCAGGGCTTCTTGGACGATCCGTTCCTCGGCCACGGTACGCGCACCGCCAGCTGGGCCGAGCTGCAAACGCCCAGCGATTGCGCCGTACCGGATCGCTTCACCTTCCGCTTCGATCGCCGCCTCACCATCGGCGAGACCCCGGAACGCGCCGTGGCGGACGTGGAAGCTCTCTCCGCCGTGAAGGCCGCGCGGGACGCGGGCCTGTCCGTCGACATTCGCGTGCCCACCTACGACAAGCCCACCTGGCGCGGCTTCACCCTGAACAATCCGCAGATCTACATGGGTTGGGTCACGCCGGAAGACCATCCCGCCATCCAGACCGCAGTGAAGGTGTACCAGCAGGTGATCGCGCCCAATGTGCAGAGCTCGGGGCCCGGCGGCAGCATCAAGAAAGAGGCCCGGGTGGATCGTTGGATTTTCTCCACGGACGGCGTCGGCTTCCCGGTAAAGACCAGTGACGAGAGCATCTCCGTGCCGGAGAAGAAGGCGTGGGTCGTCGCCGGGGAGTACAAGCACCCGGCGATGTTCGGCCTCGGTCCCGGCATCGAGCAGAACACGCACAAGATCGGCGAGTGCGTCGACCTGCGGGAGCTGGTGCACGCCATCGCGTTCCTGGCGCGCTTCCCCAGCGCGTACGTGGCTGCGACGTGAAGGGCTGAGCGAGGTTCCGCGCCGCCCCGACATCATCGGCTGGATGTTGGTGCGGCGCGGAAACCGCACAAAAAAGCCGGCGCGGCGCCATCTGCTACGCCCTTGGCGCGATCCGCCACTGGCCGGCGGCGCGGCGCGCCCTACCCTCGAGGCATGACCACCGCACTCGTCACCGGCGCGTCGTCCGGCATGGGCAAGGAAACCGCGAAGCAACTGTTGGCGGACGGCTTCACCGTGTACGTAGCGGCGCGGCGCGTCGACAAGATGCAAGACCTCGCCGAGCTCGGCGCCATCCCGCTGGCGATGGACATCACCAAGGACGACGACATCGTCCGAGTGGTGGAGCGCATCACGGCGGAGCACGGCGGCGTGGACGTGCTGGTGAACAACGCCGGCTTCGGCATGTACGGCGCGATGGAAGATACGTCCATTGACGACGCGCGCTACCAGTTCGAGGTGAACCTGTTCGGCCTGGCACGCCTCACGCAGCTGGTGCTGCCGCACATGCGTGAAGAGCGGAGCGGGAAGATCGTGAACGTCTCTTCGATGGGCGGAAAGATCTACACGCCCCTCGGCGCTTGGTACCACGCCACCAAGCACGCGCTGGAGGGCTGGTCGGATTGTTTGCGGCTGGAGCTCGCGCCCTTTGGCATCGACGTGATCATCATCGAGCCCGGCATCATCTTCACCGAGTTCGGCGACGTGATGACCGGGCCGATGCTGGAGCGCTCGGGTAGCACCGCCTACGGTGAGCTCGCCCGCAAGGTCGCGGAAGCCACCAGAAAGAGCTACCAGGAGAGCGGCGCCTCACCGCCGTCGCTCATCGCCAAGCTGATTTCCAAGGCGCTGGCCAAAAAGCGCCCGCGCACGCGCTACGCCGCCGGCAAGCTGGCCAAACCGCTGATCGCGGCGCGCAAGTGGCTTGGGGATCGCTCCTTCGACAAGGCCGTGATGAGTCAGCTGTGATGCAGCGTGAGCAGTCGATGGCGCGCCCCAAGGAGTTTCCGCTCGAAGCGGCGTGGCTGCCGCTGCTGTCGGACTTCGGCGTGCGCCCGGCGAGCCTATTGCGCCGGGCGGAGCTCCCGGACGACCTCTTTGTGCGCGCCGGCGTGAGCCTGAGCACCGAAGAGTACTTCCGGCTCTGGCAGGCCTTGCAGGTGGAGGTCGCGGATCCGCTGTTCCCGCTTCACCTGGCTCGAGTGATCACCGCAGAGTCCTTCATGCCGCCGCTGTTCGCGGCGCTGTGCAGCCCAAACCTCACCGTCGCGGCCGAGCGCCTGTCCAGCTACAAGCGCTTGATCGCGCCGATGGCGCTGGACGTGGCGAGCAAGCGTGGCGAGCTCGTGCTCACGCTCCGTTGGCTGGATGCCAAGGCGATTCCGCCGCAGTCTTTGATTGCGACGGAGCTCGCCATCATCGTGAGGCTGGCACGCATCGCGACGCGGGAGCCCGTGCGCCCCCTTTCCGTCGTCACAGCGAACCCGCCCCAGCCTGCAGCGGAGTACGCGAAATTCTTCGGCGTGGCCGTGAAGCGCGGGAAGTCCCACGCCCTCACTTTCTCGCGCGCCGACGCCGAACGGCCGTTCCTCACGGCCAGCGAGGCCATGTGGAAGACCTTCGAGCCGGAGCTCCGGCGCCGGCTGGCGGAGCTCGACGCCGATGCCACCACCGCGGAGCGCGTGCACGCCGTGCTCTTGGAGTCGCTCCCCAGCGGGCAGACGGCCATGGAAGCGGTGGCGCGCCGGTTGGGCATGAGCAAGCGCACGCTCCAGCGGCGGCTGGGAGAAGAGGGTACGACCTTCAGCCAGCTGCTGGGCCGCACCCGCGAAGAGCTCGCTCGTCACTATCTGGTGAAGACGTCGCTGTCGTGCACGGAGATCTCGTTTCTTCTCGGCTTCGACGAGCCCAGCTCGTTCTTCCGCGCGTTCCACGAGTGGACCGGACGTACCCCCGAAGCGGTGCGCCAACTGAGTGCGGGCTGACCGCGACGGGGATCGCGCCGGGCCAACATCCTGCTGCCTGCACGGGCTCGTCCCCTGCCCTCGTGCCCGCGCCGGGGACGGCATCGCCGCCGCGCGCTGGCCCAGGGCCGTGCTCACACTGATGCTCATGCATCCCTGACGCAGCGGGCGCGGCGGAAACGGGTTGACTCCGTAGCGACGCGCCGTACATTGTCCGTACATGGCAATCCGCACAGAACGCATCGAGCTCCGGGCGCAGCCCGAACGCGCGCGCCGCATCCGCTACGCAGCCGAGTTGCGCAAGCAGTCGGTAAGCACGTTCATGCTGGATGCCGCCAGCGCTTCCGCTGAGCGGGTCATCGCCGAGAGCGCCGCGACCGTGGTGCCAACGGAATTCTTCGACAAACTCTGGAGGGCATTGGACGCACCTCCAAAGCCGAATCGTGCGCTGGTCAAGCTCGCAGCTTCGCGGCGTCGCGTCGTCCAGCGGTAAGCGAGCTTGTCGCGCTGGACCTCGGAGTCGCTGGCCGACACCCACGTGATCGAGTCATTCGACCCGGGCAAGCCGGAGCTGGATGTGTGGCTCAAGCAGAGCGCGGCTCACGCCGCAGGCATGCGCACCGCCAGGACGTTCGTGTGGCATGGCGGTGACAACGCAGTCGTCGCGTACTTCAGTCTTGCCGCTCACCTGGTCACACGCAACACGTTGCCTCGGAAGATTGCGCGCGGATCGCCGGATGCCATTCCCGCTATCCTGCTTGCCAAGCTCGCGCTGGATCGCACACTACAAGGTCAAGGTCTGGGCGGCGAGTTGCTTTGGGACGCGCTGTCACGCGCCGTTGCCGCGAGCGACATCGCTGCGGCGCGCGTCGTTGTCGTCGACGCGATCGACGAAGACGCAGCTCGGTTCTACGGGCACTATGGTTTTGTTGCGGTGCCCCGCAATACCTGCCGTCTCGTCCAGAAGACGAGTGACATCGCTGCCGCACTAGCTGCGAGTCGGTAACGCAGTGGTCGATGTCGTCCTCACAGGGCGGGATCAGACGAGCTCCAGGCGCGCCCGCACGTTCTTGTGCCACGGGGTGCCGACGAAGGGATCGCGATCCTCCACGGCCGTGAGCTCGTTCGGCGCGATGCCACCCACGAGATCCGTTGCGTTGGTGCCCAGGCCGTTGGGCAGCGACACGTGGCCCGGCTGCATGGTGTCGGAGACCTCCACCGCGACCACGGTGCTGCCGCGCTTGGTGGTCAGGCGCAGTCGATCTCCGGTGCTCACGCCCAGAGCGCTGGCGTCCGCGGGACTCACGCGCAGGGCGCCTTCGGCGTCCTTCTTGCGCCAGCTCGGATCGCGGATGATGGTGTTGGCAGTGAACGAGCGCCGCTCGCCCGCCGACAGCACGAAAGGAAAAGCGTCGTCGAGCGCCGCTGGCTCGGCCTCGAGCTTCTTCACCTCTTCGAGCATGTCGTCGAGGGCGAGGGCGAGCTTCTGATCCGGCGTGGCGATGCGACCGAGCACGTCCTTCCACTCGTCCACCGCGAGCACGATGCCGGTCTCGCCGTCGAGCATGGCCTGGAACAGCTCCGCCGGCCCCGCGTGTCCAGCGCGCGTCATCGCATCCGAGTGCTGCATGGCAAACGCGAAGACGAGGCCGAAGAGTACGGCGCCCTCGCGGAGATCTTCCGGCAACGCGGGGCCTAGCGTGCGATACAGGATTGCGGAGGCGACGCCGGAGAGCTTGGAGTTGCCCAGCACGTGCTGGACGAAGGCCGCGGCGTAGGCGGAGAGCCCAGACTTCGCCGCCTCCACGAGCGGCGCCAGATCTGCCTCGGAATAGGCTCCCAGCGCCTCGCACAGGCGCGCGTGGATTTCCGCCTCGGGCAGCGGCCCCTCCGGCGGTGACATCATGCGCCGGCGCAGGTGGAAATAGTTCGCGGGGAACTCGAAGTTGAAGAACGTGGCCTCCGCCTTCTCGAACTGAGTGGCGGCGGGCAGCACGTAATCCGCTGCGCGGGCCGTCTCGCTCATCGCCACGTCGATGACCACCACGGTATCGAGCGCCTCGAGCGCTTCTCGCATGCGCTGACTGTCGGCCAACGAGTGCACGGGATTCGCGGCCTCGATGATCATGGCGCGAAAGCGCTTGGGATGATCCGTGAGGATCTCTTCGGCGATCACGTTGCACGGGACCAGCCCACCGATGACGGGCGCGCCCACCACGGGGCTCTTGCGCTTGAGCTCTCCGTTGGTGAAGTCGATCAGCGGCGTGGGAATGTAGTGCGTCCCGGGCTTGCCCAAGTTCCCGGTGAGCATCCACAACAGGCGATGGAGATAGCTCGCGAGCGTGGAGTGGTGGTTCATCTGCACGCCCAGGTCCTCCATCGTGGACAGGCGCGCTGCCTTTCCGATGGTGCGGGCCGCGCTGCGCACCGCCTCTTCTGCCACCCCCGCCCGGGCCGCATACTTCCCGATGTCGATCGCGGAGAAGGCGCCGAGCACCGCGTCCACGCCGCTGGCGTGCGCCGCGACAAACTCGTGATCCACCAGGTTTTCCTGCACCAAAGTGGCGATCAGCGCGGAGAGCAGCCAGGCGTCCGTACCCGGCTTCACCTGCAGGTGGATGTCCGCCAGCTTCGCCGTCTCCGTCCGCCGCGGATCGATCACGATGAGCGTCCGCTCCGGGTCCGCCGAGAGCTCCTTGAGCACCACGCGGGCTCGTTGAATGGAATGCGAGTGCCACGGATTCTTGCCGATGAACAGCGCCACGTCCGCGTGCTCGAAATCCGCGCGCGTCATGCTGCCCATCATGCGGTGCGCGATCCAGAACTCGCCGGTCTTCTCCTGCGCAAGCGCGCTCGATCGATAGCGCGAGCCGAGGACCCGTCGCGTCGCCGAGGAGTACGCGCCCGGCAGGTGATTCCCCTGCCCTCCGCCGCCGTAGTAGAAGATGGTCTCGCCACCGTGCTCGTCGCGCACCTTGGAAAGGCGCGCGGCGATCTCCCGCAGGGCCTGCTCCCAGGAGAGAGCCTCGAAGGATCCATCCGCTCTGCGCTTGAGCGGCGTGGTCAACCGGTCCGCCGCGTGCTGGTAGTGATCCAGCCTGTGCGGCTTCTCGCAGGCGTAACCCTTGGACACAGGATGGCGTTTGTCGCCGCGCAAGCGGACCAGCCGACGCCCGTCTTCGCCCCCGAGCTCCACCTGAAGTCCGCAGTTGCACTCGCACAGGATGCAGGCCGACGCCTTCCACGCTGTCATGCTCCCAGCCTGGACAATCTGGTCTTTTCATGCAACCAAATTGTCATGCGCCGGCGCTTCCGTGATCAGACCTGCTCCGTGGCTCAATCCTTGGAGATCATTGGAGATTGGTGGACGTTGCTGATCATCCGAGATGCATTTCTCGGCGTCCGCCGCTTCCGGGACTTCGCCGAGCGCCTCGGGATCTCAAAGAACATCTTGAGTAGGCGCTTGGCGCATCTGGTGGATCACGGGGTGCTCGAACGCGTCGACGTGGGCCGCCACGGCGAGCACTACGAGTACGCGCTCACCACCAAAGGCAAGGACTTGTTCACTGTGCTCACGGCACTCCGGCAATGGGGTGATCGCTGGGTGTACGACGGCAAGGCTCCACTCGAAGTCTTGGACCGCCGCACCGGGCGACCTCTCCCCCGAGTGCGGGTGCTGGACGAACAGGGCCAGCCGGTGCGCGCCGGCGATCTGGAGCTCCGACTGAACGGTTAGAACGGCCACGGGCGCGTGCCGCGTCCCGTCGCCTTTGCTCGGAGCTGAGCGAAGCGTTGCGCCAAGGCGGACGGCACCTGGTGAGAAGCGAGCGTTCGCTCGATCACTTCCACCAAGGGCACCACGTCGTAGCTTCCCGAGCGCGGGTACGCCTGGTGCAAATCGAACGGCACCGCGGCGGCGTCTTCGCACACGGCGAGCAGCTCGTCTTCCGAGACGCGCGCGCGCCAGTCGTCGAAGGAAATCCGTTCGTCGCGCGCCTTGCTGAGCCAGTGCCAGAGCGGCGCGCCGTCCACCACGCGATCCAGCGGGCCCGGCGGCTCGAGGCCCAGGGCGCGCTCGTTGTGACCGCGGCTGCCGAAGAGCCCCACGCGACGAAACAGCGTGTACTGGCGCGCCGGCTCGAACCCTTGGAAATCCGCGACCAAAAGGGCCTCAGGGGCGGAAGGTGGCGCGCTCAGGCCGCGGGCGAGATCGCGCAGCACGCCCCGAGCTTCTTCCGAGATCTGCTGCGGATTCAAGAGCTCGGCGCGCCGGGCGCCGTCACTGCCGGCTGCCGGAAACACGGACCAGCTCACGACGCGCGCCAACCACGCCGGGTGATTCTGCCGCGCCTTGTCCACCAACTGCAGATGCCGCGCCAAGCTGCAGCGCGCACAGGTAGCGCCCAACACGATGAAGTGTCCGAGCTGACCCAACGCGCCGCCGTTGAACGGGAGCCCTTTGACCACGGGCTTGGGCGGCCCCGCGAGGGCGGTGTCCTCCAGGTCGTCCATGCCGTCGGGATCCGCGAGCAGCGCGCCGAGCACCGCGGCGTAGCCCGCTGGCGGTTTGTCCTGCGTGTGCGCTCGGAGCACGCGCCCGAGGTCCGCTCTACCGGCGGCTCGCGCCACGTAGCCCAGCGCGAGCAACGAGCTTGCCGGAGACTTCTCCGACGCCAACCCCTCGAGCAGCGCGTCGATGCTGCGCGGCGCTTCCGAGGGCAGCCACGCCAGGGCGAACGCCGCGCTCGCGCGCACGTCGGCATCCGAGTCCCTCAACTGCGGCAGGATACCGTCCACCGCGGCGACCACCGCGGCGTGCACCTCACGCCCCGGCCCGATTTCGTCGTCGTCGAGCAACTCCAGATGGAACCCGCGCTCGAGATGCCGACGGTGATTGCCCGCCGCGAGATCCCCGAGCAGTCGCAGCATCGGCGCGCGCACCGGGCTTTCCGGCGCCGTTGCCAGCCGGGCAACGAAGGGCACCGCCTCGAGGCCCACGTGAAAGTACGCCCGAACGTAGCCGTCGTAGGGCACCAACGCGCGAGCGAGATCCTGTGCCGCTCGGCTCCGGACCGCCGCCTTCGCATCCAGGAGCTTCTCGAACAGCGTGGGGATCCGCGGAGCGTCCCCGCTCTCCTGCTTGAAGCTCGTCCAATCCACCGCGCTCACGCCGTCTAGCAGATCCACGTCACTCCTCCAGACCGTCGATGAACGCCGAGGGCACGGCCTCCGTGAGCCACACGCCGTTGTCCGTCCGATAGAAGACATGCCCCGCCGCGCGCATCTCCCGCGCCCGAACGCGCAGCACCACCGGACGACCGCGTCGCCCCCCCACGCTCTTCGCCGTGGCTTCGTCCGGAGACAGATGCACGTGGTGGCGCTTCATGCGCGTGAGGCCCTTGTCGCGAATCGACGGAAGCGCCCGTGCCACGGTTCCATGAAACAAAACCTCCGGCGGCTCCGCTTCGGCATAGCCGAGCGCCACGTCCGTGGAGTGGCCTTGGCTCGCGCGAATGCGGCACCCGTCCTCGGAGAAGGCGAAGCGTTGCTTGTCGTTCTCACGCACCACCTCCGCGAGATCCTCGGGGCTCATGCGCCGTCCATGCTCCGCGCACGCCCGGAGCAGCGCGTCCACCTCGACCCAGCCCGCGGCATCGAGGCTGAGGCCCACGGCTTCCGGCTGGTGCCGGAGCACGAAGCTCAGGAACTTGCTGAGGCGCACGCGCCGCCCGTTCTCCACGTCCTGCCGTACTCCTTGATTTTGTCGGTCCGCCGCGGAACCTCGCGCCAACCCGTCAGTCGAAGGCGGCGCTCCACTCCGGCTCTCGAAATCCCACCAGCACAAAGCCGTCTCCCACCACCAGTGGTCGCTTGATGAGCTTGCCGTCCTTCGCCAGCGCCTCGAGGGCCTGAGCTTCCGTCATGGTGGCAAGCTTCGTCTTGAAGCCACCGTCGCGGTAGCTCTGGCCCGACGTATTGAACAGCTTCCCGAGCGGCAATCCCGAGAGCGTGAGCGCCTTCTTCAGCGTCGCCTTCGAGGGCGGCGCCGCTACGATGTTCACCGAGCGATAGGGAACACCTGCGTCGTCCAGCCAGCGGAGCGCCTTTCGACACGTGCTGCAGCCGGGATATTGGTACACGGTCGTCGCCATGGGACGTTCTTAGATCGATCTCTCTGCCGTCTCCAGGATCAGCTGCGCGAGAGCGTCGGCGCCGCTGTGCCGAAGGCTTCGGCGCGTCAGCACGAAGTAGGAAATGGCCGGAGCTCCCGCCAGCGGTATGCCCGTAAATCCCCGCGGAACCGGGCAGAAGTCGTTGACCACGGCGATCCCCAGGCCGTAGCGCGCGAACTGCAGCATCAAGTCCCAGCCGGTCGCCTCCACTGCCACGTTCCAGCGCGCCCCGGCCGTCACCAGCGCTTGCTCGAGCATCACCCGGTGGGGACTTCCGGCCGGCGCGGCGACCACGTTCTCGCCGTCCAGATCCGCGCAGCTCAGCTTGCGGCGCCGGGCCAAGCGATGGCCGCGGGGAACGACGACGAGCTGACCAACGCTGCGCACCTCGCGAACGTCGAGGTCTTCCGGCGCAACGCGAAGGGCCGCGACGCCGACGTCGGCGCGGGCATCCCGCAACGCGTCCACGGTCTCTGGCGCCGACATGCTCACCGCCCGGAGCGGCCAGCGATCCTTCGGGAAGCGCCTGATGGCTGCTCCGAGCAGGTAGCGATAGGCGCCCTGGCCGGACGCGAGGACCACCGGACCCCGCTCGCGCCGTCCACGGAGCTCCGAAAGGACCTCCCGCCCGCGCACCGACATCTCGCGCCCGAAGCTCGCCAGCTTCCGTCCCTCGTCCGTGAGCACCAGCTCCCGTCCGCGCCGGCGATAGAGGGCGACGCCCACGCTCTCGGCGAGCTTTCGGATCTGCGCGTGGAGCGCGGGCTGGGTGATGTGCAGCTCCTTCGCGGCGCGGGTGAAGTTCAGGTGCTCGGCAAACACCACGAAAGACAGGAGAACGTCGTAGCTCACGCCCAACTATAACCTATGACTATAGCTACTATGAAATCACAAGTTCTGACTGATACCCACTGGACTTAGCTTGGTCTTGGAAAAAACATGCAAGACCTACAGAACCACATCGAATTCCAAGCCCGCTTCGAGCGGCTCCACACCGTGACCCTGAATCCGCGACGGCACGCGTTGCCCAACGCCGGCGTCCATTCCAGGGCCGTATCCCAAACCGCGGACGCGCTCGCTGAGCTCAATGGCTGCACCTCGGAGGAGCGCTCCCTGCTCCAAGACCTGGGCCTCGCTCCGCAGTGGCTTCTCCGGGAGGCAGAGCAGCGCGGTCTGGTTTCGGATTTGAAGCTGGACGCCTTCGACCATGTCTGACATTCGCACCAACCGAGATCTGTACCGTTTCGTGGCGGCGCTGACGAAGCGGCACGCGAAGGAGCGTCCTCAGCTGGAAGACTATCTCGAGCGGCTCCGCGCTCATGCGCGCGCAGCGGCGCGCGAGCCCGGCCTCAGCCCCGCTCGCTTCGCGGCGCTCTTGGCGGCGGCGTTCGAGGACGCAGCTCCGACGGTGCGGCCGACGCCCGCGGAGTCCTTCGCTCCGTGGGACGCTCGCATCAGCGCGCAGATCCGCGATCTGAAGGAGATGCGCGACGCCGGCACCTTCGACGACGAGTACCGCTACTTCGGCGTGTCCGCGCCCAGCGGGGCGTACTGGTACAACTTCGATCCCTGCAGCTACCTCGAGTGCGCCATGGCCGGCAGCTTCGGGGGCTGGGAGGAGGGCGACGACACCGGCCGAATGCTCGTACCCGGCCCCGTGGCCACACTGGACGCCGCCGGGAACCTCGTGGCCGCGGATCCCCGAGACCTCCAGGAGCCAACGGTCGAGCTGCCGCTCCTGAGCTGGGAGGAGCTCACGGATTTCCTGGAGGCGGGGCAGAGCTACGAATGATTTCGGCGATTTCGCCTCGCCTCGAAAAAAGAGTCAGCCGCCCCGTCGATCTGGACCTTCGCGGATTGTCGTCTCCGTGAAAGCGGGCGAAATGCCCGAGAGCAGAAGGGAACTACGATGAAGGTCATGGTCATGGTGAAGGCAACCAAGAACAGCGAAGCCGGCGTGATGCCTGGCCAGGAGCTGCTCGCGGCGATGCTCCAGTTCAACGAAGAGCTGGTGAAGGCAGGGATCCTGCTGGCCGGGGACGGCCTGCATCCGAGCAGCAAGGGCAAGCGCGTGCGGATGGGCGGTGGGAAGAAGACGGTCATCGACGGCCCCTTCGCGGAGACCAAGGAGCTCGTGGCCGGGTTTTGGATCTGGCAGGTGCGCTCGATGGACGAGGCGCTGGAGTGGGCCCGCCGCTGCCCCGAGCCGATGCCGGGGGAGGAAGCGGAGCTCGAGCTCCGTCCCCTTTTCGAGCCGGAAGACTTCGGCGAGGCCTTCACGCCGGAGCTCCAGGAGCACGAGGCGCGCATCCGCGCCGACGCCGAGCGCCAGAAGGGCTCGTGACGAAGCCGTGAGCACGCAGAGCTGGGCGACCGCGCGCCCGGCTCCGCGCTGCCCCTTGACGCTGGCCACCGCGCGGGCCCATACTGAACCCTATGGTTCAGTATTCTCCAGCTGCGCTGGACGCAGGATTCTCAGCGCTTTCCGACGCCACCCGCCGCGGGATCCTGGAGCAGCTCGGCAAGGACGACGCCTCCATCACGCAGCTCGCGGAGCGCTTCGGCATGACCCTCACGGGCATGAAGAAGCACGTTGGCGTGCTCGAGCGGGCGGGCCTCGTCACCTCTCGGAAGGTGGGCCGCGTCAGAACCTGTCGCCTCGGTCCCCGCCGCCTCGAGCGCGAGGGCGAGTGGATCGAGCATTACCGCCAAATGCTCGCGGAACGCCTGGACAGCCTGGAAGCGTTTCTCGAACGAACCAAGGAATGACGCCCATGAAGAACGCCCTCTCCGTCAGCACGCCGAGCGATCGTGAAATCCGTCTCGAGCGCATCCTGTCCGCATCTCGCGAACGCGTATGGCGCGCGCTCACGGAGCCCGCGCTGCTCGCGCAGTGGTGGGGCCGCGGCAACAAGCTGGTCATCGAACGCATGGTGGTGGAGCCCGGCGGCCATTGGCGCTACGTGGAGCACACGCCCCAGGGCAAGCAAGGCTTCGAGGGGCGCTATCGCGAGGTGTCCCCTCCCGAGCGCCTGGTAGCGACCTTCGAGTGGGACGGCATGCCCGGCCACGTGGCGATCAACACCATGACCCTCGAAGACTTGGGCGACGGCCGCACCAAGCTCGTGAGCGTGTCTCAGTTCCACACCGTGGAGGAGCGTGACGGCATGCTGCACTCGGGCATGGAAACCGGTGCCGAACAGAGCTACCAAGCGCTGGAACGCGTGCTCGCAGCGAATCCGTCGCTGTCCACGGCGCTCCCCGCGGTCCAAAAGATCGCCTTCACCATGTATCCCGTGAAGGACGTCGCCCGGGCGCGCGGCTTCTATGAGAACACCCTTGGCCTCACCTGCGCCATGGCCGGCAACTTCGGCGAGAAGCACTGGGTCGAGTACGATCTTCCCGGCGGCGGCTGCCTCGCCCTCACGAACACCACGGGGGACGCGCCGAGCCAGTCCGCCGGCGGCACCATCGCCCTGGAAGTGACGGACATCGAAGCCTTGATGGCGCACCTCGCGCGCGAAGGCGTGACGCTCTTGGGCGAAGTCGTGCGCGGTCCGCACTGCACCATGCGCATGTGTCTCGACTCCGAGGGGAATTCCCTATTGCTGCACCAGCTCGACCGCTAGCTTCCGCGCCGGACCAACATGAGGATCGAAATGATGTTGGTCCGGCGCGATGCCCGTCGCGAACCGCACGTCAATGACGGCCGAGCTGCGTGCCCGGCGGCGCGTTCTTCAACCCCGGCGGCACGCCTTCGGCGGCGAAGTCCACGCCGACAATCAGCGCCACGCCGCCCTCGGTGAGCGCGCTGGCCACGTACACGCCGTCACCAAAGCCAGACTCGCTCATGCAGCCGCGGTCGCGCACCAGACCGTTCGAGCTCATCCGAAAGCTCATGGCGTCCTGGTAGCTCTCGTCGTCCCGCACGGCGGCATCGACAACGGCCATCTGTCCGCCATCTACCCGCAGCTGGGCGATGGGCCTCAGCTTTGCGGCGTCGCGAACGAAGGTCTTCAGTCGCTCCTCGTGTACGGCGAAGAGCGCTCCCGGTCGTCCCTCCGCGCCGGGGTGAATGAAGCCGTGCCAGCGTCCCTTTTTGGCGCTCACGAGCGTGTTCCGGCGTGCGCCCGCCACTGTGGTCTTGGCCGGGTCGTTCCGCGAGCGGGTATAGGGGGGATCCCCGATTGCCAGGCGCTCGCCCTCCAGCTGGAAGGCGCCCAGATATTCGTAGCCGGGTACGACGATGGGCGGCTTCGGCGCTGCCGGCGGCGGTTCCTCGGGGCGGCTCGGAGCCGCTTCGGCAAAGGCTGGATAGGCGGCGTGCAGCTCGCGTCCGAGACGCTCGGCGGGGACGCCGACGACCTCGGCGATCTCCGCCAGCAGCGCCATCTCGAACATGGCAACGAGGCGCTGCTCCGCGCGCGAAAGGCGGTACTTGGACCCGTACAAGGCGCGAAGCGCTCGAGCACGCTCGGGGGCGCTTCCCTTGACGAGCGCTCGCTTGGCGTCCACCACGCGTTCGTCGAGGCGACGGGCGTCCAAGGGCTCGGGCGGCGCGCGTAGCTCAGACAGGAGACGCTCCGCCTCGGCCTTCGACATCAGTGCGCGCACGCTCTCGTCCAGCTTCGCCGCAGGCAGAAACAAGGTCTTGCCAACGTCGAGCTTGACCGCGACATACGTCTCGCCCTTGTCGACCCGCGTGGGGCCAATCCTTCCGAGGCCATGCGGATCGGCGACCACGCGGTCGCCCTCGGCAAACTTCGACTTCATCACGGTGCTCCCAGTCGAGCTCGTCGCGGGGCGCACAGGCTCCGATGATTTCTCCGAACGACACGACGCCGTGGCGATCGAAATGGCGAGCAGAACACGGGCAACCCCCGACGACATCACCGCAAGGATAGTCGAACGCGGGCGGCGCGCTACGCGCGACGGCGGAGCCGCAGGCGCAGCACCGCAGCCATCAGCGCGAGCAGGGCCGCCGATGTTTGGCCGCGGGCCGGCGCGCGTACGGAGCAGCCGCTATCTTCGGACGCTCCGCCCGAGCTCGGCGGAGCTCCGGCGCTGCCCGCCGCACCGCCACTGCCCGCCGCTCCGGCAGCGCCCGCAGCTCCGGCGGCGCCGGCCTCTGCCCAGCTCGGTGGATCGACGGCGAGGCGGTCGGCGGAATCTCGGGCCAAGCTCTCGAGCCACTCGGCGTGGGCGTCCACGCGCGAATACACCATGTGCTGACAGCTGCTCTTGGAGCCGCGCGACATCACGCCAACGGCGCGGCCGTCCGCGGCGAAGGCCGGCCCGCCCGAGTCTCCGGCGCAGGGCCCAGTGTCCACCGTGAACTCGCCCTCCACGGTGTACGCGCCGTTCGGTCCTTCTTCGTAGCCCACGTGATCCACGTGCACGCCCGATAGCGCGTGGCGATCCCCAAAGCTGTTCGGATCCGAAAGATCCGTCTGTCCGTAGCCGACGACGGACAGCGTTTCGCCGACCTCGGGCGCGGCGTCCATGCGCAGCGCGATGGGCTCCACGCCCGTCACGGGCTGCTTCAGCTGGAGCACGGCCATGTCGTTGCCGCACAAGGTACTGCTGTCGCGATTGGGCACGTCATGCACTTCGGCAACCGGGTAGATCGAGGCGGAGCTGGCGCTGGACGGACCGGCGACCACCAGGATGTCACTGGCTGGAAGCGACGGGGGCATCAACGCGGTCGGCGTGCACACCGTGGACGGAAGCGTCGCGGGATCCGCCGTGCAGTGGTGCGCAGTGAGCACGAGATCCGGCATGATCAGATATCCGGTGCAGTACTGACCGACGCCCACCTGATGCCCAGTGGCCATCACCGCGGGGTGATCCGTGTCCGCCGTTCCACCGAGGATGCCGGAAGCGACGCTGTCCACGCCTTCCCCACCCCCGGAGCACCCCGAGACCGCCAAAGCCAAGAGCAAGAGACGAATGCGCATGCGCGCGCTCAAGCAAGCTGTGTGCCGCCCAATCGCCGCTCATTTCCCCCGGGTCGTCACGAAGCTGACGCCGCCGTCACCACGGATCAAAACAGTCGTAGCTGAGTTGCCGCGCGATTTTGGCCGAAAAACGATGAAAAAATGCAACGAGCGAAGGAAAATGCGTTCGGGTGTCCAAAACCCGTGGGGCCGCACGTCGTAGCTCGTCGGCAGAGCAAGCCGACAGGAGAAAAGCCATGCCCAAGTATCTGTGCATTCAGCGGAGCCAGGCCGGCGGCAACCGGGACAAGCCGTCCCCCGCTCAGATGGAAGAAATGTACGCGGTCTTCAACGCCTGGAAAGAGAAGTTCAGCGCGAACATCGTGGACATGGGAGGCCCTCTCGGGGGCGGCCGCGTCGTGACCTCCGAGGGCTCGTCCGATGGCCCCTTCGTGGAATCCAAGGAAGTGGTTGGCGGCTACATGATCGTGTCCGCAGACAGCGTGGACGAAGCGACTCAGGTGGCGCGGGAGTGCCCGGGCGTGGTTCGACCCGGCTCCAGCGTCGAGGTTCGCGAGATCAAGACTCCTTGACCGCTCCGCTGCGGGTCGAACACTTCTTCCGCCACGAGTACGGCCGCTTGGTGGCCACCCTCGCGCGACGTGTCGGGGCCAGGCACATCGAGGCCGTGGAGGATGCAGCGCAGTCCGCGTTGATGGCGGCCCTCGAAACGTGGCCCCGCGGCGGCCTGCCGGACTCTCCCTCCGCCTGGCTCTTTCGAGTAGCGCAGAACAATCTCACGGACGAGCTCAGGGCGCATTCGCGACGGCGTCGCATCTTGGAGCACGCCCCGCCGGAGGCAGAGGTCCCCGAGCCCGACGACCTGCTGCGCCTGCTCTTCACTTGCTGTGATCCGGCAATCCCCGAGGAATCGTGCGTCGCTTTCGCGCTGAAGACGCTGTGTGGCTTCGACATCCGAGAGATCTCACAACGGCTCTTCACCTCGGAAGCCAACGTGTACAAGCGTCTCGGGAGAGCGCGCGCTCGCCTGCGGGAGCTCGGTGCGGACACGATGGAACCGAATCCGGAGCGGCTGCCTGCGGTGCGCAAGATCTTGTACCTGCTGTTCACCGAGGCCCATCTATCGCTCCACACCGAGTCAGCGCTTCGGCGTGAGCTCGGTGCGGAGGCCATTCGCCTCACAACGCTGCTCGCGGAGCACGCCTGGGGCTGCTCCCCGGAGAGCGATGCGCTGGTGGCCTTGATGCATCTGCTCACCTCGCGGATGGCTGCCCGCCACGACGAGGACGGCGGGCTCTTGCTGCTCGAGGAACAGGATCGCGACCTCTGGGACCAGACGCAAATCGCTCTCGGCCTCGAATGGCTCGCGCGCTCTGCCCGAGGCGACGACTTCTCGCGCTACCACGCCGAAGCGGCCATTGCGGCGGAGCACTGCTTGGCGCCGTCTTTTCACGAGACACGTTGGGATCGCATCGCGGAAAGCTACGCCCTGCTCGAACGTTTCGCGCCGTCCGCCATTCACCGACTGAACCGTGCCGTGGCCGTGGCGGAGGGGCAGGGCCCGCAGGCCGGCCTCGAGCTACTGCAGGGCGTCGAGCCGCCCCAAGCGCTTGCCCACTCGTACCAATGGGAGGCCGTGCTCGCGGATCTCCATCGCCGCGCCGGCAACGACGCACTCGCCCAGCGCCACCGCGAAGCGGCCCTGGCCGCTGCGCCCACCCCCGCCATCCACAAGCTCCTGAGCCGCAGGTTGGTTGCCGCGGCGCGGGCCCACCCCTGACGTCCGCCTCGCACGACGAAGCGGGCACGCGATGCGCACCCGCTTCGACCGTGCGGCGCGGCGCGACGGGGATCGCGCCGAACCAACATCCAATCTTCAATGAGCGTGGGCTCGCTGGCCCGTGGGCAACGCTTCGCTCTCCTCCTTCTTCTTGTAGGACCAACCCGTCTTCAGCCCGACCACGAAGTACACCAGGGCGGCGACGCCAATGATGAACACGGAATCACCGACGAGGCGCAGCCAGCGTAGTGTCTGAATCCACGGCTGCTGCAGGAACTCCGCGCTGCGGGCGAACCACAGACCATGGTCGATGCTGGCCACCGCTTGAGCCAGACCGATGGGCAACAGGCTCAGCACGACCATCAAGCTGAGACCGCCGTTCATGGCCCAGAAGGCCAACTGGATCGGACGCTCGTTCCACTCTCCCGCCGGCGCCAAACGTCGGAGCACGAGCAGCGTGAGACCGAGGGCGAGCAGGCCGTACACACCGAAGAGCGCAGTGTGAGCGTGCACCGGCGTGGTGTTGAGGCCCTGCATGTAATAGAGCGCCGCCGGCGGGTTGATCAGGAAGCCGAACACGCCGGCGCCCACCAAGTTCCAGAACGCCACGCCCAAGAAGAAGCGGAGCGGCCAGCGATAGGTCGCCATCCAGGGCGCACCGCGAGACACCTTGTAGGTTTCCCAAGCCTCGAAGCCGATGAGCGCGAGGGGCACGACCTCGAGTGCGCTGAAGCTCGCGCCGACGGCCATGATGGAGACCGGCGTGCCACTGAAGTAGAGGTGGTGGAAGGTACCGGGGATGCCACCCACCAGGAAGATGGCGGTGGAGAACAGCACCGCCCGCGTGGCGCTCTTCGGACGAATCAAGCCGAGACGCGAGAAGATGAAGGCCATGGCCGCCGTGGCGAAGACCTCCATGAAGCCCTCGACCCAGAGGTGCACGACCCACCAACGCCAGTACTCCATCACGGACAGGTGCGTCTTGGCGCCGTAGAAAAAGCCCGCGCCGTAGAACAAGCCGATGGCCGCGGCAGAGCCCGCGAACAGCATCACGAGCTGGCGCGTGTCGTCACGGCGCTGCAGTGCCGGCCATAGGCCACGGAGCATGAGCACGAGCCACAAGATGAGACCGACGAACAGCGCGATCTGCCAGGCGCGGCCGAGGTCGACGTACTCGTAGCCCTGCTGACCGAACCAGAAGCCCAGATCGAGCCCGAGGTGGCGCTTGACCGACATCCACTCGCCGGCCAGCGACCCCAGCACCACCACCAAGAGCGCGCCGAACAGGACGTTCACGCCCAAGCGCTGATACTTCGGCTCCTTGCCGCCCACGGCGGGGGCCAGGAACAATCCCGCGGCCAAGAAGGCAGTCGCGATCCAGAACACTGCCAGCTGGACGTGCCAGGTGCGGCTCACCACGTAAGGGATCCAGCTGGACATGGGCAGGCCGAAGAAGCCCTGGCCTTCCACCGTGTAGTGCGCCGTCAGAGCGCCGGTAGCGACCTGCAGCACGAACAACGCGATGACGACCACGGCGTACTTCGCCACCGCCTTCATGCTGGGAGTGAGCGTGAGCTTGCTGAACGGGTCCTGCTTAGCCGGATCCGGAAGGTCTTCGTCGCGATCGCGAAACACCTTGTACCAGACCAGAGCACCAATCCCGGCAATCAGCAGAACGATGCTGATGAACGACCAGATCAGGTTGGCAGACGTCGGCACGTTGCCCACCAGCGCTTCGTGCGGCCAGTTGTTGGTGTACGTCACGTCGGTTCCCGGCCGGTCCGTGGTGCAAGACCACGCGGTCCAAAAGAAGAACGACGTCATGTCGTGGCGCTCGGAAGCGTCCGGCACCGCGTGCTCGTGAAGCGCGTAGGACTTGCGGAGCTGCGTCAGGGACGCATCGTCCCCGAACAGCGCATCGTAGTGATCCGCTGTGGCTTTCATCGCTTGGGCGCGGGCGTCGGACACCGTGAGCGTCCCGGTCGTCGCGTCGTAGCGGTTGGTCCGAAGCTCTCGCCGGAGCCGCTCCCTGAGCGCCGCCTGCCGCTCCGCCGGGAGCGAGGCATAGCTCGCGGGGGCGGCGTACTGGTCGAGCAACGTGATTGCCTCGCGATGCAGCCAGTCCGCGGACCAATCCGGCGCTTGATAGGCGCCGTGGCCCCAGATCGAGCCGATTTGCTGGCCTCCAATGCTCTGCCACACGCGCTGTCCCCGCAGGATCTGATCCTTCGTCATCAGCTCCTGACCGGACGCGGTGACGACGCGGTCGGGGATGGGCGGCGCTTGCCGATAAACCTCTCGCCCGAACACGCCAAGCACGGTGAACGTGCCAATGAGCACCGCCGCAAGGGCGATCCAGAGTTTCTTCGTGCGATCCATTGCGAAGCTCCTTGCTTCAGCCCGCGAGCGCCCGCGGGAAGAGAACGTCATTTTCCAAGTGGATGTGGTCCATGAGGTCGACCTCCAGCTCGTGGAGACCGCGGTACAACTCGCGCCAGCTCTCACACGCCTCGTCCGGCGGCGTCAGTCCGGACGTGAGCTGGTGGATGCGGACCAAGTTGTCTTCGTGGTCCTCGTGCTCCTGCAACATCACCTGCACCGGCATGTGGGCCATGGCGCCACGACCGGAGAGGAACATCGGGAACAGGATCTGTTCCTCTTTCTGCAGATGCCCTTCCACGGAGTCGAGCACCTCCGTGAGCAACTGTGCGAGGCCGTGCGGGCAGCGCTCGCTGTCGGCGTGCGCGTCTTCGACTTTGTAGGCGAGCTCGATCAGGCGCGGTAGCTCGCTGCGGAGCGGGGCGTGGTAGCGCTCGAGGATGTGCTCGATGAGCTCCGACAGCGGGCGCTGGTCCCAGCCCAGGGGTTGAGCGGCGATGGTCACGGGTAGCCTCCGAAATCCATGAGTTCGACGCCCCTGGAGCAACCAGCGTGCCGCTCGCTAATCGCTGGAATTCGCGCGCATCGAGAGGCAAGTTATGCTTTTCGCAACACCATCAAGCGTTGCGCTAGTCATAACGTGTTGTACTATTTGCAACGTTGAATCACCTCCAAGCCCTGCTCTCCATCGCGTCGGATCTGACGGCAGCGCTCTCCTCCGAAGAGCGCTACCACCGCCTGCTCGAAGCGCTTCGCCGAGTCATCCCGTACGACGCCGCCGTGCTGCTTCGACTCGAAGGGGATCATCTGGTGCCCATCGTCGCGGAGGGGCTCACGCCCGATGCCATGGGTCGAAGCTTCGCGCTGCGCGAGCAACCGCGGCTCGAGATCATCTGTCGCTCCGACGGCCCGGTCACGTTTCCGAGTGACACTGAGCTGCCCGACCCCTACGACGGCCTCTTGGCCCACGACCACGGGGAGTTCACGCGCATTCACGCGTGTCTCGGCTGCCCGCTGCGCGTGGGAGACGAGCTGATTGGTGCGTTGACCGCGGACGCTGCGCGACCCAACGCGTTCGAAGCGATCGACACCGAGTTCCTTGCGGCTGTCGGCGCCCTCGCCGCCGCCGAGATCCGCACTACCCACATGATCGAGGCGCTGGAGCAGAGCGCAGAGCGCCAGGGGCTGATCGCACGGGATCTGATGCGCGACACTCAGCTGCGCCAGGGCAGCGACATGATAGGAACCACACGCGTCATCCAACGCCTGCGGCAGGACGTGGAGCTCGTCGCTCGCTCGGACTTCACGGTGCTGATCACCGGGGAAACCGGCGTGGGCAAGGAGCTCGTCGCGCGTGCCGTTCACGCTGCCTCCGAGCGGCGCGCCGAGCCCATGTTGTACGTCAACTGCGCGGCGTTACCGGAGACACTGGCGGACAGCGAGCTGTTCGGTCACGTCCGCGGCGCTTTCACGGGTGCGACGCAGGACCGGGCCGGCAAGTTCGAGGTGGCTCGGGGCGGCACCCTGTTCCTCGACGAGGTTGGAGAGCTCCCCCTCTCTGTCCAGCCCAAGCTGCTGCGCGCGATTCAACAAGGGGAAATCCAGCGCGTCGGATCGGACAAGCTCGTGAAGGCCGACGTGCGTTTGATCGTCGCCACGAACCGTGACCTCGAGCGCGAGGTGAGCACCGGCAGGTTCCGCGCGGACCTGTACCATCGCTTGAACGTGTATCCGCTCCGCGTCCCGGCGCTTCGGGAGCGCGCGGAAGACATCCCGCTCTTGGCGGGCTACTTCTGCGACGTCATGCGCCGGCGCTTGGGCCTGGGTCCGGTGCGCATCGACGCGCGCGCCATGGCCGCCCTGAAGCGCTATCACTGGCCGGGCAACGTGCGCGAGCTCGAAAACGTGCTGTCCCGCCTCACGCTCAAGGCCGCTGCCCACGCCAAGCGCGGAGATCCCGTCGTGATCGGCAGCGCGCATCTGGGCTCAGACTTCTCTGCAACCTCCCCCGCCCCTGCCGCCATCGAGCCCGCCGCGGTGCCGACCAATGTCGATTTCAAGGACGCCACCCGCGCGTTCCAGCGCGCCCTGGTGGAGCGCGCCCTCAGCGAACAGGGCGGAAACTGGTCCGCAGCGGCGCGCTCCCTCGGCATGCACCGCAGCAACTTTCACCACCTCGCAGTGCGTCTCGGCTTGAAGTAGAATTACCCGTCGGAAAACGGCAGGCCGGTCCGGTGAGCCCCGGCCACTCCCCTTCAGGAGTCCTTGATCCCCGCACGGTGCGGTGAGGTCCCTCGACGGAAGGGATACCCACGCCATGCGACTCAACCACCTGGACCTGCAGGTCTCCGACGTTCAGCGGTTCACTGGATTGCTCGAAGACGTGTTCGGGTTTCGACAGCTGACCAGCCACGCCTCGCCGGCCATCGCAATCCTGGATGATGGCGAGGGCTTCACACTGGTGCTGCAGAAGAAGCCCCGGCCCGCCTACCCGAAGGACTTTCACTTCGGTTTCCTGGTACCGGATCCCGAAACAGTGAAGAAGAAGCAGACCGAGCTGAAGGCGCGTGGTCTCGACGTTTCCGACGTGATCGAAAGCGGTCGCGGCGTCCTCGTCTACTGCCGCACCTGGGATGGCATCATGATCGAAGTGAGCTGGCACCGCCCGCGTTGAGTAGTTTCCGCGGCGAACCAACATCCAGCTGCAGATTTTGTTGGTTCGGCGCGATACCCGTCACGCCTCGTCGCCGCTCGGCTCCCACAGCTCGATGGGATTGCCTTCCGGATCGTACAGGCGCGCGAAGCGGCCGTTGGGGTACGCCTCGGGATCCACTTTCACGTCGATGCCGGCGGCGCTCAGCTGCTCCACCATGGCGTCGAGATTCGCCACGCGGAAGTTCAGCATCCAGCCCTGCTTCTCCGGGAAGTAGGTGGTGTCGTGGGCGAAGGGTGCGAAGGCCGTGGGACCTGCTGCCTGCGTCCAGGGCTGCGCGTCGTAGGACGCCGGCACCGGCAGCACACCAAGGTGACGTTCGTACCACGCCGTCAGCGCCTCCGGATCGCGTGACCGAAAGAAGAAACCGCCGATTCCCGTGACTCGCTCCATGGCCGCTTGTACTCCGGGCGACCGCGCGCGGCCAGCGGACTCAGGCGCCCCCGCCGCTCGACGTGCCGCAGCTGTTGCACAGCATCTGATTGCACGCGAACAGGTTTGCAAGGTCCTGCCCCCCGGCTGCGAGCTGCTCGCCGCATTGGGTCTCCACGCAGCTCTGATCGCCGCCCGGGCACTTGCTCGAGAAGCATTCGATCAGGCTCGCGCACGCGGAGCCCGGACCGCAGCTCGACATCTGAGCACAGCAGGTCGAGGCCATGCATGCGTCACAGGAGCCGTCGCCGGAGCCCCAGCTGTAGCCGCAGCTGCCGTCCCCGCCGCCGCCGGGCGTTCCGCCGCTGCCAGAGCTGCCACCGAACCCGGGGCTTCCACCGCTGCCGGGAGCGGCCGGTGTGAAGGTGCCCGTGCCGTTGCAGGTCACCGCTTGTCCTTGATGGCTCAAGTCGCACGAGAACGACGGCACACCGTTGCTGACGGTCTCCGAGCACGTACCCGTCACGCCGCCCTCGTTCACCTGCCGCGTCATGGTGCTGCCGTCCGCGGTGTACGTCTTGACGGAGTTGTCGAGGTTGCTCGTCGATGTGACCGTGCAGCCCGACTGGGTGTACACGCTATCGATCGGAATCGTCGAGCCGTCCGAGCAAGTCAGTGAGCCCTTGTGCGTTCCCGCGAAGTTCGCGCAGCTGCCGTTGCCGCTGCCTCCTCCGGCGCCGCTGCTGCAACCCGACAAGAACAACACCACCGCTCCAGCACTCCACACCCAACCGTTCTGCCTCATTCTCGCTCCTCCGTTGGCGGAGGACGGTTGCAACGCCCATGCCGCCCGGGCGAGCGACAAAAGCCAGGTGAGCCGAGCGCAGCACGATGGTCTCAACCGTTCACTGAACGGTTCAGCGTTCACGCCATGCGCTCAGCAGCACCTGTCCGGCGAGCATCCAGTGCATGTCCAGCCGCCGGAATCCGGCCTGTTCCAGCCACTGCAGCTGCTCGACGAGAGTGGAGGGGTGGTCGATGGATCCGGGCGCAATGCCATGGCGAAACAAGTTCCATTCCTCGCGCTCGAAGCGCCGGAACGCTTCGGAGGCACCGAGCGCCCGGCGTCGGGTCTCCTCGTCCCACATGTCAGCGGCAAGCTTCCACCCGGCCTCCGTCTGGGGTCGAACCAGGTCGGCAAGCACGAACACGCCTCCGGGCGCCAACATCTCCCACAGATCCGAGAACAGTCGGCGTTTGCCCGGACCGTCCAGGTGATGCACCGCGAGGCTGGACACGACGGCGCGCAAAGGCTTCATGTTGGTGCGCCAATCCAGAGCCGCGATGTCAATCTGCCGGGTCACGAGCCGCTCGCCCACGCGACGACGCGCCGTCGCCAGCATGGAAGCCGAGCCATCGTAGGCAAACAACTCCGCCTCTGGGCAAGCGACGCCCAGCGCCTGGGTCATCAGCCCCTCCCCCGAGCACAGGTCGAGAATGCCCCCTGGCGCGTCGCTCGATTGCACCAGGGCCACCGCAATGGCGATCTGCCGTTCGCGCTCCGGAACCGCATAGTGCGAGAGGCTCTGGTACGTCTCAGAGTCGTCCTCGCTCCATTCTTCGTCGCTCATCCAGCTCGGCTCCCCAGCCGCTATTCCCACGCTCGCACGTAGTCGATGAGCACCTCGGAGCCAGCGCCGTACAAGGGCGTCCCGCCGCAGCCTTCCGTGAGATCCAGGATCAGCGAGTGGGGCTTGCCGTTGTCGTCCGTCGGGTAACTCTTCACCTTCTGACCGTCGTAGTAGACGTCCACCGAGCTGGCCATGCGGTGCATGCCGTACACGTGGAACGCGTTGGACCAGGTGCCCGGGATGGTGCCGAAGTTATGAGCGCCGGATGGCGAGTGGTAGTTCACCGTGAGCGTGCCGCAGCCTTCGGCAATGTCGTGCTCGCCGGCCGCCGGCCAGCCCGGTCCGCTGGTCCACCACGCGGGCCAGTTGTAGATCTTCTCTCCGGACCCGGGGAAGTTCACCCGCGCCTCGGCAAAGCCGCCCACCGGCAGGTCGTAGGACTCGGCGCCCGCCTTGAACGATCCGCCGAACGCCGGCGCACACGCGCTGCCCGTGCACACGCAGCCGCCGGAGCTCGAGGACGCGAGCGTCAGCACGAGGTTGCCGCCCGACACTGCGACGTTGGCGGTCTTGCACGTCGCGCTTCCCCAGCCACCGCCGTCCATCGTGGTCCACTTCGCCGAGTCCAGGCTGGAGCCGTCGAACTCGTCGTCGAAGGCGAGCGTCCAGTTCCCGGACACACCCACGGGCAACACGGCGCCGGAGCCACCCTGCCCTGCTGCCCCGCCTCCGCCAGCCGCGCCACCGCTCCCCGAAGCCCCCGCCGCGCCGCCGCTTGCGCCGCTGCCTGCGACGCCGCCCACTCCTCCCGTGGAGCCACCACTGCCACCGCTTCCGGCCGTACCGCCGGAGCCTCCCGAGGAATTGCCCGGTGAGGTGTCGTCGCTGCTACCGCAGCCAGCCACCAAGACGACGGCGAGCACAGCAACGGCAATGGTCGTTCGCGTCATCGCTCTCTCTGAGCAGAGGGTAGGCCCGGCGTGAACATTCGGTCAACGCACGGAGGGAGGTTCCGCGCCGGACCGAAAACAGCCGACTTCGAAAGCTGCCGATGGATGTTGGCTCGCCGCGGAACCTCTCAACACGCCGCCCGCACGAATGCGGCGATGGCGCGGGTGACGTCGGCGCGGGCGTCGCGCTGCGGAGCGTGGCCCGCGCCCGGCAGCACGACGCGCGAGAAGGGCCCGCGCACGCCGCGCTCGATGGCGTCGATCTGAGCCAGCGTGCCGTACGGATCTTGGTCGCCCTGGATCGCCAGCACCGGCAGCTCGATGCGCGGCAGGTATTCCTCGATGTTCCATTTTCGGAATTCCGGATCGAGCCATGCGCGGTTCCAGCCATAGAAGGCGCCATCGACGTCGGCGTGGTGGCGCGCGAGGCGCAGCCGGAGATCGCCCGTCTCGTACGCCACCTTGGCCTCCGCGATGGAGCGCACGGAAATGTCCTCCACGAAAACGTGCGGCGCGAGCAGCACCAGAGCTTGCACGCACGCGGCGCGCCGCTCGCTGCCGGCGTGGATCAGCGCGATGGAGCCGCCGTCGCTGTGGCCCAGGAGGATCCCGCGCTCCACGCCGGCAGCGGCCAGCACGTCCGGCAACGCGCGGAGCGCTTCTTCGTGCATGTAGCGCAGCGAGCGCGGGTACGGCGCCGGTTCGGACCGGCCGTAGCCCCAGCGGCTGAACACGAGCACGCCACACTCGCACGCGGCCGCGAGCTCCTGGGGCCAGTCGCGCCAAGTAGAGACGGAGCCGAGCCCTTCGTGGAGCAACACCAGCGTCGGCGCCGCTTCCGGCGGTGGCCCGATCCAGATCGCTTCCAGCGCGTGACCGTCGGCCCGCAGACGCAAGCGCTCAACCACGCAGGCGATACCTCTGGATCTTGCCGGTGGCCGTCTTCGGCAGCTCCGCGCAGAACTCGATCCAGCGCGGGTACTTGTAGTGCGCCAAGCTACCTTTCACGAACGCCTTGAGCTCCGCTTCCAACTCCGGGCTCGGCTTCTGCCCCGGCTTCAGCACCACGTAGGCCTTCGGTTTGATGAGGCCGTCGTCGTCCGCGTGGCCCACCACGGCCGATTCCAGCACGGCAGCGTGGGCGCTCAAGGCGGACTCCACTTCGAAGGGCGACACCCAGATGCCCCCCACCTTGAGCATGTCATCCGCGCGACCGGAGTACGTGTAGTAGCCGTCTTCGTCGCGGATGTAGCGATCTCCGGTGCGCGTCCAGGGCCCGTGGAACGTCGCCAGGGACTTGCCTCGGTTGTTCCAGTAGTGCGCGGCCGCGCTCGGGCCGTGCACCCACAGCGATCCCTCTTCGCCCGCCAGCGGCGGCTCGCCGTCGTCCCCCACCAGCTTGAGCTCGTAACCCGGCACCGGCTTGCCGGAGGTGCCGTAGCGCACGTCCCCGTGGCGGTTCGAGATGAAGATGTGCAGCATCTCCGTCGAGCCGATGCCATCCAAGATGTCGCTGCCAAAGCGCTCGCGCCACGCCTCGCCCACGTGCCGCGGCAGCGCCTCGCCGGCGGAGATGCTCACCCGCAGCGCGGGAGATACGCCGCTCTCGGCGAGCTCATCGCTCGCCAGTAGCGACGCAAACAGCGTCGGCACACCGCAGAAGATGGTGGGCTTCGCTTCGCGCATCACGCGAGCCACCACTTCCGGAGTGGGCCGCTCGGAAGAGAGCACCACCTTGGCGCCGACCGAGAGCGGGAACGTCAGGGAGTTGCCGAGACCGTAGGCAAAGAACAGCTTTGCCGCGGAGAACACCACGTCGTCCGGGCGAATGCCGAGCACGCCCTGCCCGTAGAGCACGGCCGTGTACGCCAAGTGCGAGTGCAGGTGCACCGCGCCCTTGGGCGCGCCGGTGGAGCCGGAAGAGTAGAGCCAGAATGCGACGTCGTCCGGCGTCGTGCTCGCTGGCTCGAGGACCGGCGCCGCCGTTGCCGCGAGCTCGTCCAGCGACGAATGCTCCTTGCGATCGCCGCCGCGTGCCGAGGCGGCAACCACGACTTTCGGCTTCCTCGAAAGCTCCGCCAGCGCCGGCTCCAGCTTGGGGAGCAGCGCGTCGCTCACGATCACGGCTACGGCGCGGCTGTCTTCCAGCATGAAAGCGTAGTCGCTCGGCGTCAGCAGCGTGTTCAGCGGGATCGGCACCGCGCCGAGGCGCATGGCGCCCAAGAACGCCGCCGGGAAATCGAAGCCGTCCAACATCAGGAGCGCCACGCGCTGTTCGCGCTGCACACCGAGCTGCGCCAGCGCGTTGCCAATGCGCGCCGCGCGTTCGGACAGCTCCGCGTAGCTGTGGCTGCCGGCTTCGTCCACGTACGCAGTGCGGCTGCCGTCCGCGTGGCGGTCGAGCAAGTCCGCCGCGGCGTTGTAGGTGCGCGGGAACTGCACCCGCGGCGGAGACGCCGAGAGCGTCGCCTCGGAGCGATGGTCCTCCATACGCGCGAGTGTACCACCGCCCCGCTGCGTGCTCAGCCGACGCTCCTCTGCATCTCTACCCGCCAAAGTACGCGACGTGGTGTGACGAAAGCGCCGCTTGGTCTACGAGCGACATGCGCTATTGTCTGACATCGAGAATACCGCATGAGGCCAAAGCACTCGCTCCCCCTGCCCGCCGCGGACCGCGTGGCGCCCCTGAGCCAAACGGCGGAATACGCGCTCCGGGCCATGGTCTATCTCGCCTTGAACCCCAACGAGGGCGTCCGCTCCAGCGACTTGGCAAGCGCCATCAACGTTCCCTCCCACTACCTGTCCAAGGTTTTACGCAAGCTCGTCGAGGCGGGGCTGCTCGCGTCGCAGAAGGGCCACGGTGGAGGGTTCACCCTCGCCCGCGACCCGGATGGCATTCCGTTTTCCGACATACTGGCGGCCGTGGGGGAAGAGCCTTCCGGCGAACGCTGCGCGTTCGGTTGGGGTCGCTGCGATGCACGAAACCCATGCCCTCTCCACCCGGCGTGGTCCAAGCTCAACGCGGCGATGTTGGCGTGGGCGCAGAGCACCACGCTCGCGGACGTCGTGATGACAGCGGCGTCTCAGCGCCCCGCGTCAGCGTTCAAGTAGGCGGCTCGCACTCGGCGCCGGTTCGCACGTGCCTTCGTGTCTGCGGGCACCTCAGTGTACGACGAACGTTGCAGCATCGACTTCCGGGCCGATGCGTCCGGACGACGGCGTTTCGGCACGAAGAGCCGCGAACGCTTTGAGCGCGATCGACACCACGACGATTGACGAATCGTTGGCGACTTCCTCGATGCGATCCGACCCTTCTTCCATGCGGAGTCGCACCCGCGTCAGAACGCGCTGCTCGCTCAGTAGACACGAATATCTATTGAGCTTGCAACAATTTTTTATTATCGCATGACGTTCATCCATGAAGCTATGACACTCGTCATATGGTTGGAATTACAGACTTTTTCGTGGGCTCCTGCGTGCTAGATCAACGAGCACACCGTTGACTCGAGCTCGCTCGGGACCGTCCCGCGAGCTCCACGCTCCGCTCGGGAGGCAAGATGTTGAAGCCCCTTTGCTCGCTGGCGATGGCTCTTTGTTTGCTCGGTTGTGACAAGAAGTCGAGCGAGGCGACGCCATCGGCTCCGTCAGCCACTAGTGCGCCGGTCGCGGCAGGAGATCCTGCGGCGGAGGCCAAGGACTACTTCAAGAAGACCTGCGTGGTGTGCCACGGCGAGTCCGGTGAGGGCAATGGGCCGGGCTCTGCGGCGCTGGATCCCAAGCCACGCAACTTCACGGATGCCGCCTGGCAGGCGCAGGTGAAGGACGACGAGATCCGAAAGGCGATCATGGGCGGCGGCATCGCGGTGGGCAAGAGCCCCGTGATGCCGGCCAACCCACAGCTAAAGAGCAAGCCGGAAGTGGTCAGCGAGCTCATCAAGATCGTGCGTGGCTTCAAGAAGTAGTGCGAGGGCAGTGGCAACGCTCGCGGGGCGCGAGCGCGTGGGAAAGGAAGCGACTAGTGGCACAGAACCCGATGGACCAGGAAGCGCAAAACCGACGCAAGTTCCTCACGGCAAGCATCGCGCTTGGGGCGGCCGCGGCGCTGGCGGGATGCGACGACAAAGGCAGCTCCGGCTCGGCCGGCTCGGCCGCTCCTGCCGCTGGCGGGAGCGCCGCACCCGGCACGGCTGGCGAAGGGCACCTCGAATCCGAAGTGAAGCCCGGCCAGCTCGATGAATACTACGGCTTCTGGAGTGGCGGTCAGTCCGGCGAGATCCGCATACTCGGCGTGCCGTCCATGCGCGAGCTGAAGCGCATACCCGTATTCAACCGCGACTCCGCCACTGGTTGGGGACGCTCGGACTGGTCCAAGCAGCTCTTGAAGGGCTTGGAGAGCGGTGACACCCACCACGTGCACCTTTCCTACAAGGACGGCACCTACGACGGGCGCTACGTGTACGTGAACGATAAGACCAATGCTCGCCTAGCCCGGGTCGACATCGAGACGATGGAGGTCGATGCCATCACCGACATCCCGAACGCGCAGGGTACCCATGGCATCTTCCCCCAGCGCCACAAGACGGGCCTCGTGTTCTGCAATTCCGAGTTCCGCACGCCGCTACCCGACGACGGCAAGGGCGAGCTGGAAGACACCAAGACCTACGCGGCCATGCACACGGCCATCGACGGCGAGACGATGGAGGTGAAGTGGCAGGTGATGGTCGAAGGCAACATGGACCTCGCCGCTGCCGACTACAAGGGCATGTACTCGTTCGCGACTTGCTACAACTCCGAGGGTGCAGCGGACCTGGAAGGCATGATGGCCAAGGACCAGGACCATCTGTACGCCTTCAACCTCGCGGAAATCGAGAAGGCGGTGCAGGCCGGCAAGGGCATCAAAGTGGGCGATTCGAACGTCCCCGTGATCGACGCGCGTGGGGACAACGGCCCCTACGTGCAACGCATCCCGGTACCCAAGAGCCCGCACGGGGTAAACATGGATCCCACCGGAAAGTACGCCGTGGTCAGCGGCAAGCTGTCGCCCACTGTCTCGGTGGTGGACGTGGACAAGCTCGCCGACGTCTTTGCCGGCAAGATCAAGCCGCGCGAGGCGGTCGTCGCGGAGCCCGAAGTAGGTCTCGGCCCGCTGCACACGGCTTTCGACGGTCGGGGCAACGCCTACACATCCATCTTCATCGATTCGGTCATCACCAAGTGGAACATCGACAAGGCCATCAAGGCCTTCAAGGGTGAAAAGGTCGACCCCATCGTCCAGAAAATCGACGTTCACTATCAGGTTGGCCACACGAATGCGTCGATGAGCGAGACCAAAGAGGCGGATGGCAAGTGGCTGGTCGCCTTGTGCAAGTTCTCCAAGGATCGGTTCCTGAACGTCGGTCCGCTCCATCCCGAGAACGATCAGCTCATCGACATCAGCGGCGAGAAGATGCGACTGGCCCACGACGGGCCGACGTACTCCGAACCGCACGACTGCGTCATCGTCAAGCGGGACCTGATCCATCCCCAGAAGATCCAGCCCCGCAAGGCTCCGCGCTTCAAGATGTACGAGGAGTGGGCCAAGGAAGACGGCGTTGATCTCAAGAAGGACAACAAGGTCATCCGCAAGGGGAAGCTCGTGCGTGTGTACATGACGAGCATGGCGCCCAAGTTCGGAACCAAGATGTTCAAGGTGAAGAAGGGCGACACCGTGCAGGTGATCGTCACCAACCAGGACAACGTGGAAGATCTCTCCCACGGGTTCTGCATGACGCAGCACGACGTGATCATGGTCGTGAACTGCCAGGACACGAACAGCATCACGTTCACCGCCGACAAACCGGGTGTGTACTGGTACTACTGCCCCTGGTTCTGCCACGCACTGCACTTGGAAATGCGCGGTCGCATGATCGTGGAAGCCTGAAGCATTCAGAGGCCCGGGGCGGCTCCTGTCGCCCCGGCGCGGGAAGAAATATGAACCGAGGCGTCTGGAGCACGTTGTTCGTGCTCGCAGCGGTGCTGTGTGCCCTGCTGCCCGCGCGAGCCGCCGCAGAAACTACCGGCAATATCGAGCTGGACTGCAGCAAGCTGGACTGCAAGGGCGTGCTGCCTGGCGCGGTGCGCTTCGACGTGGTCAAGGGGGCTCGGTACCGGCGGGGCGTCGACGCGGCGGGCAAGGAGGTGGGTTGGGTCGTGCTCTCCACGGACGTGGTGGACATCAAGGGCTACTCCGGCAAGCCCCTCGTCACCCTCGTGGGACTGACGCCCCAGGGCGTCATCAGTGGGGCCAAGGTCATCGCGCACAGCGAGCCGATCCTGTTGGTCGGCATTCCCGAACGAAAGCTGCACGAGTTCGTCGGGTTCTACGCCGGCAAGTCCGCCACGCAGAAGATCGTCGTCGGTTCGTCCCGGGAGCCCGACGCCGTGACCGTCGACATGATCAGCGGCGCGACGGTCACCGTCCTTGCAGAAAATCGCACCATCCTCGACACGGCGCGCACCCTGGGGTCCGAAGTTGGAGTGGTCAAGCTTGACGAGCTCTTCCCCGGACACTTCGTGAAAGAGGACCGCCCCTGGACCTGGGCGGAGATGACGAGCAAGGGTGTGTTCGGCCGCCTCACCGTCAGTGAGCGCGACATGGGGCTGGAAGCGGACGGCACCTTCATCGATCTGTGGTTCACCATTGCCGATGCTCCGCAGGTGGGGCGGGCGCTGCTAGGTGATCGGGAGTACGCCTATCGCGTGAGCCAACTGAAGGAGGGCGAGCACATGCTCGTCATCCTGGGCAACGGCTCCAGCTCCTTCAAGGGCTCGGCCTTCGTGCGGGGTGGCATATTCGACCGTGTGCGCGTGGATCAGGGCCTGCGCAACACGATGTTCACGGACCACGAGTTCATCAACATGTCTGGCGTAGCGGCAAACGGCGCACCAGAGTTCAAGGAGTCGGCAGGCTTCATCGTGCGCGCGGGCCGGCTGGACCCCGGTGCTCCGTTCGACCTGGTCTTCTTGGGCAGCCACTACAACCACCGAGGCGGCTTCAGCCGGGACTTCCGGGCGACCCGTGCGACCTTCCAGCTACCGTCCAGCGTGTACGTCAGCGAGCACAAGGTCGACGCGAGCACGGCGATCTGGCGAGCCGCTTGGGACAATCACAGGCTGACCGCAAGCTTGGTGAGCGCCTATCTTCTGTTCGTTGCGCTGTTGTTCGCCGGGCGCCGCTGGCTGACCGCGAACATGGCGCGACTCAAGGTGCTCCATCTCGTCGTGCTGACCACCAGCTTCCTGGGGTTGGGCATCTGGCTGCGCGCCCAACCCTCCGTGACTCAAGTGCTCACGCTCGCCGGTTCGGCGGTTGGACACTGGCGCTGGGGCCTGTTCCTCAGCGAGCCGCTCTTGTTCGTGAGCTGGATCTTCATTGCGGTCGTCACCATCGCCTGGGGTCGCGGCGTATTCTGCGGCTGGGTCTGCCCCTACGGCGCCATGACGGAGCTCGCCCACAAGCTGGGTCGACTGCTCAAGCTGCCCAATTTCGAGCTGCCCGAACGCGTGCACCGGCCGGCCCGCTACCTCCGCTACGTGGTCCTGGCGGCGCTGCTGGGTACCTTCCTGTATTCCTCGGAGCTGGGCGAGAAGATGGCGGAGGTAGAACCGTTCAAGTCCACGTTCTACGTGCTGCCCTGGACTCGTCAGTGGTTCTTCTTTGCCTGGTGGGCAGTCCTTCTGGGGGCCTCCTTCGTGTGGTGGCGGCCGTTTTGCCGTTACCTCTGCCCGCTCGGCGCTGCGCTGGCTTTGCCCTCCAGTTTCAGGATTTCCGGGCCCCACCGGAGGGCGTTCTGCTCGAGCTGCACCATCTGCACTCGCGGGTGTGAACCGCGCGCCATCGACAAAGACGGCGCCATCGATTCACGGGATTGTCTCAGCTGCATGGAGTGCGAGGCGAACTACCGAGACCAACAAGTGTGCCCGCCGCTGATTGGAATCGAGCGCCTGCTGCAGAAGGGAGAGCCCGACGAAGAGCGCCTCGCAAAACTGCGCCAGGACGCCACGACGGTGCGTCGTCCCAGACCGCGAGATGCAACATGAACCGCCTGATTCCGTGGGCAGTTCTCGCTGGCACCCTGGTCGCATCACCGGCACCGGCCCGAGTGCTGGTTGCGGGTCCTTCGCTGGCGGACACGTTGAAGCAGGCTGTGGATGGTGACGTCGTCGAGGTTCCCAAAGGGACGTACGCGGGCTCCTTCGTCGTGGACAGGCGCATCACATTGCGCGGCAAGGGGGCAGTCTTGGACGGTCAGGGCCGCGGCACCGTGCTCCGCATCGAGGCTGCTGGCGCGGTCGTGGAAGGCTTTTCGATCCAGAACGGCGGGACTGACCTCGCCGCGCCGGATTCCTGCGTCTACCTGGCCGAGAAGGCTACGGGCGCCGTGCTCCGAAAGAACGTAATCGAGGGCTGCGGCTTCGGCGTTTGGGTCCATCGTACGGACAAGGCCCGCATCCTCGACAATCGAGTGATCGGCTCCCTCGAGGGTCATCGTTCGAATCGAGGCAACGGCATCCAGCTATTCGACGCTTCGCATCTGTTGGTCGAAGGCAACGTAGTGACGGGTGGACGAGACGGGATCTACGTGTCCGCGACGGACGACAGTGTGATCCGAAAGAACAGCTTCGAGAAGACGCGCTACGGCGTCCACTACATGTACTCCTATCGCAACACTCTCGAGGGCAACGAAAGCTCGGACAGCTTCAGCGGCTTCGCCCTGATGGGGAGCCGCTACATTCGCGCCCACCACAACACGGCGTCCGGCAATCAGGAGCACGGCATTCTGCTCAGGGACGATCAGTACTGCACCATCCACGACAACGTCATGGAGCACGATGGTGTCGGTCTGTTCGTCTACTCCAGCACCGAGAACCGTATCTTCGGCAACCTGATGCGAGGGAACGAGATCGGCGCCAAAGTCTGGGCCGGGAGCGTGCGCAACGAGGTCTTCGACAACGAGTTCGTCGGTAACCGCAGTCAGGTCTTCTATGTGTCCGCGGAGGACTTGGTGTGGGGGAAAAATGGCCCCGGCAACTACTGGGGCGACTACCTGGGCTGGGACCAGGATGGTGATGGCTTCGGGGACCGGCCCTACCGCCTGGACAGCTTCACTGCGAGCTTGATCCACCGCTTCCCCGCGGCAGTGCTGCTCGTGCGTAGCCCGGCGCTGGAGCTGCTTTCGCACCTCGAACAGACCCTACCCATCCTGCGCGTACCCACCATCATCGACAACCGGCCACGAATCACGAGGAAGCAGCCGTGAAGACGTTGGACCTTCAAAGGGTCTCCGTTCGGTTCGGGAAGGTCGAGGCGCTGCGGGACGTCACGCTCGAGGTGAAAGCCGGCGAGACCATGATCCTCGTCGGGCCAAATGGCGCGGGGAAGTCGACGCTGGTGAAGGTAATTCTGGGCCTGGTGCGTCCGGCGGCCGGCGTTCTCGTGGTGGATGGCAAGAGGCGCCGCGTGGACAATGCCTTCAAGTGCCACTTGGGCTACTTGCCGGAGGCCGTGGCGTTCGCCGAGAGCTCGACTGGACGCCAGGTATTGTCGTTCTTCGCGCGAGCGCGAGGGGTAGAGAAAGGACGCGTGGACGAAGTACTTTCCTTCGTCGGGCTGTCGAGTGCTAGCCGCCGCGCCGTGCGTGGCTACTCCCGTGGCATGCGTCAGCGCTTGGGACTGGGCGTCGCGATCCTGGCGAAGCCCGAGCTGTTGATCTTGGACGAACCCACGGGCGGGCTCGATCAGGAGGGACTGTCGGTGCTGTGGTCCGTGCTGGCTGAGTGGAGGAAGGCCGGCCGCATGGTGCTGATGGCGACCCATGACTTGGCTTTGGTGGAACGACGTGTCGACCGCATGTGCCTGTTGGACGCGGGCAGCGTGGTTGCAGTGGACACGCCGGCCAAGCTTCGCGAGCGGGCGGAACTACCAGTCCGGGTGGTCTTCTCCCTGGCAGAAGACACGAACGGCGTTACCCCCTTCGTGGAGAGGGTTCAGGGCTGGAACGGCGGCAGTCGCGCCGCCCTCGACGGCGATCAACTGCTGGTCGACGTGCCCCCGGCGGGACTCCTGGACTTGCTCGAGCTGCGCCAGCAGTACGCCGGCGCCATTGCCGGAGTGCGCGTCATCGAGCCAGGGTTGGATGCGGTGTACGAGCGTCTGCTGGAGCGGAGGCAGTGATGGGACGCGTGGGTCGAGCCCTGGTTTGGCACGAACTGCTCGAGCGCACCCGCGACCGTTGGGTGCTCGTCATCAGCGTTCTCTTCGCGTTGCTGTGCTCCGCCGTGAGCCTCTACGGTCGCAGCGCGGAAGGCGGCGCTAGCCAACTCACTGGGCCCAGCTTGGTCACACTCTCGAGCTTGTTGGTGCCGCTAGTTGCCCTAGTCCTGGGCCACGATGCAATAGTCGGGGAACGCGAGCGCAACACACTGGGGCTGCTCCTCTCCCTCCCCGTAGGCAAGTTGGAGGTCGTCCTCGCAAAGCTCGTCGGCCGCCTGCTCGCTCTCAGCGGCGCGGTCGGCTTGGGGCTGGGCGCCGCCGTTGCGTTCGCGCCAAAGGGACAAGCGTCGGTGCTGATGGCGCTGCTCGGGCCGACCTTGCTCTTGGGCGCTGCCTTCCTGTCGCTCGGCGTTCTCATATCCTCCCTCACCCGCCGCCAGCTCACCGCAGCCAGCTTGGTGGTCAGCACCTGGTTCTTGCTGGTGTTCTTCTACGATCTCGGTCTTCTTGGCCTGTTGGTGGTCACGGACGGTGGAGTCTCGCAAGCCACCATTGCCCGCCTCGTCATGGCCAATCCCGCGGGACTCTTTCGCTTGCACATGATGGAGCGCTTCGCCGGCCCCGCGGTGCTCGAGAGTCTCGGTGTTGTCGTTCCACTGCCCGGACCTGCGGTCACTGCGCTCTTGTGGGCAGCTTGGATCTCGGTACCAGTAGTCATCAGCGGCGTGTTGTTGTCCCGTCAGAAGGTCGTGCAATGAAGGCTCCTTGGATCCTCGTCCCGGTTCTATTCCTCGCCATCGCTCCGGCGTGCCAGAACAACCCTGCGCCATCGGCAAGTGGCGCAGCATCCGCCGTAGCCATCGGCGACGACGAGTGCGCAACGTGCGCAATGGTCGTACGCGAACAACCGTCGCCGCGAGGGCAGCTGGTGCGGAGCGACGGCACCCGCCAAATGTTCTGCTCCATTGGCGACCTGCTGCAGGGGCTCAATGCCCCGTCAGCACACGGCAAGGCCTCTCGCGTCTTCGTGGAAACCTTGGATCCAAAAGCGGATCCAGCGCAGACCAGTACCGCCCAACGCCCATGGAAGCCGGCAGATTCCGCGAGCTACGTGCTGGGGATCTCACGCAAGGGCGTCATGGGCACGCCTGTCCTCGCCTACGCCACCCGCGCACAAGCAGAGGTGGTCGCCAAGGGGCGCAACGCGAAGGTGTACGACTGGAAAGGGCTGACAGAGACGCTCCGATAGGTATCTCAGGAGCGCATTGATCGCCGGCAGCTGGGACCACCTGGGACTGCTTCTGTTGGCCCGGCGCGATGCCCGGCGCGCCGGGCGCGTTTCCGCGCCGCCCCAACAAAACCAAAGCTGAGCTGCCGAAGACGGCACGAAGCGCGATCGCGCTTTCCTTTGCGCAAGCGCCGCAAACGGCCTGGCGCCACGGGCTTCGTCGATCGCGGGTGTTTTGCCCGAGCGGGTCAGCGAAGCGCGGTGATACGCTGACACCATGCGAGACGCCAAGGACGCGCTCCGGCATCAGGTCCGGGCGTTGGAGGAAGAGCTCGCTGAGAAAGAAGCGGAGCTCGCCCAGATGCGGCGACAGCAGGAGCAAGGTCCGGAGTCCGAGCCAGCGCCCGAGCCCGCTCCGAAGAAGAAGAAGAAGCGTGCGAAGCGCGACAAGGCCGTCTCTTCGGAGCCGCCGGAGATCCGCCTGGGCGCCGCGCGGCCCGATGGCTCCGTGCGCTACATCGTGCGCCCGATCGACAAGGTCTGGGTCACCATCATGTCCATCGTCGCCGTGGCCATGGCCTCGGCCATTGTCGGCGGCGTAATCAGCGACGGGCAAGCCGGCGAGTTTCCGTGGCTGGCGCTGACGCCGATCCTGCTCCTTCCCGTCGCCCTCACCTTCCGCGCCGGATTCGACGTCGACGTCGCCAAGAAGAAGATCTTCGTCTGGGAGTCCTGGGGGCCATTCACCACGATGAGCTTCAAGCTCCATCGCCTGAAGATGCCCGAGCTCCGAACACGAATGGAAACCGCCTACGACAGCGAATCCCGTGGGCGCGTCACACGCCTGTACTGGGGCAACAAGAACGTCCGCGCCACGCTGGAGTCCTCGCAGCTCTCGGACATCATGAGCGAGGTCCGCGCCCTGATCGACAGCGCTCGCGACTAGCGCTCACGTATGATGCGGTGATTCGCCCATGACCATTTCAGAAGCCCTTCTCGCCCGCTGGCGACGCGTACCGACCGCTGTCGTCGCCGACATCACCGGCGGCGCATGCCAGCTCGATCCCGACATTCGACCGCTCCGCCCCGCCGGTCAGCAGCCGGCGCTGTTCGGGCGGGCGCTCACAGCGGAGTGCCCACCGGCGGACATCGGAGCCGTGATCGGCGCGCTGGAGCTCGCGAAGCGCGGCGACGTGTTGGTCATCGCCGCCGGCGGTCATCGGCACACCGCGACCATCGGCGAGATCCTCGGCGGCTACCTGCGCGCGCGGGGCGCTGCGGGCATCATCTGCGATGGAGCCGTGCGCGACGTGGGCGCCCTGGGCACCTGGGACGACTTCTCGGTGTTCAGTCGCTTCGTCACTCCGCGCGGCCCGACGAGCTTCGCGCAAGGCGCCGTCAACGGCGTGGTGAGCTTCGGCGGACGGAAGATCTCTCCCGGAGATCTCGTCATTGGCGACGACGACGGGCTCGTGCGCCTCACTCCGGAGGACGCCACGACCTGGATCGAGGCCGCGGAAGAAGCCCTGAAGCGTGAACGCCAGTGGCAGGAAGCGCTCGCCACGGGCAAGGCCATCCGCGAGGCTCTGGGGCTTCCGAGCGGCTGAGCTCACCTGCTACTCTCCCGCCGCCATGGAAGAAAAGTTCGAGATCGACGCCGAGGACGTGGAGCAGGAGTCCGCCACCTTCGTGGCGGCGGCGCGACGGAGCCAGTCCATCTGGGAAGATCTGCCGAAGAACCCGGGGAAGTACCGTGTGCTCACCGGGGAGCGCCCGACGGGGCCGCTGCACGTCGGGCATCTGTTCGGCACCGTGGCAAACCGCGTTCGCATCCAGGGGCTGGGCGCGACCACCTTCATCGTGATCGCCGACTACCAGGTGCTCACGGATCGCGACACGGCGGACGCCGTGGGCGAGAACGTCCACGAGGTGATCTTGGACTACCTCGCCTCGGGCCTCGATCCCGACAACGGCCGCACGTTCTTCTTCAGCCACAGCCACATCCCGGAGCTCAATCAGCTCGTGCTCCCGTTCATGTCTCTGGTGACCACCGCGGAGCTCGACCGAAACCCCACGGTGAAGGACGAGATCCGCGCGGCGGGCCTGCGTCAGGTCAACGCGCTGATGTACACGTATCCCATCCACCAGGCCGCCGACATCCTGTTCTGCAAGGGCAACGTGGTGCCGGTCGGGCGCGATCAGCTCCCCCATCTCGAGCTCACGCGCAAGATCGCGCGCCGCTTCAACGACCGTTTCGCCAAAGACGCACCGGTGTTCCCCGTGCCGAGCGCGCTGCTCAGCGACATGCCCTTGGTGCTGGGAACGGACGGCCAGAAGATGAGCAAGAGCCGCGGCAACTCCATCTTCCTCAAGATGACCGCGGAGGAGACCGCCAAGACCATCAAGGGCGCCAAGACAGACTCGGATCGCAACATCAGCTACGACCCTCAGGCCCGTCCGGAGGTCGCGAACCTGCTCCGGTTGATCTCCATCTGCACAGAAGAAGCCCCGGAGGCCATCGCCGCGCGCATTGGGGATGGCGGCGGGGGCAAGCTCAAGGCCGAGCTCACCGATGCCCTCAACGCCTACCTGGCGCCCATCCGCGAGCGCCGCGCCCGCTACGCCAAGGATCCGGCCTACGTGAAAGAAGTGCTTCGCCGCGGCGTGGAACGCGCTCGCGAAGAGGGCGTCGCCACGCTCAAGCAGGTACGCAAGGCCATGAACATGGACCACGGCCTCGACTGACGAGCGCGCTCCTCAGTACTTCCGGACCCCGGGGAAGAAACCCGTCAAGTCGTTGAGCACTGGGGTAACCAGGTCATCGTCCTCCAGACGGTCGTCGTCGCCGTCGAGGGAGATCCACTTGCAGCCGCCGGGAAAGCACTGTTTGTCGAGCGATTCGCCGCTGGGCCGAAGACGACCGAGGATCCCTTCCACCTTCGCGGTGTCTTCGGGACTCAGAACGATCTTTTTCCGTGTGACCTGAGCGGGGTGCTTCTCATGCTCGCCCGCGAAGGGGTCGGAGTCCTCGACGGATAGAGTCCGCTGCGGGCGCGAGTAGCGAATGGTCCGGAAGAAGTCCGCGGTGCCACCGCGCGCACCCACCTCCACGGTGTCCGCGTCCTCGGTCCAGCCCGTTGGCGCGTTGGGACCGCGGTGAGATGCTCCACAGGCGCTGGCGAGTGCGCCGACAGTGACGGCCATGAGGGGCCCGATCCGCATGCCCGATCCTACCTCTTTTGCCAGAACCGAAGGCCATCTCGAGACCGAGTCCATGGCGGTTCCTCGGCGAGGAAGAACTGCGCTATGAACTCCCGGTCCCCAGCCAAGGAGGCTTCCCCGTGCCCGCACAAACCATGGAACAGATCGTCTCACTCTGTAAGCGCCGCGGATTCATCTTCCCCGGCTCCGCCATCTACGGCGGGCTGCAGGGTACGTACGACTACGGTCCGTTGGGCGCGGAGCTGAAGAACAACCTCAAGCGGGCCTGGTGGAGCGCCAACGTCTGGGAGCGCGACGACATGGAGGGGCTCGATTGCTCCATCCTGATGAACAAGCTCGTGTGGCGCTACTCGGGCCACGAGGAAACGTTCTCGGATCCGATGGTGGACTGCCGGAGCTGCAAGATGCGCTGGCGGGCGGACCAAATCTCCGACAAGTGCCCCAGCTGCGGCTCCAAGGACCTCACGGATCCGCGCCCCTTCAACCTGATGTTCAAGACCCAGGTGGGGCCCGTGGCGGACGACGAGTCCTTCGCCTACCTGCGGCCGGAAACGGCGCAGGGCATCTTCGTCAATTTCAAGCACGTGCTGGATTCCACCAACCGCAAGCTGCCCTTCGGTATCGCGCAGATGGGCAAGGCGTTCCGCAACGAGATCACGCCCCGCAACTTCATCTTCCGCGTGCGCGAGTTCGAGCAGATGGAGATCGAGTACTTCGTGATGCCGGGGGAGGACGAAGAGTGGCACCGCCGCTGGGTGGAAGATCGCATCAACTGGTGGCTGTCCGTGGGCCTCTCGCGAGAGAACCTCGAGCCCTATCATCAGAAGAAGGACGAGCTGGCTCACTACGCCAAGGCCACGGTGGATCTACTGTATCGCTTCCCCCACGGCCTCGAGGAGCTCGAGGGCATCGCCAACCGCACGGACTTCGACCTCGGCTCCCACAGCAAGGCGCAAGACGAGCTCGGCCTGTTCGCGAAGGTGAACCCCAACGCCCACAGCACCGAAAAGCTCATGTACTTCGACGCGGCCAACAAGAAGCACGTGGTGCCCTTCGTGATCGAGCCTTCTGCCGGCGTGGATCGCGGCGTGCTGGCGGTGCTCAGCGAGGCCTACGCCGAAGAGCAAGTGAAGGCGCCCCCGGCGGATCGCCTGAAGCCGGTGGAAGAAGCGCTGGCGTCCTTCCTCAAGTCCGCGGACAAGAATCAGAAGCTGTCCGACGAGCAGAAGGCCGCCATCGCGCAGGAAGGCGAGCGCATTCGCGGAGACATCGCGCAGCATCTCCCCTCCGTGGCGGCCCTCTTGAACCTGTCCGGCGCGGGCTCCATCGAGGTCGGCAAGAAGCTCCGCGGCCAGGCCGAGCGCGTGGTGGACGAATTCTACCGCACCGTGCTCCACCTCAAGCCGCACATGGCGCCCATCAAGGTAGCCGTGCTGCCGCTCAAGAAGAACGCGCCCGAAATCGTGGCGACGGCCAAGCGCATCCGCAGCGATCTACTCCGCGCTGGGGGCATGCGCACGGTGTACGACGACACCGCCGCGATCGGAAAGCTCTACCGCCGGCAGGACGAGATCGGCACGCCCTTCTGCGTCACCGTGGACTTCGACACCCTGGGCGAAGGCAAGGATCCCGCACTGAAGGACACCGTCACCGTGCGCGACCGTGACACCATGGCTCAGGAGCGCGTGCCCATCGCCGAGCTCCGCGAGTACATCGCGGAGCGCATGCGCTAGGTTCCGCGGCGGACCAGCATTCTTCGTTTGGATGTTGGTCCGGCGCGATCCCCGTCGCGTCAGCGCCCCCCGTCACTTCAGATAGCGGACCAGGTTGTCCAGCGTCTTTTCGGTGTTCACGCCGACCCCGATCTGGATGAACTGCTCCAGCTGTTCTGCTGTTGCGCAGCGGATGCTGACGCGCATTCGCGTCGTCTTCCCTTCGGATTCCAGGAGCACCGTCCCCACCGAGCCCATCACCTCGAAGACCAACTTCGACGGGCGTTCGACCACTGTGTAAGTGCCGGCGAAGGGCTGGCTGTGACCGGAATTCTCGAAGCTGAACCCACCTCCCACTCGCAAGTCCACGGTGCAACCCGCGAGACGAGTACCCGTCGGGTCCCACCACTCCGAAATTTGCTCCGGACGCGTCCAGGCGTCGAAGACGTCCTCGCGAGAAGCCCGCAGGCTCCGCTCGAACTCGAACGTGAAGCTCTCTCGATCGATCACTGTTTCGGACATGTCAGACCTTCTTCTTCTTGTTTTCGAGGAACCCCTCCAAACGATCGAACCGCCGCTCCCACTGCTCCCGGAACGGGGCGAGCCACGCCTCCACGTCTTTCAGTGGCCCACCCACGACCAAGCTCCGCGGCCTGCGCTGTGCATCCCGCGCGGTGCGAATCAGCCCCGCATCTTCCAACACCCGGAGATGCTTGGAGATGGTCGGCTGCCGCATGCGGAATGGTTTCGCCAGCTCCGACACCGTGGCCTCCCCCTGCGCCAAGCGCGCCAAGATGGCCCGGCGAGTCGGGTCCGAGAGCGCAGAAAACACCTGGTTCAGAAGGACTTCCTCTTTCATTGCCCACTTTCTATATAGCTTACAGGCTATATAGTCAAGCCCCCCGCTCCAAGGTTTGTTGGTCCGCCGCGGTATCGCCTACGTTGCGGGTGTGGCCACAAAGAAGATGACGAAGACGAGAGCGTCCACCGATCGGATCTTGAAGGAGCTCCGCGCGTTCGGTCTCGGGTATCCGGGCGCGCACCTGAAGAGCCCGTGGCCTGATCACATGGATCTTGCCGTGCGCGACAAGACCTTCACCTACCTCAGCACCGAGGGCGCGCCCCTCGCGCTCTCCTGCAAGCTCCCCCACTCCGGCGTCGATGCGCTTGCGCTTCCGTTCACCAAGCCAACCGCCTACGGCTTGGGCAAGAGCGGTTGGGTCTCCGCGGACTTCTCGAACGTGAAGGACATCCCGGTCGCACTCTTGAAGGAATGGATCGACGAGAGCTACCGCGCTCAAGCACCGAAGAAGCTCGTCGCCGAGCTCGAGAGCAGATCCACTCCAGCGAAGACAACCAAGAAGAAGCCCCCGCGTCGCAGAACCGCGAAGTAGGGAGAAACGCGCACGCGTCGCTCCATCGCCAAGAGCATGCGGCCGACGCGACGGAACGAGGAGGGGCTCGCGGCGGACCAACAAGAAAATGGACCGCGTCGATAGGAATGGCTTGACAGGCATATACCTTCTCGCGCATATACCTGACATGGAATCTGCGTTCTCGGTGATTGCGGAGCCCAATCGGCGGGCAATTTTGAGCCTCTTGGCCTCGTCGGAGCAGTCCGTTGGGGAGCTGGAAGAGCAGCTGGGGATGCCGCAGCCGTCCGTGTCCAAGCATCTCCGGGTGCTCCGGGAGGCGGGCTTCGTGGAGGCGCGGGTAGATGCGCAACGCCGCGTGTACCGCTTGCGCCCCGAGCCACTCATGGAGGTCGACGAGTGGCTGGAACCGTTTCGGCGCTTCTGGTCGTCCCATGTGGACGCGCTGGAACGTCATCTCGATCGCATGGCGGAGAAGAAAGGCAAGAAGCGATGAGCAACCGCGCAAGCTACGTTCCCGGCGCCGCCTTTGGCGCCAGCATCGACAAGGACGACGACGTCTGGACATTGGTGCTGGTCCGAGATCTGCGCCACCCGCCTGCCATGGTGTGGGAAGCCTTGACGGATCCCGAGCAACTCCGGGAGTGGGCACCCTTCGACGCGGATCGGAGCCTCGCCACACCGGGTCCCACCAAGCTCTCCACGGTCGGCTCTCCCCAGCCGCAGGTCTCCGAGTCCAAGGTGATTCGCGCAGAAGAGCCGAAGCTCCTCGAATACACCTGGGGCGGGAACCTGCTCCGCTGGGAGCTCGAAGCGCGGGCGAGCGGCACGCGGCTCCGGCTCTGGCACAACATCGACCGCGGCTTCATCTCGATGGGCGCGGCAGGCTGGCACATCTGCTTCGACGTGCTGGATCGGCTCCTCGCCGGTGAGCCCATCGGTCGCATCGTGGGCCGCGAGGCGATGAAGTTCGACTGGCCCCGACTGAACGCCCAGTACGCGGAGCAGCTCGGAGTCGAATCCCCCAAATGGCAACCCAAGCAGGAGAACGAAGAATGAATCACTGGATTCGACAGGTCCACCGCTGGCTGTCCATCGCCTTCACGGTGGCGGTGATCATCAATATCGTCGCCCTGGTGACGCACTCCCAAGCGACGTGGGTCGGCTTCCTCGCGCTGCTTCCCCTGCTCGGCGTGTTGCCCACGGGGCTGTACCTGTTCGCCCTCCCTCATCTTTCCAAGTGGCGAGCGAGCGGACGACCCCAGCCGCTCGGCTGAACGGTTGCGGTGGCGCAACCAGCGCCCTACGGCGTCGGCTCAATCGTCGGGCAGTGCATGCTGGCGCAGTTTCGCGCGAAGGGTCTTTCGATCGATGCCGAGGATCTGAGCGGCCTTGGACTTGTTGCCGCTAACACTGGCCAATACCTTCCGGATGTGGCTCGCCTCCACCTGCACCAGGGACCGGTTCAGCTCCGCCTCCGCACTGCCAAAAGAGGAACGCATCAGGACCGGTAGATCCGCTGCGTCCACTTCGGGCCCGTCCGCCATCACGACCAGGCGCTGGACCACGTTCTCCAATTCACGCACGTTTCCGGGCCAAGCGTATGTCTGAAATAGCTCCAGCACGCGGTCCGAAAACGCCAGCGGACCACGGCCGACTTCGTCCGCGTACTTGGCGGCAAAGTGGCGCGTCAGCGCGAGCACGTCGGGGCCACGCTCTCGAAGTGGCGGCAACTCGATTGGAATCACGTTGATCCGGAAATACAGGTCCTCTCGAAATGAGCCGGACGCCGCCAGCTGCTGCAAGTTCTTGTTGGTGGCGGCAACGATACGCACGTCCACGGTGCGGGGCTTCGACGAGCCAACCATGGCCACTTGCTTGTCTTGCAGCACCCGCAACAGCTTGACTTGAGTCGCCGGGTTTGTCTCCGCGATCTCGTCGAGGAAGATCGTTCCGCCGTCTGCCGTCAAGAAGAACCCAGCCCGGGTTTCGTTGGCTCCGGTAAACGATCCCTTCACGTGGCCGAACAGCTCGCTCTCGAACAGATCTTGCGGAATCGCACCACAGTTGACGGGAACGAATGGCGCGGCGGCACGGCTGCTCTCGTAGTGAATGGCCCGCGCCACGAGCTCCTTTCCCGTACCGCTCTCGCCTGAGACCAGTACCGTCGCGTTCGTCTGGGCTGCTCGCCGGATCTGCGCGTGCACACGCCGCATTCCGGCAGACTCTCCCAACAGGCCATGGAGAGGCGCCGTACGTGTCTCCGCCGTGCCTCGTCGCAGGGCGAGCTTCGACAGCGCACGCTCGACCGCGGCTTCGAGCTCCTGGTCCGTGAAGGGTTTTGTCAGGTAGTCCGTAGCGCCGTGCTTCAGCGAGGTCACGGCACCGTCCACGTCGGGGAACCCGGTAATGACCATGATCTCGGTGCCGTGAAGGTTGTCCCGAACTTCACGCACGAGGTCGAGGCCACTCCGACGGGGCATTTTCACGTCGGTGATCACGAGATCGACGTTGATTGCGTCGAGAATCTCCAGAGCCTCGTCCACGTTTGTCGCGCTGTGGATCGTGTAGCCGGCCGCGCGAAGATTTCGCTCCAGCACGGCCAAGGTGCCCGGGGAGTCGTCCACGACGAGAATGGAATGCTCTTCAGTCATGGTGGTCGTCCGATGGCGGAGGCAGGGTCACGCGCATCGTCGTACCGCGTCCCGGCGCGGTGTCGACCTCGATCGTACCGCCGTGCGCCGTCACGATGCCATGCGCAACCGAAAGGCCCAGTCCGGTGCCCTCCCCAACGTCTTTGGTCGTGAAAAAGGGCTCGAAGATCTGGTCGACGACACCCTCGGGGATCCCCTCACCCGTGTCCTCCACGGAAAGAACGACGCCTTGCTCCGTAGCTGCCGTGGAAACGCGGAGCACACCTCCGCTGGGCATCGCTTGAATGGCATTCACCGCGAGGTTGACGAAGACCTGCTGCAGCTGTCCGCGATCCCCACGCACCAGCAAGGCCGCGGGCGTCAGGCTCGACTCGACCGTCACGATGGCTCCACCCCGCCGCGTCGACAGCAGCGGAATGCTCTCGCGAATGATCGCGTTTACATCAACCACCGTCGCCTGGGAGGGCGCTTGCCGAGCGAACAACATCAGCTTCTTGATCACTTCTCGCGCGTACAGGCTCGATCGCACGATCCAGTCAAGGTCCGTGGCCGCTTGCTCCGGCAGGTCCGGCAACTTCAGGGAAAGTTGCGCGAAGCCGAGGATGTTTCCCAGCGGCTCGTTCAGCTCGTGCGCCAACCCCGCCGCCAGGTGGCCGATCGTTGCGAGTCGATCTGCCTTCCGAATTTGTTCACGAAGCCGAGCTTTTTCCTCCGCAGCCTCCTGGCGCTCCACAATGGAGGCTATTTCTCGTGCCACACCCTCGATCAGGTGCAGCTCTTCTTCCAGGAATGGGGATTGTTCCAGGAGGGGCGCGTTCTTGGGATCCCCGCGCGTGGGAACATAGAAGACCTCCACCGCCCCGAGAGAGCGACCTCCGCTCTGGATGCGAGCTCCTAGGCGATGCGGGCCAACGGCGAAGTCCGCCGACGCGAACACTCGCTCGTCCACGCTGACGCGAGCGGTCGTTATCTCCGGGTACTGCCATGCAGCCGGGAGCAACGCCACGATGCGCTCGAGCTTTGCAGCGAGGGATGCGTCGGCTTCCGCTCCGATTCGGGCGATCTGATACATGCACGCCAGCTCTTTCACGCGCTCCGTCAGCGCCGCCTGCGCCCGCCGCGCGGCGATGGCGGCGCCCAGCAGCTCTGCCGTGCGCTCCAGCTGCTCGACGCCCGCGAACGCGCTCCGCCGCGAGCTCTCGAGCTGCAGCACGCCCTGATTCTCAGCGTCGATTTCGAAAGGCAAGAGCAGCAGCGAACCCACCTCTGGCCCCAGGGCGAGCCGCAATCGGGGCGCCCGCGCCACGCCAGTGAGATCGGCATACTCGAGGCCTCCGCGCGCGAGCTTTCTGGAGGCCGCGCGAAGGCCAGTCGCATCCACGACGCGATCCATCAGCACGGTGCCAACGTTCGCCGATGCAAGCAGCTCGAACTCCAGCACGCCGACGGGCGCGCTCTCTGCTCGCCACAGGAACGTGCGTGAACCATCCATGAGCCACGCGACGAGACTCTGGGCGCCTGTGAATGCGAACAGCACTTCCGACGCCTCCCGGAGGAACGCCGTTCGCGGTGGACCGCGATTTCCCAGCCGCAACAATGCTCGCGCTGCGGCGCCGGCACTGATGAGAGCTTCCGTCGGCACTCGTCCGAGCCTATAGCACGTCCGCTACTGACCTCTGCCGACGAGCTCCACCGTCACTGATACTCCTCGCAGTGCCAGACGCCGCCGGCGCTCTTTGGCAAGGTGCAACCCGCACGGTGCTCGCAGTTGGCGCACAGCCCTGGTGATAGCGGCTCCGCTGAAACCGGCAAGCGCTGGGCATGCACCGCAGGTGCGCGCGGCTCGCCTGCATGAAATTCCTCACAGTGCCAGACGGCAGCGCGAGGGACACGCAGCTCCATGCACGTCCCGACACGAACACAGCTGACGCACAACCCGTCCTTGGGCGTACGTTGGACGATGAGGTTCGACATGGCAGCGCGAACAGCAAGCGCCGTGCCGCCGCCCCCGCACTGGATTCATCTGCGCCTGTGAGGACGCAGCTGGGGAATCCTGGGCCAGCTGGGGAATTGCTCCCCCAGTACGCTCACTCCAACGCGAACAAGTCTTCCCGGGCCGCGTCGGAGATGGCCACGACAGCGGGGTTCTTGAGTCGCCGCTCGACGGACACGGCGTAGAACCGCTCGCGGATCTCCGGCGCGCTGCCGAGCGCCGACACGCGATATTGGCGCTCCAGCTCCTTGGCCACCACGCTGGATCCCGCGAAGATCCCCACCCCATCCGCGCCGAACTCCTTGAGCAACGCGCTGTCCTCGAACTCGGCCACGACGCGAGGGCGGATGCCAAGCCGGTCGAACCACTGATTCAGCGCGCGGCGCAGCGTCGTGTTCTCCAGGGGCAAGAGCATCGGCGCCCCCTCGAGGGACTGGGGAAATCCCGCCTGCAAGGCCTTCACCAAGGAGCGCGTGCCGAAGAACGTCACGCCGCTCTCCCCCAGCACGTGGTTGAAGGCGCGTACGCTGCTGCCCGACGGAAGCGGCGCATCGGCGATCAAGAGATCGATGGAGTGAAGCGCGAGGTCGGCGAGGAGCTTGTCGTAGGAGCCCTCGTGGCAGAAGATCTTCACCGGCTCTTCGAGCGCCAACGCCGGCTCGAGCAGCCGCTTGACCACGAGCTTGGGCACCACATCCACGATGCCAACGCTCAATCGCACGGGCTGTCCGGTGGAGCGACCCTTGACGGTGTCCACCATCTCTCTTCCCAGGGTGAAGATCTCGTCCGCATAGCGCGCCACGACCCGGCCAACGTCCGTGAGCACCAGCCGGCGCCCCACCTTCGTGAAGAGCTTCTCGCCCAGGTGATCCTCGAGGGCGTGAACCTGTGCGCTCAGGGTGGGGTGCGACAGATGCAGCACCTTCCCAGCCGCCACCAAGCCGCCTTCCCGGGCCACCACCCAGAAGTACAAGAGGTGCTGGTAGTTCACCCACTCCAGGCGCTCCGGCTTTATGTCGGTCATACCTACAGATTATGTAGAAACTTCGTCATTGTCTACATGCGGACCGGGCCCTACAGACTCGATATGAAGGTCGACATCCGCTTCCGAGCAATCCAGACATCGGCTGCCCTCCGCGAGCACATCAAGAAGCGCGCTCATCTCGAGATGAGCCGCTTTGGAGACGCCGTTCGCTCTGTCGTGGTTCGCATCAAGGACGTGAACGGACCCAAGGGTGGCATCGACAAGCGCTGCCATGTGGTCGTGCAAGGTCCAACGCTGGGGACGGTCACGGTGGAAGAACCCGGCGCCGATCCGTACGCCGCCGCCAACGTGTCCCTGGGCCGCGCGGGCCACGCCGTGCGGCGCACCCTCGATCGAGCCCGCACCGTGCAGCGGAGCTGAGAACGTGCCACTCGAAACCATCGGTTCCCCCGGGCTGTGGCTGGCGTTCATCGTCTTCGTGCTGGCCATGCTGGCGCTGGACCTCGGTGTCTTTCACAAGAACGCCCACGAGGTGAGCGTCAAGGAGGCGGGCATCTGGAGCAGCGTCTGGATCGCCTTCGCGGTCGTCTTCAACCTGGGCGTCTACTTCTGGTTCGGGCCCGAGCGCGCCCTGGAGTTCACCACCGCCTACTTGGTGGAGAAGGCCCTCGCCGTCGACAACATCTTCGTTTTCGTCGTGATTTTCACGGCGTTTTCCGTACCCGCCGTCTACCAGCACCGGGTGTTGTTCTGGGGCGTGCTCGGCGCACTGGTGCTACGCGCCGCGTTCATCCTGGCGGGCGGCGCGTTCCTGCAGCGCTTTCACTGGGCCATCTACGTCTTCGGAGCGCTCTTGGCGATCACGGGCATCAAGCTCCTGCTGCAGCGAGACCAGGAGCTGCACCCAGAAGATAACCCCATCGTGCGCTGGACGCGCAAGCTCTTGCCAGTCACGCCGGGCTTCCACGGCGATCGCTTCTCGGTGGTTCAAAACGGCCGCCGCTACGCGACGCCGCTCCTACTCGCCCTGGTCGCCGTCGAGGTGACGGACGTGGTCTTCGCCGTGGATTCCATCCCCGCGATTTTCGCCATCACCACCGATCCGTTCATCGTGTTCACGTCGAACATCTTTGCCATCTTGGGGCTGCGGTCGCTGTACTTCTTGTTGGCGGGCGTCATCACCAAGTTCGTGTACCTGAAGGTCGGCCTGTCCTTCGTGCTGGTCTTCGTCGGCGCCAAGATGTTGCTCATGGACGTGTACAAGCTACCGATCCTCGCTTCGCTAGGCGTCATCGCCGCCATCATCGCGGGCTCGGTGCTGGCGTCCCTGCTCAAGCCCAGCCCGACGGACAAGAGTCCGTCGGACGCCGAGCCCGCCAGCTGACGTCTTCCTGTGTCGGTCCGCCGCGGAACCACGGGTCGCGAAGGCGCGTTTCCGCGGCGGGCCAACAAAGAAATGCCCTTGGGGGCGGCCCTGCCGAGCGTATCCTCTCCGCATGTCGCTGACCCTGCACGTCATCTCGCTCCGCTACTCCACGTGGTCCATGCGTGCGCTCTTGCCGCTGTGGCACGCGGGCGCAGAGCCCGAGATCCACACGGCCGTGCTCGACCTGACCAACGGCAACGTGAACGCCGAACCCGACGCGCACGTGCGCGAGGCTGCGGCTGAGCTCACACGGCGGCGTGCACTGGGCAGCGTTACTGGTTTGTTTCCGGTGCTCGAGGTCGACGGCACGCGCATCCACGAAGCACTGGCGATCTGCGAGTGGACCGCAGAGCGGTTTCCCGACGCCGGGCTTTGGCCCGACGCGTCCCTGGAGCGAGCACAGGCGCGCGCTCTTTCGTGTGAGATGGCGAGCGGCTTCGCCAATCTGCGCACGCACATGAGCTCCAATCCGTTTGCGCGGGTACCGAGCTTCGTGCCCGATGGGCCAACCCGCGTGGAGATCGCGCGGGTTCAGGAGATTTGGCACCAAGCGCTCCGAGCTTCCGGTGGTCCCTTCTTGTTCGGGCGTTTTGGCATCGTGGACGCCATGTACTTCCCCGTCCTCTTGCGTTTCGAGACCTATGGCGTGGAGCTCCCGGCGGGCCTTCGGCCCTACGCAGCGGCGCTCAACGGACTGCCCGCGGTGAAGCGTTGGCGAGCACTGGCAGCAGGCGAGCCGCGCGTCCCCGTGTACGATGCCTACGTGGAAGGACTCGGAGGCAGCGTGCTCGACTGAGCTCGCGCGCCACCTTGGAAGGAGACCAGCGTCATGAAGCAAATCGATCTCGGCTCACAAGGACTCCGGGTACCTGCCATCGGCTTGGGCTGCATGGGCATGTCGGACTTCTACGGCGGCTCGGAGGAAGCTCAGAGCTTGCGCGTGCTCGATCGAGCCGTGGAGATGGGCTGCACGTTCTGGGACACGTCGGACATGTACGGCCCGTTCACGAACGAGCTCCTGCTGTCGAAGGCGCTCCATGGGCGGCGCGACAAGATCACGCTGGCGACCAAGTTCGGCGTCGCCCGCGGCGAGGACGGGAGCTGGCACGGCATCAAGGGCGGCGCGGACTACGTGCGGAGCGCCTGCGATGCATCGCTGAAGCGCCTCGGAACGGACACCATCGATCTCTACTATCAACATCGCGTGGATCCGAGCACGCCCATCGAGGAGACGATGGGCGCCTTGGCCGAGCTCGTCAAGGCGGGCAAGGTCCGCTACATCGGCTTGAGCGAGGCGGACTCCGACACCATCGAGCGCGCCCACGCGGTGCATCCCGTGAGCGCCCTGCAAACGGAGTATTCCCTGTGGACGCGGGACGTGGAGGCCGACATCTTGCCGACCGTTCGACGCCTGGGCATCGGCTTCGTGGCCTACAGTCCCCTCGGCCGCGGCTTCTTGTCCGGCGCCATCCGCTCCCGCAGCGATCTCCAGCCCGGAGACTGGCGCCTGGAGAACCCGCGTTTTTCCGAGGAGGCCATCGCCAAGAACAGTCGCCTCGCCGATCGAGTCGCCGAGGTCGCGAAGGAGAGCGGAGTCACCCCGGCACAGGTGGCCCTCGCTTGGCTCTTGGCGCGGGACGTCGCCATGATCCCGGGCACGCGGAGAATCGAACGCCTGGAGGAGAACTGGGCGGCACAAGACGTGACGCTCCGCCCGGACCAACTGGAGCGCCTCGACGATCTGATCGAGGAAGGCGTCGTCGGCGACCGGTACTAACCTACACGCCGTCTTCCCCGAGCAGTTCCTTTGCTCGGTTGATGGCCGACATCGCGTTGGGCCACCCCACGTAGAACGCCAGGTGCGTGATCATCTCGACCAGCTCTTCTCGGGTGACGCCGTTCTCGATGGCTCTCGGGAAGTGAAAGTCCATCTGCTCGGTCTTGCCTGTCGCAACGAGCGCGGCGCAGGTCAAAAGGCTCCGGTCCCGCTTGCTGAGCTGTGCTCGCTCCCAGATGTCGCCGAAGAGCACGTCCTCCGTCACGTCCACCAGCTTCGGCGCGAGCGCGCCGAGGGATTGACGGAGGGGACTCGGGTTCTTGTCGTTCATGGTGATCTTTCTCCTGCTGCGGTGGAAGCCTGCGCGCGCTCGAAGCGCACGTTGAGCTCGCCCTGTTTCCGTGCGAGCTCGTCCACGTTGGAATCGAAGCGACCGAGCTTCACCAGGCCCTGCGCGAATCCGAAGTCGCGATAGAAGATCGCGAGGTTTCCCCAGGGCGCGTAGTAGGTGATGTCTCCAACGTCGGGATCGAAGCCCGGCGGCGCGCCCTCAATCGAAAGCCGGGCCGGCAAATCCCCGACCTTCTCCGTGCTTGCGTAGTCCCGAAGGGTGAGCTCGAGGGGGAGCAGCGCCAGGAAATCACGGGGCGCGGCGCCCTCCGCGAGCGTGGCGGTGAGCACCTCACCATCCAAGTGCATCTTGATCTTCATGTTCTCGTCCTTCGCGGGGGCCACCGTGGTCGGGTTCGCCGACGGCTGGATTCCCGTCGGTGCCGCTCGGTCGCACGCTGCGAGCGTGAGCACGGCGGCGAGCATCTGAGCGGAACGTTCGAGTGTCGGCATGGCGGTCAAGGGCGCTGCCACGGCACGCCCGTCATGAATTGCCCTGGTACTGTTCGTCGCTGACCTTCTCGAGCCAGTCGACCGCCTTGCCATCGAGCGCTTCTTGGATCGCGATGTGCGTCATCGCTGTCTTCGGCGCCGCTCCGTGCCAGTGCTTCTCGTTGGGTGAGACCGAGACGACGTCGCCGGGGCGGATCTCCTCGATGGGTCCGCCCCAGCGTTGGTGCAGTCCCACTCCGAACGTGACGATCAGCGTCTGCCCGAGCGGGTGCGTGTGCCAGTCCGATCGCGAGCAGGGCTCGAACGTCACGTAGGCGCCGCTCGCTCGGCCGGGCGCCTCGGCCTGGAACAGCGGATCGATCCGCACCGCTCCGGTAAAGTGCTCCGCAGGCCCCTTCTGGGATGGCAGTGCGCCACTTCGTTTGATGTCCATGGTGGTGTCTCCTCTCTTCTTCCGTCGTGTGAGAGATATGCGGGCTCCAAGAGCGGACGAGTAGGGGCCGCGGGCTGGACGCACTGGTAAGTCAGCATGAACAATGATTACCGGAGCGATTGGCTGCATTTACAGCGCAGCGTCGGGAGATCTCGCGCCACGCCTGCTGTTGTTGGTCCGCCGCGGAACCTCCCTTCGCGACATTGCCGCCCCGCGGGCGCCGTCTTATGCGCCGTCGATGTCACCAGCGCCGGCCAACCCTCGGAACGTTCGAGATGCCGGGATGGAGCTGTTGAGCGACAGGCTCGCGCGCATCGGGAGCGGGCCGGTCGAGCTCTTCAGCGAACCCGATCGCGACCGCGCATTCCCCGAAGGGCCGTCCTTGTGGGCGGTTGGTGTCGTCCCCGTTCGTGGAGGGTCGCTGTACGCCAGCTACGGCCTGAGCGGCGCGCTCGACGCTGACCGAGCGGCGAGCTTCGAGCTGTCGATCTTGGTTCCGGGGCCGCCCCAACCCTGGCCGGCTCTCCTACTGCGCGCGATGGCCCATGACATGCGCAGCAGCCAGCGCGACCGCGTCATCGGCGAGATCATCGCCTTCGACGACGCGATCACTCGCTGCTTTGCGGCTCCCGCCGAGCGCTCGGAGTACTCGGAATCGAAGCAAACCGTCGTCGTCCTCACGGCGGACCCGCTGCTCTCCGTGCCGGGCGTCGAGATCCGGCGAGTGCTCGGTCTGGACCGTTCCGAGCAACGCCTGCTCGAGTCGTGGAGCCTTTCCGGTTTCTTGGACATCCTGCAATCCATGGATCCTACGTTGTCGACGGATCCAGCTCGCCCATCGTTGGCAGACGATCACCGGTTCGTCGAACAGATCGCCACCGGCTCGCGGAAGGAGGGCAGCGCGTACGGTCTCGTTTGTGTCCCGGGGGTACGTTGGACGCTCGAAGGCGACTCCTTCCGCCTCGAGCTGCCCGCGGGCCCGGACGGTGACCATCTGTGGAAGATGGCGCGGGCGCGGCTCGCGTTTGCCCGCGACCTCCGCATCCTCGATGAAGATCCGACCGTGCTCACGGACGTGTTGCTGCTCCCCGGCGAGCACGACGCAACCGAGATTGACGGCAACACGCTCACCTTCACCATTTCCGACGTCGAGACGTGGATCGGCAACGCGCGTCTGACCGTTTGACCTGAGTCGCTCATGCAGCAGTGTACGCAATGACCCGCGATCGCGACCGCGACTACTGGCAGCGGCACGCTTCGAAGTACGACGCAACCCTCGGCCCCCTCGGAAAGCCCCTGCCGCGCATGCTCGAGCTCGTGGGCCAGGCTGCTCGAGGCCGGGCGCGAGTGCTGGAGGTTGCCGCCGGCACGGGCTTGGTCACGCCGGTCCTCGCCCGCTCCTCTGCAGCCGTCGTCGCTACCGACTACGCGCCCCGAATGGTGGAGCGCCTGCGGGACAAGATCACCGACTTGGGTCTCGGGAACGTCGAGTGCCGCCAGGCCGACATCTACGACCTTCCCTTCGAGCCGGCGTCCTTCGACGCCGTCGTGGCTGCCAACGTGCTGCACATCGTCCCGAACCTGGACGCCGCCCTGAGCTCCCTCACCCGCGTGCTGAAACCAGACGGCATCTTCATCGCGCCGACCTTCTGCCACGACGAAACTCGGCTCTCGTGGCTCGTCTCGCGCCTGCTCGCCCTCACCGGCTTTCCGGGGCATCGACGCTTCACCGTCGCGTCGCTCCGCGCGGCGCTGGAGCGCGCAGGCGTAGCGGTGAACCGGTGCGAAGCGCTCCCCGGCCTACTGCCGATCGGCTACGTGGACGGTCCCGCGGCCGGGTGATCGCCGAGCGCCGTCAATCCCGGTCCCACGTGCCGCGCAGGCGTCCGCTCGTCGGGGAGCGGAACACGTAGACGGAGATGCTGCCGTCCGCGAGGTCGTCCCAGGTCCCCTCGTCCGCGTCTTGCACGGCTTCGAGAAACAGGCGCTCCCCGTTGCCGTCTTCCGCATGGGCGTCAAAATTCGACGCTTGCCAGCACCCCAGGTAGATCATCGGGGTCGGGCCTTCGAACAGCCACGTCTCACCCTGCCAGGTCGAGTACGTCGGAGTGCGAAGCAGCTCATCCATCGCGGCAGCCGGCAGCTTGGCGCCGAACCAGGCGTCCATCATCTCGCCGAGCTGCATTTCGGGGTCGCCCGTCTGGACGAGCTCGACCCCCGGGTAGTCTTGCCGGTGCTCACCGAGGCCGGGAACGCCGAGCGTGACGCCCGCCACGCGCTGTTCCCACGACAGCAACCCGAATTCCGTGTCCTTGCCCATCAGCCCGCGCCCGGCCCGAACGCACGCGTAGCAAACGCGGATCCGGCCGCCGAGACCGGCGGGCCACGGCGCCACCGCGCTGCACGACGGGCACGGAACGGCAGCCCGGTCGGCGACATGATGTCCGACGACATCCCCGCACGACGCACACGGATGCGTGACGGCGTCGCCGATGCCGATGCGGAAACAGTGGCTCTCCGCCGTGTTGCACAGCTCACACGTCCCGAGACCGTCGTACTTCGAGGCCTCGGCTACGGGCGCTGCGAACAAAGGAAACGGGATACCCAGCTCGGCGAACGTCATGTGCGAAGGAGAGCTCATCGCGTCCGTATCTCTATCTCAGAAGGTCACCAGCCGGAAGCGCACCACCAAGCTCGTTAGCGTAAAGGCAAAGAGAAGGCGTGGACTCGAAGCTACGACCCGCCGATTGACGGCGTCACGCCTCGTGTCTGCTCCATGACCAGCCCTTCGGGTCCCAGCCAGCGTTGGACAGACCGCCAAGGACGGGATCGAGGAACGCGCTCGCTGCCTCGAACGCCTCTGCGAGCGTAGTCCACTCTAGCCGGTTCTCTTTCGCAAGCGCTGCATAGGGCGCCTCCCAGGTCGCCGGCGGAAGTGGCAGATGCTCGGGCACCTCGTGCGTACCGCGGAATGAGAAGGTCTGCAGCAGCGCGGCGTGCAACCGGCTCGCTTCGATGGGGCCAGCAACGGCGAGCAGCGCGAGGTCCGGCAGATCCTTCACTCGCGAGTTCGGGCGTGCTCGCGGCATCGTGTACGCGTGCAGCTTTTCCGCAATGTGGGTCTCCACCGGGTACACGCGCAGCGTCGGCGGCGCGATGCCAGCGAACGCGAGCACGTCTTTCGCAACGATGACCTCGGGCTCGCCGAAGATCGGATCACCGAACGCAACGTCCACTCCGAAGGCGCGGCCATAGACCTTGCCGGCGAGGCTGCATTCGGCACGGAAGCGCAGCCCGTCGTAACGCATCCCCTCGTTCTGGATCTCGGGGTGGCGGTCGCGGCGCACGGAAAACACCATAAAATCACCCAAGTCGCGCCGAGCGGCTGCATGAAGGCGGTCGAGAATGCGCTCGGAGGAACCCATCACGCGCAGGTCGACGTCCTTCGTCGTACGAGCCCGTTCGATGCGGAGCTCGACGGCCAGGCCGCCCTTGAGCGTAACCGCGTCGCCAAGCTCGACGACAACGCGTGCGAGGAATCGATCGAACACCACGAGCTGGCGGCGTCGAGAGAAGTCGATCCCCGAGACCGACGTGCTGCGGAGCCGCTGCTCGAGAGCCTGCTTGAAGGCGGCGGCAGTGTGATACTCGCGGGTCACGAATCGAGACCTCCGAAATGCCTCAGTTCCTCGTCTACGGCGGCGAGCTCGTCGCGGGCGACCAGACCGCGCTCTAGAGCTTCTCGGGCGGCAGCGCGCAGCAGCTCCGGTGGAAGGTGATCGGCAGCGCAGTCCTCGAGCGTACGCAGCGGAGTCGTCGCCGGAACGGGCCCGAACCAACACTGCTCGTGCTTGGCGACATCGCGGTAGTGAAGCACCAGCCCGTCCGGCACTCGCAGCCTGCGCTTCCTCCACGCCTCGGGCAGCGTGATGTGAACCTGCGCGGGTAGCACATCCGAGAGCTCGTGCAGAGCGAGCGCGGTCTGGTGAGAGAACACGCCCGTCAGCTCCGACCAGAGCCAGACCACGGTGAGGTCTTCATGGTCGCCCGCAGGAAAGTGCACGAGGCGGTACACGCCGCGTCGCACCCGAACGACGCGCCTCGCAGCCAGATGGTGCGCGAGCAGCTGCGGCGAGTAGCCGGCGGCAGCCGCCTGCTCGGTCGTGAAGTACCCATCCTGGGCAGCGGCGATCTCGTAGAGCGCGTGCCAGTCGGGCGATCGATTCGTCACCTCAGCCACACACAAACATTAAGCAATACTTTAGTTGTGTGCAAGATACCGGAGTCCCGAAGTACACAGCTACAGCTTAGCTTTAGTTTTGTGCGCCATCTGCTGTGTGGGCGGGGCTGGCCTGAAGACGAGGAGGGCGACGTCGTAGAAGCCACTCCGGTCGTTGCACCGGATCTCCGAGAGCACCATGGCATCCAGCCTCCGACCCTGGATCATGATCTCCACGCTCGCACTGCTGCCTCCTCCATCTCCTGCCAGGTGCGCCCTTCGAGACCCAACGGTGTGGAGCTGCACTCGGCGGCGCGGTCCGCGGCGATGCCACGCCGCGCGTTGCCGTCATACCTACGACATCGAATCCATCGACGGGCACTTCGAGCAAATCCCTGATGCTGGCCACAAGGGCCTCGAGCTGCGAGCCCTCGGGCATGTCCTCGCCGATGATGTCCGCCAGGACGGGGACCTCCCGCACGGCAACGTTGCGGGGCCGTTCTCGGTCTTGCACGCACGGCCTGGAATCGGTGCCACTCGCCCTTCTCGCCGCTTCCGCGATTGCGAAGATGTCCGAGCCTTGGGCTCGTCGACGCTCCTTCCTTGGCGGCAGTCATTCGAGGTTCTCGAATAGCTGCCACCTTCCGAAGCCCTTGATCGTAAACTCTTCGACCACGCGCGTCGCCCACTTGCGAAACTGCACTTCGCGCTCTGCCCTTCTAGGCGATTGGACCAGTGTCCTCAACGGCCGTGCGGCGCAGCGTGGTTCCGCGGCGGACCAACAAAAGCAAAGCGCCCAAGGAGGATGTCCTTGGGCGACTCTTGGCTCCGGATTCGACGCCGTTCACCAACCCGTTCGCAGGGCTCTCCGCGGGACTGGTTCGCTCCGCTCGCACCGTCCCGGAAATGCGAACGCCTGCGAATCCAGGTGGTTGCGCGACGCGAGCCGGGACACTCTCGCGGATTCGCTCAGTCCCGCCGCGGGCTGGAGTGGCCTGCGCGCCTCGCTCGTTCAGGCCGTCGCGCCGCCCCGCACGCTACCGCTCCTCCGGTGACAGCCAGGCGCGGAACCGCCGGAGGGCGTCGACATCGCCCAGGAGCGCGCGTGCCCGCTTGAGCCGGTCAAGAACGGCGTCCCTTGTGGCCTCGTCGAGCTCTGCCGCGCGGCGCTGGGCGTCCTCGAAGAAGCCCTCGATCTGCTTCGCCGCGCCCCACGCCTCGATGATGGCGAAGAGCTCCTCCCTGCTCTCCTTCGTGTTCTGGATGCGCCGACGCTCCGCTTCCTCTGCACGCCACTTTGCCTGCTGCACCTCCCACTTCTGCCGCTCGATCTCGGCTTGCCGTTCTCCCTCGGCAACGAGCGCGGCGATGGTTGCAGCCTCGGTCTCCAGCTCGCGGACGATCTGAGGCACCTTCGACGAAAGGTCCGAGCCCCTGCCTTCTCGCCACTGCTTCTCCCACTTGGCGCGCGCGTACGGGGATGAACCCCGGAGGCACAGGCGCCAGCTCGGCATGTCACGCTTGTGCGTCCAGGCGCGCTCCGGCAGTGCCCAGCGCCGCCGCCTCGTGGTTGGCTGTGGGACGTCGGCGACGCGAACATACTTGCCGTTCACGTAACGGACCTCGACCTCTTCGCTCAGCTCGAACAGCGTCAGGCCGATCGCGACGGAGCCAACGTAGACGACGGTGGGGCGGTCCGGGCCCCAGCGTGCGTAGCTGTACCACTCGCCCCCTCCCTCGGCGCGCTCGTCGACCTCGGGCCGACGCAGGTGCTGGTCCAAGGGCGCGAACGTGACGCGGTGCCCGCGATCCTCGAGCGCCAAGAACAGTGCGTTTGCCACGTCGAGCGCGTGGCCCAGCGTTGCCTTCGTGACGAACACGTCGATGAGCCGCTTCTTGAGCGGCCGCAGGTACCCGCTGTCGGACTCCTTGGCGCTCTCGAAGTGCTCGCGTGCGCCGACGATCAGCTCGTGTCGCGACGGCCGCTCGCGTCGCCGACGGCGCGACGGGGGCTCGTTCTTGGAAGGCGCCTGCGGTAGTGCGCGGGGGACGCGGCGCGGCTCACCCTCGCGCGACCACTCCATCTCGTCGCCCGGGCGTGCCTCCGGGAGCTCGGGCTTCGCGCTGGCCTTCCCGACCTCGAGTTGCGCCCAGTAACCGCGAGCCGGCCGCGGGACGTTCAACCGCTCGCAGACCCGCGCGAGGAAGCTCGACGAAGCGCCGTACCGAGCCGCGACCTTCGTCATCGGCTCGGCCCAGACCTCCTTGTAGAGGGTCTCGCGGGTAATGGCCATGTGAGCAACCTACGCGGCGGGATTCAGGGCTCGAGTCGGCGCGGTTCGGTCCTACGCGCTGTACTCGGTCTCGCTCACGTCGTCCGGTCGTCGACCATGGCACCAAATGACGTAGCCCCTTCGAAGGATGAAGTGACTCCAGCAGCCCGTGGTTCTCCAGACGGACGGCGACAGCGTCGGACCGTCGGCGCTCTCGTACAGCCGCCAGCGCGGCGAGTCGTCGGGGAGCACGTTGAGCGCGATCGTTGCGCCGCAGCCGCAGGGGCACACGAGCGAGACGTGCCAGAGGTGGCCGTTCTCGCCGATGGCGTAGAGGGTCTCTGGCAGCAGCTCGTCGGGATCGTCGGTCAGGTGGACGACGCGATACGGTGGTGGTGGTGCCGCCGGTGGTAGCGGCAGCGCGGGCGCGGAGGCCGAGCCGTCGTCACTCACTCCTCCGGGCAAGCGCAGGGCAAGAAACCACTCGACGAAGCGAGCCCAGAGCCGACGCAGCCAACGCATTTCTCTACGCTCCTACCGACGACAGCTCGGGCAAGTCCAGGAGCGGGTGGACGTCGCCGCGCCCGAGCGCCCTGCGAAGGGGGGTGGCATTCGTCTCTCGCTCCACGTCGAGCAGCATCGCGTCGTACTTCAGACGGACGGACGCGTAGTCCGCATTTGCCGTCTGGCGGAACGGGTGAAGTCGCGCAAGGAACTCGTTCACTACCAGAGAGGCTGCGAGCGCGTTGACGCTGATTACGGCGGGGCTGTCGATCTCTGCTCCCTCGATGTATTTCTCGGCGTGAAGCGCTCGGTACTGCTCAGGATCGCGGCGGGCCATCGCTTCAGCGTCGGCCCGCTTCTGCGAAATTACTCTGCGTGCGAGCAACGTCGATCGCCCCGGCTGGACGTAGTGCGACGCCGCTGTGACGTCGTCGATGTTGCCGCATCCGTCGGCCACCAAGCCGACGCCGCAGTCAAAGTACGGCAGCACGTAGAAGGACGCGAGCCGGTTAAGCGTGCGGCGACCGTCGTGGCTGTCCATGCAGCCGAAGAGAACGTCGCAACCTGCCAGCGCGCGAACGGCCTCTACCGAAGCCAACTCGCGCGGCACGATCTCGACGCGAGTGTCGAGGCCAATGCGGGCCACGTGCTCGCCAATCACCTCGACCTTGCTCCTGCCCGTCGCCGCGTCAGCGGCCGTCGTGCCGACGATCCGGTTGAGGTTCCTGTACTCGACGCGATCAGGGTCAACCAGCACCAGCTTTCTCACGCCGAGGCGGGTCAGCATCTCGATGACGAAGCTGCCCGTGCCAGAGCACCCGACCACCCCGATGGCGAGTTGCCGAAGACGGCTGGTCGTACTGTCGCTAAAGACCTGCGCGTGGCGCTCCGCGTGAGCGGGCAAAGCTCCCGAAGCGCTTGTCCCAAAGAGGCCGATGTCGTGGTCAGCGACGAGGATCTGCTGGAGGCGGTGGAAGCGATTTTCGCTGTCGATGCTGCGACCGAACATGCGGCGGTCTGGGAGTATGACGACGCTGGCGTGAGGTGCATCGTCATGGACCCATCCGTAGATCGAGGGGAAGAGGTCCCGGTCCGAGATGTCGTCGGTGCGCGAGAAGTCGTCGTAACCCGTGGGGTGGCTGTGGAACTTCACCACCGCAAGCTTCGGCGTGGCCGTAGACGCCCGCAGCAGGAGCGGTTCGATGGCCTCCGTGCGCCAGGTGATTTGGTCGGCCTTGCGGACCGGACAATCTGCGTAGGGGACCGGGAGCACCTCCTGCACGAGTAGGACGTCGTGTTCGGTAGCGTGGTGACGACCGCAGAGCGCGAACGCCACGGCTTCCTTGCCGTCACCGGGGAACAGGTGACGATGAAGTTCCTCAACGTGAATGCCCGCGAGGCGGAGATGAGCTGGACGGTTCTTCATCGGATCTTGAACTCTCGTTCGAGCCAGTCGTCGACGAGCACGAGGTGGCTCGAGATGTCGTCCTCGCCCGGCCGCCACGGGGCAGCAGGAGTGCGGTGTCGAGACCAACGCTGGAACGACTTCCCGTCGAGAACCTGCGCGCTTTGGGTCGCGCCGATGGCCTGATTGTCCTTCCTCGCGAGTGCGGGGAAGAAGTACACCATGTCGATCTGCGCGTCGGGATACCCGGGCGGGATCTGCAGCGCGACGATGGCGCGCTCGACGTTGTACCCGTTGGGTACGGGACGATCGTGGAGAAGCAGCCACCGTCCCGCGCCCTCGACGATGGTCTCCCACTCGAGGCCGGTCGTCTCCAGGTACTGCGTGTCGAACGACGGCAGCTCGAACTGCCGGCGCATGTCAGCCCTCGGTTTGGTCACGCTTCAGCGTCATGAAGCGCTCGACGCCGGGCTCCGTGAAGTCGACCGGGTCGTCGAGGTTGATCGTCTTCGCCGCGCCGCCGTGCATCTTCTGGGTCAGCTTGTACTGCTCGACCGGTGTCTTGCCGGCGAGGGTGAGGATCTCACGCCCAGTCATCGACGAGACCTCGACGGTGAACTTCGTCTTGTCGATTCGGATGACGTACTTCTTCGCCTTCGGCGCCTTCTCCTTCCCGCTGACCTGCTGGGTGTGGAGTTCGATCTCGATCTCGTCGACTTCAGCTTCCATTGCCATGTGGACTGCTCCTTCCCCTGGTGGGGTTACTTCACGAGTTCCCGAAACGATGCGAATGACACCTTGAACCGTCTGCCTTCGAGCGTGACCTTGTCGGCGTCTGCCTCCTCGACGGTGAGGAGCCCCGCGTTGATCGCGAGGACGAAGACGTCGACCGTGGTGATGACGTGGCCGACTCCGACGCGGGCCTCGGCCTCGCGGAGGAACCGCTTCTTCTCATCGGAGGCGATGAGCCAGCCCTTCTGCGCGGCGATCGCGATGCACGCCGCTTCGCCACGACCGATGTGAGCGATCAGCTCCGTGAAAACGGTGATGGCGCCGAGGTCATCGATGACCTCGAGCTTCAGCCAGCCCGCAGTGACCGCCGCATCGAGCGTCGTCCGCTGCTCGCGGAGCGTAATTTCCTCGCGCACGTGATCTGGAACCACGAACTCGTAGTTCGGGATCTGGGCCAGCAGCCCAAGCCGCGACACGTGCATCAGGTTGATGAGCACGTTGGCGTCGGTCACGACGATGCGGAGGAGAGGTGTGCTCACGGCGTCGGGTCGTCTTCGCCGTCAAGACCGGCGTCATCGAGGAGTTGGTCCAGGTCGTCGACGCTGAGGCCGACCATCGCCACGAGCTCCCGGAGCTTGCCGCGTGAGATCTCGTCACGACGGTAGGCTTCGAGCGCGAGCCCCAGGAAGCGGTGCTTGAACTCGCTGCGCATCTCCGCGTGGTCGGGCTCCGGGAGCCCGAGCGCCGTGGCGAGCTGCTTGGCCTTGCCCTGGTCGTCGAGCGCCTTGAGGTGGGTGAACTCGGCCTTCGACAGCAGCCGCAGGTTGCGCAGCCGGTACAGCGCGGAGATTCGGCTCACGCCGAAGTGGTGGGCGAGCAGCAGGACGTCGTACAGCTGGATGGTTTGCGTGCCAGGCTCCGAGCGCCCCTCCACGTTGAGCGCCGTGTCCTCGTCGAACACCTCGGCGAAGAGGCGGCTCGGCTTGCCCTTGCCGAGGCCCGCGACGAACTGACGGACACCGTCCTCCGGCATGAGGAAGTTCGCGGCGAACGAGTTGGCCCGAACCTCCACGAGGTCGTCGCGCGCGGAGGTCTGGCTGATGAGCCCGGGGCGGTCGCGATCGGCGACGACGTGGGCGTATTCGTGGGCGAACGAGAAGCGGCGACGCAGGTAGTGGTGCACGTCGTTCGCGACGACGAAGAGGCCCACCTTCCGGTCGCTGAGCGTCAGCCCGGAGACGTCGTTCGGCAACTCGACCATCGCGGTGCGCACGCCCTGCGACTCGAGTAGCTCGGTCATGTCAGGGAGCGGCGCGAAGCCCAGGCCCAGACGACGGCGCTCCTCCTCCGCAAGGCGCTGCCCCTGCTGCACCGCCTCCCAGCGCGCTTTTGGCGTCGGGAATGGGTAGGAGGCGACCGCCGACAGATCGCGGTCGATGCCGACGAGCCGCTCGAGGTTCGTCAGCTCACGCCCGAGCGCCATGCACTCGCGAAGCTTGTCGAGCACATCGGGCTCGCTCACGACGGCGGCTTGCGCACGGAACAGCGCGGTGAGCGAATCCTCCTGGTGGAACTCGTTGGCCACGAATTCGCGGATGTCGCGCCCGAACAGGTACGCGAGCTTGTCGAGCTCGAGGCTGGAGACCGAGCGTTTGCCCGCCTCGATCTGGACAAAGGTCGGCCGGGAGACGCCGAGGTGCTTCGCAGCGTCGTCTTGGGTCATGCGACACGCCTCACGTGCCGCACGGATTCGTCGTCCGAGCTCTTCTTGGGTGATGGTCATCGATGGGCTCACGCGAGAAGGAGTAGACCGGCGGGAGCGAATGCATCGAGGGCGATGTGCGCGCCGTAGGCGCCGAGGAGCCCGGCCAGAGCACCGCGCGCAACCCAGCAAGGGCTCTCGAGGAGTTGCTGCCAGAGACGCGGCGGTGGCGTGTTGGCCTGCGCGCGCAGGGCCGCGCAACGATCGGCTTCGGCGCGAAGCCGCGCTTGCGCGCATGAGGGCTCACCCCCTTCGGCGCGGCTTCCAAGCGCTCGGCAGGTTCGCTCATCTGACATTTGCTCCTCCATTTGTCATCTGAGGTTAGTATTTGAAACATACCCCGTCAAGTCACGGAGCCAACGTCTGAATTCTTGTGACCCACGGGCTGCTGTCCATTGACCCAGCGACAGCTCGCCCGCGCCCGAAGGACCAGCCCGAACAGTCGCTGGTTGGCAGGATTCAAATCTACGAGGCGGCGTGCTGGGCGACGTCGCGGCGAAAATTTCGGATAACTGCCACCTCCTCCAGCTCGCTTTCCGAAAACACCTTTTTCAGGTGATAGTTGATGGTGCGGACGTCCACGTCGTGAGCTGCTGATGGTTCCGGAAAATCTGCGGCAACCTGGTGGTCCGAGCGCCGCGAGGCCCCGCGGCGCACGATGTTCATCAAGGGCAACCACGAGGACTGCGTCTGGCTCGACGCCCAGCCCGAGCCGGAGGTGCTCCCGAACCTGTTCTATCCCCGCAACGGGGAGACCTTCGGCCTCGGCGGCATCGTTGTCGGCGGCCTGGGCGGTTGCCACGGCCCCTCGAACTACGAGCGAAGGTCGAAGGACCTCCAGGGCTACGCCAAGCGGCACTACACGCGGGAGGACATCGACATGCTACTCGGGCGGCAGCGGATCGACGTGCTCCTCACGCACGACGCGCCCGCGGGCGTGGTGTTCCCCCGGCACCGACGCGGCTTCAACTGGGCGAGTGAGGCCGTCGGCCCGATGACCTTCTTCGAGGCACGCGTCCCCGCGTCTGCTTCTTCGGCCACCATCACACGCGCGTCGACTCAAAGATCGACGGCGTGCCCTGCCTCGGCCTCAACAAGGTGCGGATGCCCGGGAACCTCGTGGCGGTCGATGTGCCCGAGCGCGGACGCGAGTGGACGCTGCTCGGGGAGTGGCCGCCTCGCGTGTAGGCTCCGGTTGAGCGCGCCAGATCCTCGACGCACACAAGGGTTGCCTAGCGCCCCGAGTTCACTGAAAGATCTACGACATGCGGTTCCTGGCTACCAACTCCGAGCTCAAGGCAGCGGTGGCAAGCCTTCTGAAGAGCTGCAAGCGCGCCCGATGGGCGGTGGCCTGGGCTTCAAGCAGCGCGCCAGGCTTCAAGCTGCTCACGCAACATCAGTCGAAGATCGCCCAGCTCACCGTCGGCACCCACTTCTACCAGACCGACCCCGAGTTCATCGCCGCATTCATCGAGCACTCGAACGCGCAGTTCGTCCTCAACCCCAGCGGGGTCTTCCACCCAAAGCTGTACTACTTCGAGCACGGAGGTAGCCGTTGGGACTGCGTCGTGGGCAGCCCCAACTTCACGCAGGCGGCATTCAGCTCGAACTCGGAGTCCGCCGTGTGGGTCAACCAAGAGGACGCGGGCGCCGTCGAGGCACACGAGGACATCGTCTGCGCGTTGGACGGGTATCGAACCCTCGGGAGCAGTGTCGCCCCGGAAGATCTCGAAGCGTACCGAGCGGTCTGGGCTCGCCAGCAGAAGCGCCTGGGCCCGCTCTCCGGTACGTACTCGCCTCCAACGAACTCAAAGAAGGCGCCGCGGTCACCGCTGGAAGTGCCCATCTTCAGGGAGAGGTGGAAGCAGTACTTCCGCACGGTGAAAGAGGACACCGAGCACACCACAGACGGTAGGCTCGCCGTCCTGGAAGAAGCCGCCCGGCTCTTCCGCAAGCATGGGCGATTCTCCGACATCGATGACGATGGTCGCCGGGGCATCGCTGGTTTCGGGCGAACCGACGAATTCGACTGGCTCTGGTTCGGAAGCATGAAGGGCGCGGGCTACTTCAAGCAGGCAGTGAACGAGAACAACGCGCAGCTCTCGGATGCTCTCGACCGCATCCCCCTCACGGGCGAGGTCGGCCGAGCGGACTTCGATGCATTCGTTGAGCGGTTCAGCTCTGCATTCGAGAGGTCGGGAACAGCTACAGCGACGAGGCTGCTGGCGCTCAAGCGCCCCGACTACTTCGTGTGTCTGGACTCGAAGAACCGCAAACAGCTCTGCGAGGCGTTCGACATCCCGAAGAACGTCGATCTCGACGACTACTGGTCGAGGGTGATCGAGCGCATCATGGACTCGAACTGGTGGAACGCCCCGGAACCGTCCGGCGGTCTCGAGCGACGCATTTGGCGATGCCGAGCGGCCTTCTTGGACGTGCGTTTCTACTCGCCCGACTGAGCCGACAGCTTACCGCCGCCACGGCATCATGCGCGCCGGTTCACCGCCGCGTGCTTCTCGTGGTCGAGGTCGCGGATGAGATCTACACGCGCAAGTCGACGGACAAGGGCCTCGAGCGCGACTTCAACTCCCTCGACGCCCAGCGGGAGGCCTGCGAGCAGTACATCAAGAGCCAAGCGCACCTCGGCTGGAAGCTCACCGACACTCGCTACGACGACGGCGGCTTCACCGGGGCAAACATCGACCGGCCCGCATTTGCCCGCCTGCTCAACGACATCGACGCCGGCCGCGTCGACGTGGTGGTGGTCTACAAGGTCGATCGCCTCAGCCGCTCGTTACTCGACTTTGCCAAGGTGATGGACCGGTTCAACAAGGCCGGCGCCGCCTTCGTGTCGGTCACCCAGAACTTCTCGACGGCCGACGCCATGGGCCGTCTCACGCTCAACGTCCTGATGTCCTTCGCGGAGTTCGAGCGCGAAATGATCAGCGAGCGAACCCGGGACAAGATTGCCGGGTCGCGCCGACGCGGCAAGTGGACCGGCGGCGCGGTGCCCATCGGCTACGAGGCACAGGACAAGAAGCTGGTCATCATCGAGCACGAGGCCCACGTGGTGCGCGACATCTTCGAGCGCTACCTCGACCGTCAGTCGGCCCTGTCGATCGCCCAGCATCTCAACGAGGCGCACCAGCTCACCAAACAGCGCACCACCCGCAAGGGGCACGTCCGGCCGGGGCGGGCATGGAGCAAGGACGTCGTCCTTCGGATTCTGAAGAACCCCGTGTACGCCGGGCTGATGCCGTACCGCGACGAGGTCTTCGAGGGCGAACACGAGGCCATCATCGAGCCGGCCATCTTCCACCGCGTGCAGGTCTACCTGAAGAAGTTCGGCGCGGGCCGGACTGGCAAGCCGCGCAGCGGCGAGTACCTGCTGTCCGGGCGGCTCTTCTGTGTCTGTGGTTACGCCATGACCGGCAAGAGCACCAGCAAGAAGAAGGGCAACACCAAGCGCTACCGCTACTACCAGTGCGTCAACCGAGATAAGCGAGGCCGGCGTGCCTGCGACGCGCGACCGCTACCCGCCAATGCCATCGAGAGCTTCGTGGTGACCCGCATCCGCGACGTGACCGCCGACGGCAACCTCGCCGACGAAGTGACCCGTCGCATGGACGCCTACTTCGAGCAGAAGCGTGACGCCCTCGAGCGCGAGCAGAAGAAGCTGCCCGCGCTGATCGCGGAGCTGTCGTCGGAGATCAAGAAGCTCATCGACACCATCATCGGCGTCAACGAGTCGGCGCGGCGGCAAATCGAGACGCGCATCGACGAGCTCGGGCAGGCTATGGCCAAGCACGAGATGCGCCTGGTGGAGGTGGAGCGCACGCTCACCGGGCTCGACGACCTTCAGTCTGAGGGCCGCTGGGTCAGCGGCGCGCTGAAGACCTTCGACACCGTCTGGGACGTGATGTCGCCGGCCAACCGCATGCGCCTCATCGAGGCCGTCGTGAAGAAGGTGATCGTCAACGAGCCCGAGAACGAGGTCACCGTGATGCTCAACGACCTCGGCGCACCCGATCGCCAAGACGACCGAACGGATGAAGCCGGGGCCGGCGAGGCCGTGCCAGCCACGGCTGCGATGGAGGCCAGCCCATGACTGACGAAGCCGTGTTCACCACCCAGCCCGCCGGAAGGACCGACGGCGACACCCTCGTGCTGACCGGTAAGCTCTTCCGCAAGCGTCGCGGCCGAGGCTACGTCTTCACCGAGAAGCCCCCCGAGCCCGTCCACGACCCCGTCCGTCGGCCAGCCCGGGTGGCCCAGATGCTGGCCTTCGCCCACGGACTCGGTGCTGCCATCGAGCGGGGCGACTTCCGCGACCAGGCCGACGCTGCCCGGCACTTCCAGCTGACCCGGGCCCGGATCACCCAGCTCATGAACCTCACGCTGCTGGCCCCGGACATCCAGGAGCAGGTGCTGTTCCTCGAGGCCGTCGATGGCCGGGAGCCTATGAGCGAGCGGGACCTCAGGACGGTGATCTACGCCGGGGACTGGGGCGCGCAGCGGGCGCAGTGGCGAGAACTCTCCACGGCCGCGTAACCACCCGAGATCGTTCTACAGGCTTGAAGGCGCATGTCCCTCGGATGGGCCATTGCGCCGCAGCCATTTTCAGCCGTATGATGGCAGCCGTTGGAATCCTTTGCCAACGACTGACCGGAGGCGGGCGGAGCACCCATGCCGGATGAGATCCTAACCGTGGCCGAAGTGGCCGAGCTGCTGAAGGTCGCCGAGAAGACCGTGTACACGATGGCGCAACGCACTGAAATTCCATGCTTTAGGGTCCGCGGCCAGTGGCGCTTCCGCCGCTCGGACATCGATGCGTGGATCGAGCGCCAGGTCTCCGGAGAGCAGAAGGACGGAGGCGGTGCCGATGAATGACCAGTCATCGCTCCCGCTCGAGCTGACCCTCCAGCAGCTCGAGTCCCACCTCTGGGAGGCCGCCAACATCCTCCGCGGCAGCCCCGTCGATCGCACCGACTGGAAGAGCTACATCCTGCCGCTGCTCTTCTTCAAGCGCATCTGCGACGTCTGGGACGAGGAGTATGCCGAGGCGGTCGAGACGTATGGCGAGGACTTCGAGGACGAGCACCGGTTCCAGGTGCCCGAGGGCTGCCACTGGCGCGACGTGCGCGAGACCGCGTCGAATGTCGGCAAGAAGCTCCAGAACGCCATGCGCGGACTTGAACGAGCCAACCAAAAGCACCTCTACGGCGTTTTTGGTGACGCCCAGTGGACGAACAAGGACCGTTTGGCCGACGACCTACTGAAGGATCTCGTCGAGCACTTCTCGGCACTGCCCCTCGGTAACAAGACCGTCCGCAACGACGTGATCGGCGATGCCTACGAGTACCTGATCAAGAAGTTCGCCGACACGACGAACAAGAAGGCCGGCGAGTTCTACACCCCTCGCAGCGTCGTGCGCCTGATGGTCGACATCCTCGACCCAAAGGAAGGCGAGACCGTCTACGACCCCGCGTGTGGCACCGGCGGTATGTTGCTTGCCGCTGTCGAGCATGTACGGGCGGCCGGAGGAGATCCCCGAACATTCTTCGGAAGACTGTTCGGACAAGAGAAGAACCTAACCACGTCTGCGGTGGCGCGGATGAATCTTCTTCTACACGGCGTCGAGGATTTCCAAGTGGAGCGAGGTGACACGCTGCGCAGTCCCGTGTTCTCCGACCCAAGCACGGGCGGCTTGGCGACGTTCGACGTTGTCATCGCAAATCCCCCGTTCTCACTAGAGAATTGGGGGCGTGATGTTTGGGAAAGCGACCCGTGGGGTCGCGCCTTTGCGGGACTTCCTTCGGATAAGTCGGGCGATTTCGCCTGGGTGCAACATATGGTCGCGTCGATGGCTCCAAGCAGTGGGCGCATGGCCGTCGTGCTTCCGCAGGGCGCTCTCTTTCGAGCGGGAGTTGAGGGGCAGATCCGCCAGAAGCTGCTTGAGGAGGACCGTGTAGAAGCGGTGATCGGCCTCGCCCCCAATCTCTTCTATGGCACAGGCCTAGCTGCCTGCATCCTAGTGCTCCGCATGAAGAAGCCTCGGCCCCGTGCCGGCAGAGTCTTGATCGCGGATGCGTCGGCCTTGTTCCGCAAGGACCGAGCCCAGAACCACATGGAACCTGGTCACGTCGCGCAGATCCTATCCTGGGTCACCGGCTTCCGTGACGTCGAACACCAAGCTCGAGTCGTGACCGTCGGGGAGATCGAGCGAGAGGATTGGACGCTGAATATCAGCCGCTACGTCCTTCCACCGATCGGCGAGGACATACCTCCTCTCGACCACGCGATATCGGAGTTCAAGGCAACTCTAGCCCGCTGCCGTGACGCGGAAGAGCGGCTGCGACGCGAGCTCAGTGAGGGAGGTTGGCTCGAATGACGACAGTCCTGACCCAAGAGCGACTCGAGTCTTACCTCTGGGGCGCAGCCACGATCCTTCGGGGTCTTGTCGATGCTGGCGACTACAAGCAGTTCATCTTTCCGTTGGTATTCTACAAGCGGCTATCCGACGTGTGGGACGAGGACTACGCCAATGCGCTAGGCGCATATGACGGGTCCGAGCTTCTGGCCAAGGCCGAAGCTGACGAGCGATTTCGGATCCCTGATGGCGCTCACTGGAAGCAGGTCCGGACAACACCGAAAAACGTCGGCCGGGCTATTCAAGACGCGATGAGAGCCATTGAGGCCGGCAATCCAGGCCGGCTCGACGGCATCTTCGGAGATGCACCATGGACAAACAAGGAACGTTTGCCCGACCACACCCTGAAGAACCTACTTGAGCACTTCTCCAGCGAGACACTCTCTATTGCGCGGGTTCCGGAGGACTCACTCGGAGACGGTTACGAGTATCTCGTTGGCAAGTTTGCCGACGACGGCGGAAGCACTGCCCAGGAGTTTTACACCAACCGCACGCTTGTCCACCTTATGGCCCAGTTACTCCAGCCCCGCGACGGCGAGAGCATCTACGACCCTACGTGCGGGACCGGCGGAATGCTGCTGTCAGCGCTCGCTGAGGTGAAACGCTCCGGCGGCGAGTATCGCACCCTGAAGCTGTATGGCCAGGAGCGCAACCACATGACCGCTTCCATCGCCCGCATGAACTTGGTGCTCCACGGGGTTGAGGATTTCGACATTCAACGTGGCGACACCCTGGAGCGGCCGATCTTTGCCGATGGAGACAGGCTGCGCACGTTCAATGTTGTTCTGGCGAATCCGCCGTATTCCATAAAGCGGTGGAACCGAGAGGCATGGGCGTCTGATCCATGGGGTCGCAACTTCCTCGGCACGCCACCACAGGGCCGCGCCGACTATGCGTTCTTTCAGCACATATTGAAGAGCTTGGACGCCCAAACCGGACGTTGCGCGATTCTCTTCCCGCACGGCGTCCTGTTCCGGGACGTCGAGGCCGAACTTCGGCGAAAGCTCATCGAGGCCGACCTTATCGAATGCGTCCTCGGCCTTGGTCCGAATCTGTTCTTCAATTCTGCGATGGAGGCCTGCGTGGTGTTCTGCAGAGCCCGAAAGCCTGCTGCCAGGAGGGGGCGGATTCTCTTTATCGATGCTGTCAACGAGATCGCTAGAGAGCGTGGGGTCAGCTTTCTTAGACCCGAACACCAGCAACGAATCCGCACGGCCTACAAAGCCTTCGCGGACGAACCCGGATTTGCCGCGGTTGCGACCCTGCCCGAAATTGCGACCCACGGGCACAGCCTTTCAATCCCCCTGTATGTTAGGCGCGCACCAGCAAGCAAGACGAAAGGGCGCAACACGCAGACTCTCACCGAAGTATGGTCCGAATGGGAGCAAGGCGGGCGCTCGTTCTGGCAGCACATGGACGCCTTGGTCGACGTGCTGGAGGGACTGCAGAGCGAAGAGGCCTCTCATGGCTGAACGCAAGAAATCATGGCAGCGAGTGAAGCTGGGAGACGTCGTCACGAATTCGACAGCCGCTACCAAGGACTACGAGGCAGACGGCTTTTCTCGCTACATTATTGGAAAACACATTCCCGAGGACGGAAGAATCAGCGAGTGGAGTCCCGTCGGCGACGGAGACTTTGGATCGAGGATTCGAACAATTGTCCGTGCAGGTGATGTGATCTGCACCACGCGGGGGCCAAAGCTGCGTGTCGCGGTCGCGACCTTCGACTGTCTTTCAGCTCACACCAACTTCATTCTCCGTCCACTGGACGAGGGGGTAATCCTTCCGAGCCTCGTCGAGGCCGTCGCCAGATCTGAGGGGTTTCAGGACCACCTTCGGCGGAACTTCCGCGGCTCGACGAATCTCTTCGTGAACTGGTCTGATGCGGCAAGATATGAGTTCTCGCTGCCGCCATTGGACGAACAGCGACGCATGGCCGCTGTACTTGACGCCGCGCGCGAGACGACCGAGGCAGTTCAGCACACCGCACGCGCGGCTCTGCAAGTACGCCGGTCGCTTCAGAAGGGATATTTCCTCGACGCACACGACGAAGCGAACACGACGGTCGGTCAGATTGCAGATGTTCGCAACGGCACGACGCCTCGTCGCGGACGCGACGAGTATTGGGGCGGAGATGTTGCGTGGCTTCCCACTGGCAAAGTGAACGAACGAAAGATCACAGCAGCCGATGAGTTCATTACCGAGAAGGCACTTAGTGAGTGCTCGCTCGATCTGATTCCAGCGTCATCCACACTCATCGCCATGATTGGCCAAGGAAAGACGCGTGGCATGGCCGCCTTCCTTTCTTTTGAGGCGACGATCAATCAGAACTTCGCGGCGGTCGTTCCTGGCAATGAAGTTGAGCCAGAGTTTCTTTTCTACCAGCTCGAAGCCAAGTACCAGCTGCTTCGGCTGTGGAGCCAGGGAACCAATCAGCAAGCGCTAAACTGCCGACTTGTGTCTGCGTTCCCGTTTTGGGTGCCCAGCGTTCAGCGACAGCGCGAAATCGTGGACGTCCTCCGCACAGCAGACTTGGCCCACGAACAAGCTGAGGGTCGGGCAACCATGGCTTGGGAGGCATTGGGGATGATTCGAGAGAGTATTCTGGCGGGAGGGCCATCATGACCTTCAATGAGGCCAACACCGTTGAAGCGTACGTACGTGACCTGCTCTGCGGTGGCATCACCCATCACACCGCAGTAGGCCCCGGACTGGCTCGGCGCGCCGGGAAGGTCTCCGGCTTGGGTTGGCATTACCTCGCTCCCAGTGATGTGCCCCGACAGACCCACGAGGTGTTCACCGAGTCCTTTGTCCGTGAAGCGTTGATTCGCCTCAACCCCGAGATCGCCCAGAACCCCGACCGCTCCGACGAGGTCCTCTACAAGCTGCGCGCCATCGTCCTCTCGGTCCGCAGCGATGGCATCATCAAGGCGAACGAGGAGTTCGCCGCGTGGCTCCGTGGTGACCGGTCCATGCCGTTCGGAAAGAACCACGAGCACACGACGGTGCGTCTCGTGGACTTCGAGAACCCCGAGAACAACCAGTACGTCGTCACCACGCAGTACACCTTCCGCGCCGGCGCTGCCGAGCGCCGCGCCGACCTGGTGCTGCTCATCAACGGGCTGCCGGTCGTCGTCATCGAGGCCAAGACGCCAGTCCGCAACGCGGTGAGCTGGGTCGACGGCGCGCTCCAGGTGCACGATGACTACGAGAAGTTCGTCCCGGAGCTGTTCGCGCCCAACATTCTCAGCGTCGCTACCGAGGGCAAGGAGCTGCGCTACGGATCCGTTCGCATGCCGGTGGAGCTCTGGGGCCCGTGGCGCGCCGACGAGCACGCTGCCCCCAAGGGCCTCTCGGATCTCCAGCGCGCCGTCGCTGGCCTGCTTAGGCCGACGACGCTGCTCGACATCCTCGCCAACTTCACGCTCTTCGCGACGGACAAGAAGAAGCGCCGCCTCAAGATTGTCTGCCGCTACCAGCAGTACGAGGGCGCAAACCGCCTGGTCGATCGCGTCGTTGCCGGGCAGCCACGCAAAGGCCTGATCTGGCACTTCCAGGGTTCGGGCAAGTCGCTGCTGATGGTCTTCGCCGCCCAGAAGCTGCGCCTGCATCCGGCGCTCAAGAACCCGACGGTGCTCATCATCGTCGACCGCGTCGACCTTGATGCGCAGATCAGCTCTACCTTCCACGCTTCGGACATCCCGAACCTGGTGAAGGCGGCGTCACGTGAAGAGCTCGAGCGCCTGCTTAAGCAGGACACGCGGAAGATCATCATCACGACCATCTTCAAGTTCGGCGAAGCCGACGGCGTGCTGAACGACCGCGACAACATCATCGCCCTGGTCGACGAGGCCCACCGCACCCAGGAGGGCGACCTGGGCATGAAGATGCGCGCGGCGATGCCGAACGCGTTCCTCTTCGGGTTGACTGGAACGCCCATCAACAAGCGCGACCGGAACACCTTCTACGCCTTCGGCGCCGAGGAAGACGAGCGCGGCTACATGAGCCGCTACGGTTTCGAGGAGTCGATCCGTGACGGCGCCACCTTGCCGTTGCACTTCGAGCCACGGCTCATCGAGTTGCACATCGACAAGGAAGGCATCGACGAAGCCTACGCGGACCTCACCGGTGAGCTCTCCGACCTGGACAAGGACAACCTCGCCAAGGCGGCCTCGAAGATGGCCGTGCTCGTGAAGACACCCGACCGAGTGCGCGCCATCTGCGCGGACGTAGCCAAGCACTTCGTCGAGAAGGTGGAGCCCAACGGCTTCAAGGCCATGGTCGTGACCTTCGACCAAGAGACCTGCCTGCTCTACAAAGACGAGCTCGACAAGCACCTGGCGCCAGAAGCCAGCGACGTCGTCATCTCCGTCTCCGGCAAGGAGAAGGACGACGACCGCTACAAACCCTACAAGCGTGACCGAGATGCCGAGGAGAAGCTCCTCGACCGGTTCCGCGACCCGAATGACCCCCTGCAGGTTCTGGTGGTCACCGCGAAGCTGTTGACCGGCTTCGATGCACCGATCCTGCAGGCGATGTACCTCGACAAGCCGTTGAGGGACCACACGCTGTTGCAGGCCATCTGCCGCACGAACCGCACCTACGGGAACGAGAAGACCCACGGCCTAATCGTCGATTACCTGGGCGTGTTCGACGATGTGGCCAAGGCCCTGGAGTTCGACGAGAAGGGCTTCCGCCAGGTGGTCGGCAACATCGCCGGGCTCAAGGACAAGCTACCGGGTGCCATGCAGAAGTGCCTCGCATACTTCCCTGGCGTGGACCGGACCGTGAGCGGCTACGAAGGGCTGATCGCCGCCCAAGACTGCTTGCCCAACAACGATGTCCGCGACGCCTTCGCGGCGGACTACAGCTACCTCGGAAAGCTCTGGGAGGCGCTCTCGCCCGACCCGGCTCTGCAACAGCACGAGACCGACTACCGCTGGCTGTCGCAGGTGTACGTCTCGGTACAGCCCACCACGGGCCAAGGCAAGCTCATCTGGCACGCGCTCGGCGCAAAGACCATCGAGCTCATCCACGAGAACGTGCACGTCGAGACCGTGCGGGACGACCTCGAAGAGATCGTCGTGGATGCCGAGCTGCTCGAGGCCGTTCTGGGCTCGCCCGATCCCAAGAAGAAGGCGAAGGAGCTGGAAATCAAGCTCGGACAACGCCTTCGTAAGCACATGGGCAACCCGAACTACAAGGCGCTCAGCGAGCGTCTCGAAAAGCTGAAGGAGCGCCACGAAGCCGGGCAGCTCCACAGCATAGCCTTCCTCAAGGAGCTCCTCGACATCGCCCGCGATGTTGTCGCGGCCGAGAAGGAGACCCCGCCCGAAGAAGACGAGGACCGCGGCAAAGCGGCTCTCACCGAGCTGTTCCAGGAGGTCAAGAACGACAGCACTCCCGTCGTGGTCGCGCGCATCGTCAACGACATCGACGAGATCGTGCGCCTCGTACGCTTCCCCGGCTGGCAGCAAACCAGCGCCGGCGAGCGCGAGGTCAAGAAGGCCCTCCGCAAGACGCTCTTCAAGTACAAGCTCCACGCCGACGCCGAGCTGTTCGAGAAGGCCTACGGGTACATCAAGCAATACTACTAGGGGGAAGGCGTGGCCGGGGCGAAGACCAAGACGAAGGCAAAGAAGGCGCCCGCGAAGCCCAAGGCAACCACACCGGCTCATCCTGTTTCGCAGTGGTTGGACGTCAGCACATCCGCGGTTGGTCGGCATTCTCTTCGGGTGCTCGCGGAACGTGACGGCAGCCGCGCGTCGATTCTGGGCGACCTCCGAGAGCTGGTGCGCGGGCATTATGTGGACCCGCAGATCGTAGCCAAACGCGTAGCTTCGCTCGGAGCAGTCCAGACAGCGGCGCTGCTTCGTGAGCATGTCCCGAAGGGGAAGACTTCGCGCTCGGGGGACCTGGGGGAGGTTCTGGCCACGGAGCTCGCAGAGCAAGAGCTGAAGTACGAGGTCCCTATCCGTCGGCTTCAATGGAAGGACGATCGAGAAATGGCGCTACGCGGTGACGACATTATTGGCGTCGCACGCGACAGCAAGGACAAGCTCATGCTCCTGAAGGGAGAGTCCAAGAGCCGTGCGAAGCTTTCCGCGGCTGTGTTGGATGAGGCGAGCGACGCGTTGGACCGCGACCGTGGCCGACCAACGCGGCACTCCGTGCTCTTTGTCGCTGAGCGGCTTCGTGAGCGCGGTGAGGATAGCCTCGCGGAGGAACTCGAAGAGGCGGCCCTGGGAAGCTTCCGTGGAATTCCAGTCGCCCACATGTTGTTCGTCCTTACCGGTGGTCCACCGAAGAACCTCCTTGAAGGCCACTTGAAAGACGCCGCGAAGAAGAAGCGGCTCCGGCACGCCATCGGGGTTCGCATCAAGGACCACGCGAAGTTCATCGAACTCCTGTTCGGGGGGCTCTAGATGGCAGAGTCGGTCGAACGCCTCACTGAGCGCCTGGGCACAGCAACGCGGCCTGGCTTCAGGGAACGCCTTCTCGACAAGGGGCTTGCCCGCGGGATGATCTGGCGCGACGGCGTCATGCCCCCGGGTTCGCCCGCCTTTCCGGACAGTCTGACGGAGGATCTGCTCGACTATGCTCACACCGTCCTGAACATGGCGCTACGGCTCCGATCGCAGAACGTAGAGGCGAATCTCGAGCGCCCATTTCTGGTAGCGGGCGAAGCGATCGAAGCAGCCGTTCACCGCGGGGCCGATGGGCATGAGGGCGGCTTTCATCGAGTCAGTGCGGCGGTGGCCTTTCATCTCGCGCGGTACTCCGCGAGGGCGTACTCGATGCTTCCGACTGGGGCCGGAGCGACGAACCTTGCCCCGACCGAGACCGCTCTCGTGCAGCTTCTGCGTCGCAAGCTCGACGACCTACATCAGCTCTACGCAGGTTGGCTCCTCGATGTGGGGCACTCGGATGACCGAATCGCGGAACGTCTGCGCGAGGACGAAGACTTCGACGCGGCGGACGCCTGCGGCGAAGTGATCGTTTCGGCCTTCATGCGCGCGCTGGCCCTCTTCGACCACGCGATAACAACTGGCGAGGACGTGTCGGCGGTAGCAGCCAAGGAACTCCTTCAGCGTGCAGCTGACACAGCCCGCGATGTGCACGCCGTCAGCCATTGGTGGACGACAACCCTTGCGCTTCATCTCCTCGATGAACTCTGGGGGTTGAGCCTGCACCAACAGGTTCCGCTGCTACCCCCCGATCATGACGATGCGGAGCGATGGAGTGACCTCCGGCGAAACTACGTCCAGCGGCTCCGCGCTGGGAAGCGATCGGCAATCGAGCTATGGCCCTCGCAACTTGAGGCAGTGCAACGGGCCGTAGATCCGGCCGACGACCTCGTGGTCGCCCTCCCGACGAGTGCGGGCAAGACTCGGATCGCCGAGCTCTGTATTCTGCGCACGCTCGCTTCCGATGAGCGCGTGGTGTACGTGACCCCCTTGCGGGCGCTCTCGGCTCAGGTCGAGCGCGACCTCTCGGAGACCTTTGCTCCGCTCGGCTTCTCGGTGTCGTCCCTGTACGGCTCTGCTGGCGTCGAGAGCGGCGACACAGAGACCCTCCGCGAGGGCAAGATCGTGGTGTCCACCCCGGAGAAACTCGACTTCGCGCTTCGCAACGACAACTCGATCATCGACGACGTCGGTCTCATCGTGCTCGACGAGGGGCACATGCTCGGGCCGAACGAGCGCGAGGTTCGCTACGAGGCTCTCGTACAGCGACTGCTGCGCCGGGACGACGCAGACGGTCGGCGAATCGTCTGCTTGTCCGCCTTGTTCCCGACTCCGGAGGAGATGAGTGACCTGGTGGCGTGGATTCGCCAGGACGACCCTGGCGATCCTGTGCATTCGATGTGGCGACCGACGAGACAGCGCTTCGGAGTGCTGCGGTGGATGTCGAACGCCGCCCGACTCGACGTGAAGGTCGAGGACGAGCGCCCGTTTGTGCCGCGCTTCATCGAGGCCGCCGACCCGCCCGAGGGCTCCCGGCGGCGCAAAGCATTCCCGTCCGACAAGAACGAGCTGACGCTGGCCACGGCGTGGCGGTTCGTAGCCCAGGAGAAGGACGTCCTCATCTACTGCTCGCTGCGAAAGTCAGTCGAGACCCTGGGGCGGCTGATCCTCAAGTGCATCAAGCACGAGGTTCTTGTGCCGCTTGCGGCTCCCAACGAGCGCATCCGGAATGCGATGGCAACCGGGGCCGAGTGGCTAGGCGAGGACCATCCGGCGGTGCAGTGCCTACAGCATGGGGTCGCCCTGCACCACGGGGGGCTTCCTCGTCCATTCCTCACCGAGGTGGAGCGCCTGCTGCGATCGGGCGACTGCCGGTTGACGGTGGCGTCGCCGACGCTGGCGCAAGGACTCAACCTCTCTGCGAGCGTTCTTCTGGTGCCTTCCATCTGGCGCAATCGGGAGATCATCCCGACCGCGGAGTTCGCCAACGTCGCGGGCCGTGCAGGCCGGGCCTTCGTCGACGTCGAGGGGTTGGTGCTGCACGTCGTCTGGGAGAAGACCACACGCAAGACCAACCAGGTCGTTCGCAAGTGGCAGAAGCTCGTCGACGAGGCTAAGGCACCGTTGGTGCAGAGCGGGATCCTGAAGCTCTCGCTGAACATCTACGGGCGAATCGCGGGGGTAGCTGGAGTCCCTGTCGAGGAACTCGTCGAGTACGTCATGGGCAACTCCAGCGCCTGGGACTTCAGCGACGCGGCGGCAGAGAAGCTGGAGGTATCTGCCGCAGACTGGGACCGCGATCTGGCGTCGCTCGATGCCGCAATACTGGCGCTCTTGGACGCGGGTACCGATGAGGCCGAGCTTGCGAGCAGCTTGGATCAGGCGCTGGCCGGCTCGCTCTTTGCCCGGCAGGTGGAGCAGTATCAGGAAGCCGAGCAGAAGCTGATTCGTGGGTTCGTGACGGCACGGGCTGCTCGGGTATGGGCGCAGACGACGGAGCCGCAGCGCAGGGGCTATCACGCTGCCGGCATTGGACTGACGGCGGGCCAGTTCCTCGACGCGAACTTGCCGGGCCTCGTGGAGCTCCTCGGTAATGCCGAGACGGCGATTTCCGAGAGCAATCTCGATGATGCGTCGTCCGCGGTGGTCGCCTTTGCAGAGCTCGTCTTCCAGACGGCCCCGTTCCGCGCGCCCAAGGACCTCCCTGCCAAGTGGACCGATGCGCTGGACGCCTGGATGCGGGGCAAGTCATCGGCCGACGTCATCGGCATCTGTGATGACGACGGGGTCGACCTCCTGCAGGAAGCGCTGACTTACAGGCTTCCATGGGCGATGGAAGCCGTACGCGTGCACGCAAGTGCAGTCTCCTGCGAAGGAGCGGATGCCATCACAGGGTTGGCAGCGCTCGCCGTGGAGGCCGGGAGCTGCGACAAGAGCGTGATCGTGCTCCTCCGGGCCGGCTTGAACTCGAGAGAGGCAGCGTTCGAGGCGGTCAGTTCGACGGGTGCCACCTTCGAGGATCGTGCCGGCCTGATGATGTGGCTGGGGTCCGACGAGGTCGAGGCGCTTCACCCTGACGAGACCTGGCCAACGCCCCAGAGTCGTCATGCTTGGCTGCAGTTCTACGAAGGCGAGACCAAGGGCGACCGTCGCAAGTGGAGCCGCGAGACGCAGCGGGTACGGGTGGAGTGGGACGGTGAACCTCCGGACGTTGGCGAGCACGTGGTGGTGGAACCCGTCGACGGGGGCGGGCTCTTGCTGACGCCGTCGTTCGAGCCGCTCGGATCGCTCGTGAGGGCCCTGAAGCGCCCACGCCGGGACGTGGTGCGTGCGACCGTCGGCGGGAGGCCCAACACGGTGGACGTCGAGTACTTCGGCCCGAGGACACTGCGGTGACGGAAGCACTGTCCCCATCCCGCAGTAAACCCGCCTTCGAGCCTCGCGACGACGAAACGGGCCGCGCTGTAAACCAGGCCCCCGCGCTCTCTCCCCGATCTCAGAGACAGAGAGCCGAGAACGCCCCGAGACCGCCTTCGACGTGACCGCGCGTGATCTCTGCGAGCTCGCGGCCGAGACCATCGCGAGCGTCACCGGTCGCGTAGAAGCCTGCGAAGACTGGGGGATTCAAGAAAAAGCCCCGGGCGTTTCCGACCGGGGCTCCTGTGAACTGGTGGCGGCCCACCTTTTGGTGGACCGCCGTAAATGGCTCCGGCGGTAGGACTCGAACCTACGACCCGGCGGTTAACAGCCGCCTGCTCTACCGACTGAGCTACACCGGAATGGGGCCGGAAGGTTAGCCACGCCGGGCCCTTCGTCAAGCAAAACCGCCGTTTGTGCGCCGCCCCGGGCGCCGGGCGCAATCCATGCGGCCGAAAGGGGCGGAGTTCCGGCTCTGCCGCGGGTACGCAGCTTGCAGCCGCCCGCGGCATGCGACGGGGCATTCCGACCAAGCTCGTGGTGGGCGCGACGCTCTCCATCCTGCGTACCGTCAAGCGACCGGTGTGGAGCGCCGTGTACTCCCTAACCGGGAAACGGCTGCAGCTGCCGCTCGGGATCTTCGACCTGTCGATGTTCGGCGGCAGCTTCGAGGCGAACGCACAGGCGGCGCAGGCGCGCATGCCCTCGCGGGACCTGCACGTGATCGAGCACGCAGCAGGAAAGACGGAGGTCGTCGTGCTCGCCTTCGATCATCGCGCGCCGGACCTCCTGCTTCCCTATCAAGAGATCTCCATCGGCGTGCCGGTGGAGCGCCAGGGCGAGCGCGGCATGGTGCTCCTGCACTTGCCCGTCACCACGGAAGACGCGCGCTGGGGCGGCGTGGAGAACTACGGCTTCCCGAAGGCGGTGCACAGCGTGCGCATCGGCCAGGGCGAAGGCGGGATGCGCGCCACGCTCCACGCCGAGGGCGTGCACGTGCTCACCCTGGAGGTGGGCGAGATGATCCCCGCCGCGGGACACATGGCCTTCCAGAACTTCACGCTGCGCGGGGACGACCGGCTCGTCGCCTCCACCTTCGACATCGACGGACAAATCGCCAGGAGCGAAGCCGCCGGCGGCGCGCACCTGTCCCTCGGCCCCCACGCCATCGCGGCGGGGCTGCGGGAGCTCGGCGTGCAGGCCCGCAGCCGAAGCCACTGGTACGTGCCGAAAGCCCAGGGCCGGCTGTCCATCGGCCGCGTCATCGGGCGACCGGCGCCCAGTCACGCCGCCGGCTTCCGCGATCCCGCGGAGCGCCGCCCAGTTGACGCAGCGGCGGCGACAATGCCATAGCGCCCGACCAGCGTGGCGGACGAAGAAAAGAAGCCCGAAGGCGACAGCGTTGCGCGCACCGCGGGGCGCGGGGGCCTCGCGATCACCTTCGCGAAGGTCTACTTCATCCTGCTCGGCCTGGTGCAGCAGATCCTCCTGCCCCGCGTGCTCGGCATGGGCGGCTACGGCGCGCTGTCCCGCGCGCTCTCCGTCTCGAGCATCGCCTACAACCCCGTCGTCACCACCAGCATCCAGGGCGTGAGCCGCGCCGTCGCGGCGTCCAGCGAGGCCGAGCAGCCGCACACCATTCGCCGCGTCGTGAAGGTCCACGCCATCGTGGCCATCGTGCTGGGCGTCGGCTTCTTCGCCCTGGCGGCGCCCATCGGCAGTGCCATCGGCGCGCCCCACATCATCCCGGCGCTGCGCATCTTGGGCGGCGTGCTCTTCTTCTACTCCATCTACGCACCGCTCATCGGCGTGCTGAACGGCAAGAAGCTGTTCGTGCGTCAGGCCGCCCTGGACATGACGGCGGCCACCCTGCGCACCATCGGGCTCATCGGCCTGGGCTGGCTGTTCATGAAGATGGCGGGCCGCGGCGTGGAAGGCTCCACCGCCGGCTTCGTGCTCTCCAGCGCGCTGGTGTTCCTGGTTGCCATCGGCATGGTGGGCCTCGGCAAGGGCGGCAGCGGCGGCGTGAGCGTGAAGGAGCACCTGGTGTTCATCGCGCCGGTGTTCGGCGGCCAGATCCTCTTGAACCTGCTGCTGCAGGCGGATCTCACGCTGCTCGGCGCCTTCGCCGCAGAGGCCGCGTCCGCCGCCGGCAAGCCCCTCACGGCGGCGGATCCGTTGGTGGGCGCCTACCGCGCCACGCAGCTGTTCTGCTTTCTGCCCTACCAGATGCTCATCAGCGTCACGTTCATCCTGTTCCCGATGCTGGCCAAGGCGGAGCACGAAGGCGATCGCCAGGCCGTGGCCAAGTACGTGCGCACCGGCATGCGCCTCGCGCTGGTGCTCGCGGGGCTGATGGTGAGCGTCACCTCGGGCCTCTCGGGCCCCCTGCTTCGCCTGGTGTTCCCGCCGGCGGCCGCCGAGTACGGCACGCAGTCGATGCAGATCCTGACCCTCGGCTTCGGAGCGTTCGCCATCTTCGGCATCCTCACCACGGTGCTGAACAGCTTGAAGCACGAGCGCGCCAGCGCGTTGGTCACCGCCATCGCCTTCGGCCTCGTGGTGCTGCTCTGCTTCTTGCGCGTCCGCGGTCAGGAGTTCGGGGCAGATCTCTTGGTGCGCACCGCGTGGGCCACCACCGCGGGCCTCGGCGTCGCCACGCTCACGGCGGCGGTCTTGGTGCGCCGCGCCGCCGGCGCCCTGGTCTCCCCCGTCTCGCTGCTGCGCGTGCTCGTGGCCCTGGGCGCCGCCGTGGCCGTGGGCCGCCAGTTCGCCCACGCCTCCAAGCTGATGACGATCGTGCTCAGCGCCGTCGTGGCCGTCGTCTACTTGCTGGTTTTGTTGGTCAGCCGCGAGCTCGGCAAGGACGATCTCGGCATGGTGAAGGCCGTGATCGCGCGGCGCGCCAAGAAGTAGGCACTACGGCGCCACCCGCAGCGGCTGAGCAAAGCCGGAGAGCGCGTCTCGGTCGGCCTCCAGCACGAAGCCCGACGTGATCGTCTGATCCGCGTCCGCTTGGTACTTCGCTTCGTAGTCCGCGCGGTTCGCGTACAGCTCGGCGATGCGGGCGTCCGGCAGCGGCGTGGTGGAGCCGAGCAGCGTGCAGAACAGACTCGCCTTCGGCGCCGGCTCGCCGGAGAGCACGTCCACCGGGACGTCCACCGGCGGCGTGCGGATCCCCGCCCGGGCGATGCCGTCTGCGTCGCGCTGGATCGCGAGGGCGGCGGTGTCCACGTCCAAGAGCGGCGCGCTCGTCGGCGGCGTGCCGCCCCGCGCCCACGCTTCCAAGGAATGGAACGCCGCCTTGGCGACCAGGTGCATGGGGCCGTCGTTGATCGCCACGCCGCAATCCACGCCGCTCGCGGCGGAGCCCAACAAGTGGGCGTCGGCGTGCGACGTGCCGGCGACCTCCCACAGCCGGAAGCGATCGCTGTCCGGCTGGCGCACCGTGGCCGACTTCAAGATCCCGGTGACGCGCTCTCGGACTGGAGATCGAGCACGGGGACTTGGAGATCATCTCGGAAAACGGGGTGCACGGGGCTCAAGATGGCCTTGACGATATCCGCGTACTCGCCGTCGCCCACCAGCGGCAGCGGCACCGCCGCGCGGCTGTGCACGAAGAACGCGTCGAAGGCCTTGGAGAGCGGCTGCACGCCGTCGTAGTACGTCGTCAGCGCGAAGGCCGATTGGGACTCGCCTGCGGCGATCACTCGATCCGGATGGATGCCGCCCAGGACTTCGCCGCCCCCGCGCACTGCTCGCGCGACCTGCGTGAAAATGTCGAAGGCGTAGCCGTCTCCCGGGTGGTGCAGCGATCCATAGCGCGCGGGGTCGATCGCCTTCAGTCCCTTGCCGGCCAAGTCCGAGCCGCCCGCGGCCACCAGCACCGGTCCGCCCTCGACCCCGACGAGCTGCGCCGAGACGCCGACCCACACGTGCCCCTCGCGCGTGACTTCTTCGGACAAGCTCGCGTACTCCGGATCCGCGTCGACCCCACCGCTGACGTTCAGCCACTCCACGATCACGGTACCGCTCGCCGCCGCGGCATCCGACGGCCGCCGCACCAGAACGCGCGTGCGATACTCCGCCGTGGAGTCGGGCTCGAAGCTCCACAGGCCATCGTCCGTCAGCGCCTCGGAGCTCTGCCATGACGTCGCAATTCCGCTCGCCAGGTACTCGTGCTCCTCGTACCCAAGAGCCACGCCACCCAGGGGCGACGCGATGAACACGCCGTTGCCGCCGTCGAGCGGCGTCAGCTCCGCCTGGGGCACGGCTGGCTGCCCGGCGGCAGGGGCCGAGCCTTCATCGGAGCACCCGCACGAAACGAATGCCAAGAGCAGCGCTGCGACGACGGCCTTCATCGCCAGGCACAGTACACGGCCCGCGCGCCAAGAAGTAGACCGCCGGCTTCGCCACCTGGGCTACCCTCGCACTCGATGGTCGAGCCGCTCGCGTCCCGCGACATCGACGACACGCTGCGCCAAGCGCGGGACCGCACCGAGCTCGAGATCGCCCGCTACCGCGTGTGGGTGTACGCCAGCGTCACTCCCCTCGCCTTCGTGGTGGCGACCGTGGCCGGCGCCGGCAATTTCGCCGTGGCCGTCTACTTCGCGGTCTGGCTGCTCGTTGCCCTCGGGCTTCGCGTCGTCGTCCGCCGGCTGGGCGCCCGCCCCTGGCTCCGCTCCACGGCGCTGGTGCTGGACGTCGCGGCCATGTCCCTCGTGTTCCCCATGAGCGCCACCGGCGCCGCCGATCCCGTCATGGCCGAACGCTTCGCGCTGTACGTGTTCGGCGCCTCGCTGGTCGCCATCCTGGCGCTCAACTTCCTGCGTGACGACGGCAAGAGCGCTCTGATCGGCTCCGCCGCGGCGCTCGTCGCCTTCTTCGGCGTGCTGCTCCCGCTGCGCGGCTTCGAGCCGGCGCAGCTGCCGGTCGCCATCATCCTGGCTCTGATGGGCGTGATCGGCGCCGCCATGGCGCGCCAAACGCGCACCACGCTGGAAATCTTCGCGCGGACGCGCCTGCTCCGCCGCTACGTCCCCGAACAGCTCGTCAGCGAAATGGTCGACGGTGATAGTCAACTCGACGACCGCGAGCGCGTCGTCACCGTGCTTGCCAGTGATCTGCGCGGCTTCACCGCGATGAGCGAACGCCTCTCGCCGAAGGAGATCGTGCGTCAACTGAACGACTACCATCGCACCATGCTCGACGTCGTGCATGGGCACGGTGGCATGCTCGACAAGTTCATCGGCGACGGCATGCTCGTCGTGTTCGGCCTGCGCGACGACGACCCCGCGCCCGGCGCCCGCGCCGCCGTTGGCTGCGCGCGGGACATGCTGCTCGCCCTCGCGGAGCTGAACGCCACGCGGCGCGCCGCCGGCCTCGCGCCCCTCCGCGCCGGCATCGGCGTGCATACCGGCCCCGTGGTCGCCGGCAGCATCGGCGCCGCGGACCGCATGGAGTTCACCGTCATCGGCGACACGGTCAACACCGCCGCCCGCTTGGAAGGCCTCACCAAGGAAGCCGGTGAAAGCGTGCTCATCAGCAGCAGCACCGCGGAGCACCTCGACGGCGGAGTCGAAGAGCTCGCCGCCATGAGCGTCCGCGGCAAGCAAGACGCCTTGCGCGTCTTCGCCCTCCGCCCTGCCCTGACTTGATCGCCGTGTTTGTTGGTTCGGCGCGGAACCACTTTCGTGCGACCCTCGGGGAGATGGGAGAAGCCGTCCCTGCCGAGCTGCCGCTCATAGAATCGAACCTTCGCCGCTGGCGTGCGATCTATCTCTGGGTCACCGCGGCCGGCGCGGTGCTCACGGCGGCGCTGGGCCTGTACCTGCAGAGTGGCGGCGAGCTGAAGGGCTACGTCATCTCCTTCGCCGTGGTCGGCCCCGTCCTGTTGCTCATCGGGCTCGTGCTCCTGGTCCCACGGCTCTCGATTCGAGGTGCGCCGATCGTGCGGGCGCTGTCGGAGTACCCCGAGCGCGTCAAGGTCATCGGGCTGAAGCGCACGGAGTCCACCGTGGCAGGCGCCAAGACCGCCGCCCACTCGTGGATCGTGCTCGAGATCGACAGCCGCGAGAACGTCGAGCTCTTGGTGCGAAGCGCGGACGTCCAAGCCGTGGTGGCGGAGATCCGTCGCGTGGCGCCCAACGCCAAGTACAATCCGCGCTGGGACGTCCAGCGCATGGACGTGCGCATCCGCTGAACCGCGACGTCCGGAACCGGGCGTTTCCGCGGCGGACCAACAGCCTGCGGCCTCGGATGCAGCGGCGTGTACAATGGTCGGGCTCCCACGCTGGAGGACTCCATCATGCGAAAGCTCGTCCCTTGGTTCTTGGTCTCGATCCTGACGGCCGCGGGCGCCGTCGCCTGCGGCAGTGACTCGTCGAGTGACGGCGGAGGCGGCAGCTCCAGCGGCGGCAACGGCGCAACGGGCGGCGGCAGCGGGGGAGCAGCCGGCAACGGCAGCGGCGGCGCGACGGGCGGCAGCGGCGGCGCAGCGGGGGGCGGCGGCGCGGCAGGCTCCACGCCGGTGGGCGACTGCAACGACGGCATCGACAACGACGGCGACGGCTACACCGACTGGGGCATGGACCTCGGCTGCGCCAACGCGAACGACGACGAGATTTCGGGGCCGCGCGACCAAGAGGGCGGCTTCACGACCTACGACCCGGGCGCCGACAGCTTGCTCATCTACGTGAGCTCGAGCGGCGGCGACGACGCGAACGACGGCAGCTCCCCCGACAAGGCCGTGAAGACCTTGGCCCGCGGCGCGGAGCTGGTGCGCGACGGCGAGAACGACTTCATGCTGCTGAAGCGGGGCGACACCTGGCACGGAGAGAAGCTCGATCGCTTCAAGTCCGGCAAGGACGCGACGCACCCACTGGTGATCGCTTCTTACGGCGAGTCGGAGAAGATGCCGCGCGTCGAGGTGGATACGAACTTCATCGACCACAACGGCAAGCCGCGGAGCTTCGTCCACGTGGTGGGCCTGGAGATCGTCTCCTACCCCAAGATCCCCGGGGGTGCGGATTTCGACGGCGCGACGGGCGGTGGCTTCCGCTACGTGGGCGGCGGAGACGGCCTGCTCATCGAAGGCTGCCATCTCTTGTACGGCGAGATGGTGCTGCAGTCCTTCGGAACGGAGCACTACGACGGCATCGAGGTGCGCCGCAACGTCATCGAGCAGAGCTACCACGTGGACACCTGCGGCCAGAGCTCGACCTATCGGCCGTCCGGCATCTACTCGAGCCACGTGCAGAATCTGCTCATCGAAGAGAACGTGCTCGACCACAACGGCTGGAACGAGGACGTGAGCAGCGCCTGCGCGTCCATGTTCAACCACGACATGTACCTGAACGCGGACCACTTGGTGATCCGCGGCAATGTCATCGCCCGCGCCTCCAGCATGGGCATCAAGATGCGCTCCGACACCACCGGGGACGCGGACGACCTGGTGTTCGAAGACAACCTGCTGGTAGACGGCGAGATCGGCATCGGCATCGGCGGCAACAGCAGCGAGCCGGATCGCTTCTCCAACGTGCAGCTCAAGAACAACGTGTTCACGCAGATCGGCCTCGGGAACCCGACCAACCGGAACTTCGCCTGGATGCTGGACATCGCGGACAACGCCACGGCCATGGTGGAGGGCAACTACTTCCTGCACCAGCCCTGGTACCAAAACGCCTACGGCATCTCGATGGCCAGCGGCTCCGCCAGCGACATCACCATCAGCAGCAACCTGTTCTACGACCTCAAGGGTCGCGGCATCTCCCTGAAGCCCCAGAGCGGTTGGTCCAACGTGAAGGTCACCAAGAACCGCATCATCGATGCAACCAACGGCTCCTGTCTCGTGGATCACCAAGGCTCCTTCGCCAACGTCAGCTACGCGGACAACCAGTACGGCGGAACCCTGCGCCTATGCGTGGACAACAAGGACGTGGATCTCGCAGGCTGGAAGGCCGCCTCGGGCGAGTCGACCGCCAGCCAGTGGAGCGGCAGCTTCAGCGATCCCGATCGCACCGTGGGCACCTACGCCGGCACGCTGGGCTTGCCCGCCACCTTGGAAGGGTACCTCGGCGAAGCCCGCAAGCAGAGCCGGCTCACCTGGCGCAGCGATCTGGAGGCCAGCGCCGTGAACGACTACATCCGCGCCGGATTCAACTGAAGTCCGGCGTCGCCCGGAGAGCGAGCACCCGCCACCACCTCCGTGCCCTTCACCAGCTGGAACAGATCGAGGCCGAAGACGAAGAAGATCAGGCCCAGGCCCGTGCGGGGCGACCCCCGGGCTTTTTCGCCCCCCGCCCTATCCCGGCGTCGTCAGCTCGACGCCGTTCTCCGCGGCGATTCGAGTGCCGTAGTCGTAGAGCGCCTGCAGCGCGGGCGCGAGGCGCTGCCCCTCCGAGGACAGCACGTACTCGCCGGCTCGATCCCGCTCCACCAGCCCCGCCGAGGTCAGCTCGCTCAAGCGCTGCGTGAGCATCTTGTCGCTCACGCCGGGAACCAAGCTCCGCAGCTCACCATAGCGGCGCGGCGCTTCCTTCAGGTGCGCCAAGACCACCACCTTCCACTTGCCACCGATGACATCGAGCGCGAGCTCGACGGCGCATCCGTAGCGGGGCTGCAGCACGTCCTTCAGCATGCGTGGATGGTGGCAGACTCGGACCTCTACCGCACGCACCGTTTGGTTCGTTGCGACGGCCGGCAACGACGTGGGAAAAGCCCGAAATGATCGTCGAGTACATTCGCTATCGCATCGCCGAAGAAGCCGCGGGTTTCGAGGACGCCTATCGACGAGCGTCCGAGGCCCTGCGCGCGGCGCCCGCGTGTCGCGCTTGGGAGCTCCGTCGCTGCGTAGAGGAACCGGAGCGCTACGTGCTCCGCATCGAGTGGCGTTCCCTCGACGCGCACTTGCAGAGCTTCCGCCACAGCGCGGAATTTGCCGCGTTCTTCCAGCACGTTCGCCCGTACATGGATCACATCGAAGAGATGCTCCACTACGAATCCACGGACGTCTCCTCCGCTTCCTTGTGCCAAGCGCTCGGCGGTGTGGGAGCGTGCTTCCGCCTCGCTCGCGAGCTCCATACGCTCGCCAAACGCGACCCCCTGCTCGCGCCCCGCTTCGCGAGCGTGGCGCCCACCCACGTACCGCACCTCGGGATGTGGCTGTGCGAGGTCTTCGGTGGGCCCAAGCTCTACTCCGAAACGCTGGACGACATCGGACCCATGCTGGCGCGCCACGCGGGGCTCTACATCACCGAGCCCGAGCGCACGCGCTTCGTCGACCTCGCGGCGGACGCAGCGCGCCTCGCGTGCCCCGATGCCGGCGAGGTCGCGCTGGCTGCCGTGAGCCGGTATTTCGACTGGGGCTCTCGAGTGGCGGTGGAGAACTCCAAGCCGGATCACGTGGGCGATCCCAGCGCTGGCGTTCCTTCTTGGGGGTTTTGACGCCGCGGAAACCGCGCGCCGCTACTTTCCACGCGCCAAGATGCCGGGCACCTTTTCGAGCTGACTCTCCATGCCCTGGGTGGCCATGCGGGTGAGCTCTTCGCTCTGGTGCGGATCGATGGTCACCACCATGTGCACGGTCTCGCCCTCGGCCCGGAGCTCCACCTGAATGTCGTGCTCGTAGGGCTCGATCCCAGGGACGAAGTCGATCACGTGGGTGATCCGCAAGCGCTCTTCCGGAACGACCTCCGCGAACTTTCCGTGGGTGCCGTGAGAAACGGGCGCCCCCATGTTCTTCATGGCCGCGATGGTCTCCTCCGTGCAGGCGATCATGTCGTAGCTGAGCGCACCGCCGACCCGCAGATCGAAGTCGTGCACCTCCACCCGAAACCCCTCTGGACCCCACCAAGCCTCGAACCCCTCTTTGGTCGCCCACAGCGCCCATACGTCGGCGAGCTCTGCCTGGTAGCTGCGCTGGAGGACGATCTTCTTCTCACTCATCGCTGCTTCTCCTTCTGCTTCTTCTTCTTCTCGAGCGCTCGGCCAAAGCGGTCCAGCCGCGCGTCCCACAACTTCCGATAGCCCGCGACCCACGCATCGAGCTCTTGAAAGGGCTCGGGACGGAGCGAGTAGAAGCGCCGCTGTCCGTCCGGGCGCACCTGCACGAAGCCCGCCTCGAGCAAGATCCTGAGGTGCCGCGAGACGCCCGACTGATGGATGCTCAGCCCCGCCACCACGTCGTTCACCTGCTGCTCGCCGGCCTGCAGCACCTCGATGATCTGGCGGCGCGTGGGGTCGGCAAGCGCCTGAAACACGTCTAGTTGCATTACGATGTATATACATACTTGTAACTATAGCGACGTCAACTCCTCGCGTCGCCGAAACCGAGCTGGCACGCTCGGAAGCACCATGCAGCTCACCGGTCGTTGCCACTGCGGAAACATCGCCTTCGCCCTGCGCTTCGACCCGGACCCGGAGCGCATCCCCGCACGCGCCTGTGACTGTTCTTTCTGCGGCAAGCACGGCGGCGTCTGGACCACGTCCCCCGGTGGCAGCCTCTGGGTCCGCTCGGCGGATCCCGAAAGAGTGAGTCACTACCGTTTCGGAACGGGCACCGCGGACTTCCACGTGTGCACGAGTTGCGGAGTGGTCCCCATCGTGACCAGCGACATCGAAGGTCGCTTGTACGCCGTGGTCAGCGTCAATGCCTTGGAGGGCGTCGAGGAGAAGATGCTCGAGCGCGCGCCCGCGAGCTTCGGTTCGGAGTCCCCCGACGCGCGGCTCGCGCGGCGCAAGCGAAGTTGGATCGCGAACGTGCGATTCGAGTAGCGACGGGGTTCGCGCCGCACCAACAAAAAGAAAGCGCGCTCAGGAGGCGCCTTCGATGGCCTCTCGGACGAAGAGATCTTCGAGAGTTTCGTGACGGGGAGTGACCTCCACCACGCTGGCGTTGGCTTCCAGCGCCGCCGAGAGCACCTCGCCGACGCGCGTCTTGCCCTCCACCTCCACCACCAACCGCTCGGGCAGCCGCCGCACCGTGTGGCCCGCTTCCGCCAGGGCTTTTTCCAGCTCTTCCGAGGCCGAGACGAGCACGATGTCGGTGCGCTGCACCTCGCTCTTCAGCAAGTCCGACAGCCGCCCGCTCACCACCACGTTGCCACGGCGGAGAATGGTCACACGGTCGCACATCATCTCCACGTCACTCAGGATGTGAGTGGAAAAGAAGATGGTTCGACCGTTCTGGCGTTCGTCCAAGATCAGGTCGCGCACTTCTTTGCGCCCGACGGGATCGAGCCCGCTCATCGGCTCGTCCAAGATCAAGAGCTCGGGATCCGCCACCAGCGCGGCCGCCAACCCCGTGCGCTGCAGCATGCCCTTGGACAGCCGACGCACCGGGCGATCCGCCGCGTATAGGATGCCGACCTGATCGAGCACCTTGCGCGCGCGATCCCGCACCGCCTTGCGCGACAGCCCCGACAGCCTTCCGCACATCTCCACGAACTCCGTGGGGGTGAGGAACGGGTACACGTATGGATTTTCCGGCATGAAGCCGACGCGCTCGAGCGCACGGGGGCTCGGGATGGAGCGCCCGAAGATCTTGGCGTGACCCGCCGTGGGCGAGATCAGCCCCGTGAGCATCTTGATGGTCGTGGTCTTGCCCGCACCGTTGGGCCCCAAGAAGCCGAAGATGTCGCCCGCGTGCACTTCGAAGGAGACGCCCTTCACCGCCTCGACCTTCTTCAGGCTGAGGCCGTGACGAAACACCTTGCGCAGGCCCTCCACGACGATGAGCGACTCGGTCACCGCTCCCGACTCTAGCCAAGCACGCCGTAGCAGGACAACAACCATCGGTTTTTATTGGGTATTTTTGTTGGTCCGGCGCGGCGACGGCCTTTTCCGGGGCCGCGGCTCGGAAAGCGCGTTTCGGCGCTTCGGCAAAGGGTGTTAAAACCGCGCCCGGTCGCGGTTTTGTCGCGACCTCGAACGCCTGCGTGAGCGACTGACGAGGGAACATGAAGAGCTCCGGAATCGCGTCGTTGTCTTTGCTTGGGACACTGCTGTCCACCGCCACCGTGCTGGCGCAGCAGCCCCTGCCCCCACCGCCAGGAGGAACGGATCCCGGCGCCCAGCCGCCACCCGCGGGTGCTGCTCCGGCTCCCGGTCAGCCGGCACCTGCGGGGGCACAGCCGTTTGGACCACCTGCGGGTCAGCCCCCCGCCGGCGCGCCCGGTGCGGCGCCCCCCGCGGGCCAGCAGCCCGGCGCCGGCTTCGACGCCAACGCCAGCTGGTCGCTCGGTGGTGGCGGTGAGGCCAGTGCCTCCGGCGAGATGACTCCCCCGAACGATCCCGAAATGGAACGGGCTTGGCGGCGAGCATCGCTGAAGATCCAGAACACGTTGAGCGCCTCCACCGGCTTGCTCCATGTTTCGGAAGCCGGCAGCGGCGCGCCGGGAACGTTCCGCGTGTCGTTCATCACGGAGTACTTCAAGGGCTCCGGCTTCCTGTGCGACGGCAACTGCCCCACGCCTGCAGGTGGAACGCCCGGCGCGAGCGACGAGGTCACTCGCATCGCGTCGCACCTGGGCATCAACGCCACCATCCTCCCGTTCTTGGAGGGTTATGTCGGCTTCCACGCCTCGGCGACGGACAACGACCAGGGCCGCCCGCAGCTGCTGCAGGTGCTGGGTGACACCAGCATTGGTCTGAAGGGCTTCATGCCCCACAACACCGACCAGATCTTCAGCGCCGGCGGCGAAGCCCAGCTGTGGCTGTTGAACGGCACTGGTGGCGTGGGCCTCGACGGCGGCGGCACGAGCTTCGCCCTGCGCGGCCTGGCGACG